>NZ_JBIUUS010000005.1:0-338526 GCF_044742585.1 Kitasatospora sp. NPDC087861
CGGCCATCGCGTTGTCGTACGAGTCCGCGACGGACCCGACGGATGCCGAGGCGCCGACCTCGACCAATCGCTCTGTGTAGCGAATGGATACGTATGGCGACCCGCGGTCGCTGTGATGAATGAGGTCGGCGTCCTTCTTGATCTTCTGCCGCCACAGCGCCATCTCCAGCGCGTCCAGCGGCAGGTCGGTCCGCATGTGGGTGGCGCCCTGCCAGCCCACGATCCGGCGGGAGTACGCGTCCAGGACGAACGCCACGTAGACCCGGCCCGACCAGGTCCGGACGTAGGTCGGGTCGGCCAGCCACAGCTGGTTCGGGCGCTGGGCGGTGAACCGGCGGTTGACCAGGTCCGGCGGACGCGGCGCCATCGGCTCCGGGACGGTGGTGCGGCGGCGCTGTCCGCGGATCACGCCCTCGATGTCGAGCTCGCGCATCAGCCGCTCGACGGCGCACCGCGCGACCTGGTGGCCGGCGCGGACCAGGGCGCGGGTGATCCGGCGGGCCCCGTAGGTGCGGCCGGATTCCTCCCACACCGCTGTGACCAGCGGAATCAGTTCTTCGTCGCGGAGCCGGCGGGCCGACTTCGGTCGCTGCTTGCGCGCGAAGTACGTCGACGGCGACAGCTCCAGCACCCGGCAGACGGGATCGACCCCGAAGCCGTCGCGCAGGTGGTCGATCACCTGCTCGGCCTCGTCCGGGGACGGTCGATCTCCTGGGCAAAAAACACGCTGGCGGCCTTGAGGATCTCGTTGGCCCGCCTCAACTCGGCGACTTCCTTGCGGAGTTCCTTCAGCTCGTCGCGCTCGACGGTGGTGAGGCGGTCGTCGCGCTCGCCGGCGTCGACCTCGGCCTGACGGACCCAGGACCTGAGGGCTTCCTTGTGGATGCCGAGGTCGCGGGCCACATGGGCGACGGGGCGGCCGGTCGAGCGGACCTCGCGTACGGCGCGCTCGCGGAGTTCATCGGGGTACTTGCCTGGTGCTGGCACTGCTCGTGGTTCTCCTTACGCCTGGATCGTAACAAACCCAGACATCAGGGACTCCAAGAAGGCCAGAGCAGCTCACTGCTTCGCGTTCGGCTCTTGCTGCCGCGAGTGTGGCTCTTGACCCTCACGTGGCGTCAGGCTGCATAGTCGGTGCCGTGGAGGATCACTGGACCGTGGGACGTGTGGCCGAGCTGGCCGGCGTGAGCGTCCGCACGCTGCATCACTATGACGAGATCAGGCTCGTTCGGCCGTCGGCGCGGACCGAGGCCGGGTACCGGGCCTATTCGGCGGGCGACGTGGAGCGGCTGCGGGAGGTGCTGGCCTATCGGCGGTTGGGCTTCGGGCTGCGGGAGGTTGCGGAACTGGTCGGCGACCCGTCCACCGACGCGGTCGCGCACCTGCGCCGACTGCGCGGCCTGCTGCTGGAGCGGCGTGATCGCGCTGACGCCATGGTGGCGGCCATCGACAGGGAACTTGAGGCACGGGCGAAGGGACTGAAGGTGACACCGGAGGAGCAACTGGAGATGCTCGGTGCACGGCTGTACGACGCTATCGGCGGCGCCTACACCGCGACACGGCGTACCGAGCCGCGGATCGCCACGCAGATCTGGGACGCGCTCGGGGACGCACAGACGGTGCTGAACGTCGGGGCCGGCACCGGCTCCTACGAGCCTGCTGATCGCGACGTGACCGCGGTGGAGCCATCGGCGGTCATGCGGGGGCAGCGGCCTGCCGGCTCGGCGCCGTGCGTGGCTGCCGCCGCGGAGAGCCTGCCGTTCGAGGGCCAGTCCTTCGACGTCGCGATGGCCGTATCCACCGTTCACCACTGGGGGGACCCGATAGCGGGGCTGCGCGAGATGCGGCGCGTGGCCCGCCGCGTGGTGGTGCTCACGTTCGACACCGACGAGCCCGGATGGCAGGACCGGTTCTGGCTTACCCGCGACTACCTGCCCGAGTTCGCCGCCGTCCTGGCAGAATTTCCCTCGCTTGCTGGGATGGCCGATGCGATCGGCGCCCGCGCGGAGCCGGTACCCATTCCGTGGGACTGCGCTGACGGCCTGTTCGAGGCGTACTGGCGCCGACCGGCGGCGTATCTGGAGGATCACGTGCGCCGTGCGATGTCCGTGTGGACGAGGGTCGGGCCGGAGACCGAGCAGCGGGCGGTGCGAAGCCTCAGCGACGACCTCAACTCCGGCCGGTGGGCCGAGCGCAACAGTGACCTCGCCGACCTCGACGCGGCAGATCTCGGCCTCCGCCTGCTCATAGCTTGAACCGCGTCGCAGCGTCAGTGTCATGGCGGCTCCTGGACGGCCCGCCGGTCATGTGCGGTGCTGAGCGGGCATGGCGCTGTGGACAGGGCAGGACGGGACCGGCGGCGCGACCCAGGGCTTCAAGAACAGATGCGCATGAAGGGGCAACTGTCCTGCAGGTTCGCATAGTTCGGAGAATGGCGACTGCTGGCCGAAGGCGCCCCCGACGACTACCTCCACCGGTACTTCGAACCCACCGCACGTGCCATCGACGGCCTGGAGAAGGCCCTCGCCGGACTCGGCCTCCTCGACGACGCACTCGCCTCGGACCTGCGCAAACCCCAGGACTACTTCCACCGCATATGGTCCACCGCCTTCCGCGCCGCAGACCTCGCCGAAGCCGGGCACGACGATCAGAACCGGCACGAAGACACAACCGACGAGGAGGCATGCGCGTAACCGCCACCGTCCCCCAACCCCGCACGACCGCCGCTCTGGCGGCCCGCCAACGCAGCACCGACGCCGCCCTTCGACGCGTCCACGAGGCCATCGCCCGGCTCCGACGGGAGAAGGCCAAGGTGAGCGTCGCTGCCGTCGCCCGCCGCGCGAACGTCTCCCGCACCTTCCTCTACGACCACCCCAACGCCAGGGTCGCGGTCGCCACCGCCATGGCCGAGGCCGGCGAGCGACGGGCCCAGTTGCTCGCCGACCAGGACGAGGCACACGAGGCGACCTGGCGCAAGCGGGCCATGAACGCCGAGGACGCCCTCAAGGCCGCCCACACCGAGATCCTCGCTCAACGCACCCGCATCGGTGAACTCCTCGGCCAGATCCGAGACTTGGAAGCTGAATGGACCCAGGAAGCCGTCCAGCGGATCACCACCGAGAACACCACCCTCAAACAACGCGTCCGCCAACTCACCACCGACAACCGCACCCTCGACGAACGCCTCAAGGCCGCCCGCTCAAACCTGCGCTTCCAGGACCGTCGCGTCGCCGACCTCGAAGCCCAGATCACGCAGCCCGGCCCCCGCGAATGATCACGTCCCGCTGATCACCGCACTCCCGCCGCTAACCACGGTGCCACCAGCGGCGAGTCCCGGCGTTTCCCTCCCGGTCACTGGAGAGGGGAACGCCGGCCCGGTCGTCCTCGACGTCCGTTCTATGACTTGGCTTGACGCAGACCCCGCAGCGAGGGTGAGGCCAAACCGGTGACCCCGGCCACGCAGCCGAGAACAGCGCACAGCGCGATCGCACTCCTGGCACCGGCCGCGTTCGCGAGCCAGCCCAGCACGTTGTTCGCCACCACCAGCGCCAGGCTCTGCACAAGCGTCAGCAGCGACTGGACCCGGGACACGTGCGTGTCCGGGGCACCGGCCAGGACCAGCGGGCCCATGTGACACGCGAACATGCCCGACCCCGCACCGACGACCACTGCCGCGGCAATGGCTGCGGCAGTGGCTGCGGCAGTGGCTGGAGCCGCCGCGAGTCCGGCCAGTCCCACCACGGCGAGCGCCAGGCCCAGGCTCGTGCCCATGCCGATCCGGCGCATAGGACCCAGGCGGGCAGCCAGCAGCGCGGCCAGGAGTATTCCGGCTCCCTGCCCTGCGGCGACCAGGCCCGCCGATCCCGGCCCCCAGCCGTTGGAACGGGCCAGCAGCGGACTGAGTAGGGCAACCGCCGGCAGCAGCCCCGCCGCAGCCGCTGCCGTCAGCAGCAGCGCGGTTCGAAGGACGGGATCCGTCACAGCGATCTTCACCCCGTCGGCGATCCCCGCAAGCAGGCTCTCCGCGCGAGGGGACCGCTCCGCCTCGGCCGCCGGCCGCACCCACAACATGACGGCCAGGACGGCAGCGAAGCTGCCCGCGTCGACCAGGGCCGTCCCGCTCAGGCCCGCCATCGCCACCAGCACCGCCCCCAGCGGGGCTCCGAGCAGGGAGGCCACCTGGCCGCCGGCCTGCCGCAGGGCCATCGCCCGGGGGAGTTGTTCCTTGCTCACCAAGCGGCGCGGCATGGATCCCGTCGCGGGGAGATAGAACGCATCGACGGTCCCGACCACAGCGGCGAACCCGAGCAGCATCCACGGTGGCGTCCCCCAGATCCGGGACGCCACGGCCAGGGCGAGTACAGCCGCGAGCATCGCCACATCGCCGGTGATCATCACGCGGCGGGCGCCGAAGCGGTCACCTACTGCCCCGCCCAGCAACAGGAGCACGGTCCGCGGCAGCGTGATCGCGGTCAGCACCAACGCGGCCATCTGACCGCCGTGAGCACTGGCCGCCCAGCCGAGAGCGAAGTAGAGGGCTGCGTCACCGACCAGAGAGACCCGGGTCCCCGCGAGCCAGCACAGATACGACCGGGGAAGAACGGTTCGTGAGGGAGGGGAGACAACGGATTCCGTGGTGCCAAGTGATGCCATGACCGCTGACCATAGGACCCTCAAGTTGGTCGAGGGCTAGTGACGGACCATCAGCAACCGCCAGACGACGCGCCCGTCACCGCACCACGCGGATCTCCGGCATCGGAAGCCGCCAACCGCCGATCAGACAGACCAGAACCCGGCGAGCTTTCTCCCGAACCTCGTTCCAACCCGGATCGGTAGAAAGCGCATCTTTCGACCAACGTTCAGCGTTCTCACGGCCGCCCATCCGGCACAGCACTGCGTCAATCGCCCGCAGTTCCGCAACGACCTCGTAGTCAAGGCGCCCCGCCCCCACAAGATGACCGACCACGCGGAAAGCATGGTCGTAGTCCAAGGCGAGCTCGTCCGTCATGACACCGTTCCGATCGGGCCAGGCAGATTGATCTGCTGCGTCAGCTGCCAAGACGGTCAGGGACTCTGTCAGCAGCTGGAAGCTCAGCTTGACTTTTAAGCTGCCGCTGCGATCTTGGCGAGGTGGGCTTCGAGCGTGGGTTCGCGTTTGCCGGTCTTCTCCAGGCGGTTCCCGCACCGCTCGGCCGCCTGGTCGAGCAGGGCCGTGCCGGCACTGTTGTCGTGTGCCGACGCGGCCGGGACGACGACGCCGATGATCAGCCCGAGCACGTCGACGGCCAGCCCTCGCTTGCGCCCCGGCGTCCTCTTGTTCGCGTCCAGTCCCGTCGTGGTCTTCGGGACGCCCGCGGCCGCGCGCACGGACTGGGTGTCGATGACCACGAGGGACGGGTCCTCTAATCGGCGGGCCTTCTCCCTCACCTGGCAGCGCAGAAGTTCCTGGATCCGCTGGTCGAGCCCGTCCTGGCGCCACAGGGTGAAGTAGTAGAACACCGCCGACCAGGCTGGCAGGTCATGAGGCAGGTAGCGCCACTGACAGCCCGTCCGGTTCTGGTAGAAGATCGCGTTCACGACTTCCCGGAGGTCACAGGTCCCGGGGTCTCCAGTCGCCGACCGCCTCACACGATCCTGCTTCCAGGTCGTGATCATCGGCTCGATCAACACCCACTGTTCATCCGATAAGTCGCTGGGGTACGGCTCTCGCTCCATATCCCAGATCTCAACATGCACATGCCGAACATCCAGCCCGTACGACGATCAGTACCACGAATGAGCGATCCCGAACCGAGGGAAAAGGGACTTAACGCCCTCTCAGTGGGCATTTAGGGATGGTTTGCGGTGCTAAGTCGCCTCGATAGCCAACATCTTCGACATGATTCGCACCTTACGTTCACCTTCGCCGCCTTCCGGGCGCCAACCTGCGTGACCGTTTGATCCGCTTCTCGACGCTGGATCCCGTCTGGTTTAGCAATAGAGGGAAATGTTCCTTCCAGTGCGGAGCTTCCGGACATTTCGCTCCATGCACCTTGGCGACGAATGCGACAAAGCCGATCAAAATACTCGTCGCAAACCATCCCTAAACGCCCACTCAGGCCTGGTCTCTGGGCGTTGCGATGCCCTGTCCGTGGTAGATCTCGTCGTAGTAGTGGATCACCAGAGGGCGGGTGAGCATGCCCTCGAAGGTAGCGGTGGAGCCGTGTTCGGCGCGCCAGGCGAGGTAGTCGGTGTAGTTGTGCGCCTCGGTCCACTGGGTCAGGCCCGTCACGTGGTCGGGGTCATTCTGGTCGCGCAGAATGCGGATGTCCTCGCAGCCCTCGAAGGTGAGGCTCTCGCCCAGGACGTCCAGCAGCGGCTTCGCGACTTCTTCGCCACGGCCAGGTTGGGCGAAGAACTCGGCAGTGACTTGTGCGCTCATGGGGATGTTCCTTCCGGGTCCGGTTCCATTCCGCGGCGGCCGGGCGAGGCGTCGGCGGCGGGGGCGGTGCGGTCTGGTCGACCTTGCTCGCGGTCAGTAGGGAGAGGGCTGGTTGTGGACGATGATCAGAGACGTGATCTTGCCGTCGGCAACCGTGAGATAGCTGGTGAGCACCAGCTCTTCGGGCAGGTCCGTCTTGTCGTACTCACCGTCGTAGCGCGCCCGCACGATCGTCAGGGCGCGGTGGTTCACGACCTCGGCCACCTCCATGGTGACCTTGTCGCCGACGATCTCGCGGCGCACCCAGGCGCGGATCGAGGTGAGGTCGGCGAACTCGCGGCGCACGTCGTTGACCACGGCGTCGTCGGCGAAGGTCGCCATGACGGCGTCCACGTCGAAGGCGTTGACCGCCTCGATGTAGGCGGCGACGACGTCGGGCAGAACCGCGGCCTGGATGTTGGTGTTCATGGGGAGCTCCTTCGATGACCTCGGCACTGGTGCGGTGCCTGCTCAAACGGTGGGCCCTGCCCGCACCGGAGAGTCAACCGGCGGCCCTGCGCTGGACCCTCCGGCAGGGGGAGGGTTGACACTGGTGCCATGCACACAGGCCTGACGGTCGGCGAGTTCTCCCGCGTGACCCATCTGAGCATCAAGACGCTGCGGCACTACCACGACGTCGGGCTGCTCGCGCCGGCCGATGTCGACCAGGGCACCGGCTACCGGTACTACTCCCTGGACCAGGTGCCCACCGCTCAGGTGATCGTGCGCCTGCGGAACCTGGACATGCCGGTGGCGGACGTGAAGGCGGTGCTGGCCGCCGAGGATGTGAGCACCCGCAACGAGCTGATCGCCGTGCATCTCGCCCGCCTGGAGGACCGGCTCGCGCAGGCGCAGAGCGCCGTCGAATCGCTGCGCGACCTGTTGGTCCGGCCCGTGCGCAGGCCGGCCATCGAGTACCGCACAGTCCGTGAGCAGGCGGCGATCGGGATCCGCGCGGTCGTCGACCACCAGGACCTGGCGGGCTGGTGGCAGGGCGCTCTTGGCGAGCTGCACGGCTTCACCACAGCCCGGGGACTGCGCACGACCGGCCCGATCGGCGGGCTGTTCGCGAATGAACTGCTCCAGGACGAACGCGGTGAGGCACTCGTGTTCATCCCGGTCGACGGCGAGGTTCGCCCGGTCGGCCGGATCGACGCGGTGGTGGTGCCCGGCGCGGAACTCGCGGTCGCGGTCCACCGCGGGCCCCTGCAGACCATCGACCTCACCTACGGTGACCTGGGTACCTACGCCGCACGGCACGAGATCGGCGTCGACGGCCCGCTACGCGAGTTCTACCTGCGCAGCCCCCTCGATGCGGCCGAGGATGACCAGTGGGTCACCGAGGTCGGCTGGCCCATCTTCCGCGCGAACGGCTAGTGACTGGGCCGCGCCGAGCGACGCCTCATGGTCGACTGGACCGAAACCCGCCCCAGCAGGCCCTGAACCGCTCGCAGCCGCGCGGCGTATGCCTGGTCGAGGACGCCCCCACGGTTGAAGCTCGGAAGGGAGCCGCGCCATGGCCTACGACGTGCGTGCACGCCAGGTCGGCGTCAGCGTCGGTCCCGACCGAAGCCGGTGACAGAAGAGCGGATGAGCTGTTTTCCTGGTCGTCGCATCGTTGGTCGGCCTCATCGTCCTGACCGTGGGGTTGTGGTATCCCTCGGTGCCGCTCCTCGGCTGCGTGGAGCTGATCCTGCTGTGTACCGGCGTTGCTGCGGCGCGGGGAAAAGACGCCCGCCGGGCGGCCCGGGTCCACGCACCGTCGGGACACATGGCGACGGCCACGAAGGCCGGCCAAGTCCCGTCCGGAGGGTCAGGGCGGCCCGGCCTCGGTGCCGAAGCCTTGTCGAAGCCGGAACCGGCGGCCGCCGCTGACACGTGTTGGGGGCCACACGGCCGACGGCGTTGATCGTGATCCAGGAATCGGAGCCGTTGCGCTGGCGGGACCACGGGACCCTTCGCGGTGTCCGCGATGACCAGCCGTACTACGAGCTCAGGGCCTTGTCCGGGGAGATGGCGGAACAGATCCGGGCGTTGATGGAGGCCGACGGCTGGCGGCTCTCCGTGGAGCAGTTCGTCGAGCCTGAGCGGGAGCCCGTTCCGCAGGCACGGGTTATGTCTCGCGCAGGAGGAAGGGGACGTAGCCGTAGCGGGCGCCGTTGACCTGCAACTCCAGGGCCTGGCCGCCCGGATAGAACCGGCGCGTGCTCAACGGCACGAACTTCTGGCCGCGGGTCAGAGCCAGCTTCTGTCCGGGGGCGAGAATGCGCGTGGTGAGCTTGTACACCCTGGGCGCCAGCGCGCCGTTGGCCTTGCGGTAGTGCACCACGTAGTCAACGGCGGTCTTGACCGGCTCGGCCCCGGTGTTCGTGATCGTCACGTCGAAGGTCAGTGTCTCGCCGACCGTGACCGTGTCGCTGTGCAGGTGGGGGCTGTCCACGCTCAGGTCGTCCGCCGTGCCGTAGCCCAGCAGCGCGAGGGCACCCGGATCCGCTTGCTTGATCAGGGTGCGCAGCCCGTGGCGCACCACACCGACCACCCTGCCGGCCGTGCCCGGCGTCGCGGTCTCGGTCCAGCGGCGGGCAGTGGCAACGGCCACAGCGGGGTCGGAGCGGCTGAGGTCGTTGAGGTGATTGGCCACGGAACGCCGGACGTAGTCCGACGGGTCGGCGTGCAGGGCGTCCAGGATCGCCTCGGTGGCGGCGGGTCGGGCCAGCAGCGCGGGTACCCGTTTGGCCCAGGGCAGGCGGGGCCGAGTGCCCTCACTGGCCAGACGGCGCACATGCGCGTCATCGTCCTGCGCCCAGATTTGTGCCATCACGAGGGTGCGATCCAGGTCGGTATTGAGGAAGGTGCGCAAAGCGAACTCACCGGTCAGGCGGGGCGTCAACCGTGCCAGCAGCACCAGGCCCGCGTCGAAGACGACCGCCGAGCCGTCACCGGTCGCGAGGCTGGCCACGGCCTCCGTCACCGGCCAGATCATCCAGCTAGTGAACGCCGGATCAGTCAGCGCCCGGGAGATGATCTTCTCACTGGCCGACCACTTGCTCGGCAGGTCGTTGATCAGCGCGTCACGTACCGCCCGGGCGCGCTCGGACAGCGCCATACCCGGCAGGCTCGCAGCGACCGCTCGGGTGGCCGTCCACTGACGCCGCGGTGCGACGCTGCTCAAGACCTCGGCCAGCGCTTCGACACAGTCCACGCTGATCAACTGATCGGCGAACGGCACGCCGTCCTCATCTCCTTCGTTGCTGGCAGTGCGGGCACGCTCACCCTAGGGTGTGTCCCCCTACGGGAGAGTCAAAGCCGCAGGCAGGTCACCCGGTCCGGCGGGCACGCACATCGGCCGGCCGTTTCCGTGCTCAGCGGCTTTACAGACGCCGGTCAGTTCCAAGGAAGACCAGGGCGCCGAGAGGCGGGAGCGGTGCAGGCCATAGGGGCGCTGGTCTTGCTCCGCTCGCGCCACGGGGTGGTGCGGTGGCGTCCTCGCGAGCTGCGATGACCATCCTGGAACGGGAACCGGGCCCACTGCCGCCACCCACCAGAAGCAGCGATGCCCACGAGCGAGGAACGCGCGGACCGCCGGGCGGTCCGCGCGAAGATCGCGGAGCAGCAGGCGGCAGCGCGCCGTACCGAGCGGTGTCGCCGCCTGCCCGTGACCGCAGGTGGGGTGGTCGCGGTCGGCGGGATTACCGCGCCATCACCCTCTTGGATCCCTCGGCGCTCACGCGCCCGTCTCGCGGCCGAGGTACTGCGTGAACTGCAGGGTCAGCCCGAACGTCGTCTCCGGCACCGTGAAGATGGAGTGGACCTCGTCGGTCTTGAACTCGCCTTGGAAGGCGACCCCTCGGTGTGCCAGTTCGGCCTTGGTGTCTTCGAGGTCGTCGACTTCATATCCGAGATGGCCGATGACCGCAGTCTCGCCATCCTTGAGCATCGGCATGCCGAAACCGGCGGCGCGGAGCTCAATCAGTTCCAGGCGCGTTTCACCGAAGAGCAGAAACTGCAGGTCGAGGTCGTCGGTGAGAATGCGCTTGCCGAGAGCGCTGCCATCAACGGTCTCGCCCGCCCGCGCGATGGTTTCGTCCATATCGCGCACGACGATTCCGATGTGATCCAACCCGAGGAGCTTCATGGCCCTCAGTCCTCCTTGTTCTCTTGCTGTTGTCTTTTGCTGTCGATCGAGATGCCCGTGTTCAGGCTGTGACCGACGCTGGTGCTCATGTCGAGCCACGTCACGGCGTTAGACAGCGGCGCGGCCGCCGTCGGCGGCCAGGACCGCGCCGGTCACGTAGCTGGCCTTGTCGGAGGCGAGGAAGGCGATGACCTCGGCGATCTCGTCGACCTGGGCGCCCCGTCCCATCAGTGAGGTCTTGGCGAAAGCCTCGGTGACGTCGTACAGCTCCGGGATGCTGTGCACCGCCCCGGGCGCGACGGCGTTGACCCGAACCCCCTTCGGGCTGAACTCGGCCGCCCACGAGCGGGTCATCGAGGCCATGGCTGCCTTGGTGGCACCGTAGGCGGCGGCGCCGTCCAGGCCGATCGTGCCGGCCATGCTCCCCAGGTTGACGATGCTGCCTCGGCCTCGAGCGGCCATGGCCGGGGCCAGAGCGGCGACGAGGAAGTAAGCGGAGCGGACGTTGCCGTCGAAGAGCGCGTCGTACCCGGGACCGTCGAGATCGGCGGTCGGGCCGAACCACGATGTGCCGACGTTGTTGACCAGCGCGTCGACTTCGCCGGCCTCCTCGGCCAGGCGGCGCACCTCGCTGATGTCCGTCAGGTCGGCTGCCACGAAGCGGGCTCGGCCTCCCTCGGCCTGGATGGCAGCGACGACCTCGGCGCCTCGCTCCGCGTTGCGGCCGTGGACGATGACCTCCCATCCGTCTCGGACCAGGCGCAGTGCAGCCGCCCGGCCGATGCCGTGGGTGGCCCCGGTGACCAGGGCGGTTCCAACAGTTCCAGCGGTGGTACTCATGACATCCTCGTTTCTGTGCGTCACGATCGGATGCCAGCGTTTGTGCTCCCGCTGGGGGAGGGTCAAGAGCGGAGTTTCTGTTTGACTCTCCTACGGGGGGAGAGTCACGCTGGGCTCGTGAACTCGACGATGCCCATCGGCGACTTCTCCCGGGCCACGCACCTGAGCGTGAAGATGCTTCGCCACTATCACGAGGTCGGACTGTTGGAGCCGGTCGAGGTGGCCGTGGACAGCGGGTACCGGCGTTATGCCGCGGAGCAGATCGTAAAGGCACAGATCATCCGCCGTTTCCGCGATCTGGAGATGCCGCTCGATGACATCCAGATCGTGCTTCAGGCTCCTGACGTCGAGACCCGCAATCGGGTGATCGCCAACCATCTGACGCGTCTCGAGTCCAGCCTGGCCCGAACCCAGGAGACGGTCGCATCCCTCCGGGGTCTGCTGGACCGCCCCCAGGACAGCACCGTCGCGATTGATCACCGCCATGTCGCCGCCGCGCCCGCCGCTGCCATCACCGACACCGTTGACCAGGCCGACGTTGTGGCCTGGTATCGGGGAGCCATGGGCGAAGTGGCTGCCACCCTGTCCGCCCAGGGCATCAACCCGGCCGGCCCCCTGGGGGGCATCTACGACACAGAGCTGTTCACCGAGGGCCGGGGGCGGGTCACGATCTTCCTTCCGTCCGACCCCCTGCCACAGCCGGTCGGACGCGTCAGCACCACCGTGATCCCGTCGGCAGAGCTCGCCACGATCGTCCATCTCGGTTCCAGCACCGAAGTCGACCGAACGTATGGCGCCCTCGCCGACTACGTGACCCGACACGCCCTGGCGGTCGACGGGCCGATTCGCGAGTACTACCTCGTCGGCCCCTCCGATACCCCGAATGAGTCGTTGTGGCAGACCGAAATTGGATGGCCGATCTTCCAAACCCGGCCCAGGCCTTAGATAACTACGCCACACGTGGAACGGTCCGGCGCGTCTAGATGATCAAGTCCAAGGGCTCAGTGATCGTTGGCGGTCAGTGACCGCATGATCTGCCGGCCTGTGTGCTCGTTGTGCCAGATGGCGGCGGTCAGCGCGAGGAGCCGCTGAAGCACGCGGACGATCACACCGTTGGGGGTCCGGCCGCGGTGCCGTTCGAGGTCGAGCTGACCCTTAAAGGTCTCGTTGATCGACTCGATGACCTGCCGCAACGGCTTGAACAGCTGCGATCCGGCCCGCCCGGCCTCACCCTTACGGGCCGGGCGTAGCAGTTCGATGTTCCAGCTGCGACTCGAACTCGCGGCCGAAGTAGTTCTTGTCGCCGATCAGCGTCTGTCCGGGTGGCCGGTCGGTGATGCGCGTCGGTTCGGTGGCGAGGATGTCGAGGAGCGTCTCGCGTTCGTCGGCCTTTGCCCCGGTCAGCGCGAACGCGATCGGTAGCCCGCCCAGCGTGCACAGCAGGTGCAGCCGAAGTCCCCAGAAGTAGCGCGTGTGGCTGGCGCAGTAGCTGTACTGCGCCCATCCGGCCAGGTCGGAGCGCTTGGCGGTCTCCCCGGAGCGGCCGCACTCGACCGGAGTAGAGTCCACCACCCACACGTCGTCGGTCCACAGTGCGGTGTCCGTAGCCAGCTCGCGCATGACGTGCCGGATGAGCCCGGCCGCCTTCCGCAGCCTCTTGTTGTAGCCGGGCTGCTTCGGCAGGTACGGGAACAGGTGCCGCAGGTGGGCCCGGGCATGCCGCAGCCAACGGGCCTCAGAGGTGTAGCCGAGCATGGCCTGCATCATCGACAGCGTCACCAGTTCGGCATCGCTGAGCTGCGGTGCTATGCCGACCACCGGCCGCCACGGGGCGAACTGCGTCGAACCGATCAGCAGGTCGCCGGTCTTGACGTAGAGTGCGGTCGCGAGGGAGTCCATGTCTGGCGTCACAACCGACCTTTGGACTCCCTCGCTTCATCTCATGCGTGTCAATGAGCCCTTGGCATCAATCATCTAGTCGCCGGAGGCCTGGTGCCGCCGGATCGCCCGCAGGCCGCCGTAAGCGGCTGCGGCCGTCCAGAGGGCCATGATCAGCAGCCCGGTCCAGTGCCCGTAGTGGATGCCGGACTCCGTCCGGGTGCGCATCGCGTACAGGCCGGCCCGGTCGGGCAGGAACTGTCCGACCTCGCGGACGCCGGGGATGGCCGCCAGCCAGGTGGTGCCGAGGAACACCATCGGGGCGAGCAGGCCGAGTGCGGCGCTGAAGTTGCCCAGCATCGCGGTCAGTCCGAGGCAGAGCAGCACCAGCAGCGGGTGGTAGAGCACGCCGGCCAGGAAGCTGCGGGCCAGGCCGGGGGTGGACAGGTCCAGTCCTACCGTGGCGTCGACGGCCAGGAACGAGCCCGCCGTCGACGCCAGCCCGAGCAGCAGACCCAGCCCGGCGCCGAGCGTGAGTTTGGCGCCGTACAGCCGCCCGCGCCGGGGGACGGCGATGAGCGAGGTGCTGATCATGCGGGTGTTGAACTCCTGCCCGATCAGCAGGATCCCGAGGCAGGCCACGGCCACGTGGCCGAAGAGCAGCCCGTAGTAGATCCCGTTGGCCGGGTCCACGCCGCTGGTCCGGTCCTTCGGGCCGGAGGCGGCGCTGACGGCCGCGGTGACTCCGACGGTCAGCGCCAGGGCGACCAGCGGGGCCGCCCACTGGGAGGGCAGGGTGGTGAACTTGATCCGTTCGGCGCGCAGGGCGTGGGCCGCGCTCATCGTCATCTTCCCTTCTGGTGAGGTCACTTGGCGCGCCGCAGGGCGAGCAGGCCGCCGTAGGCCGCGGCGCCGGTCCACAGGGCCATGATCAGCAGTCCGGTCCAGTGCCCGTACGAGACCCGCGGGTCGTCGGCGTAGTGCAGCGCGTACTGGCCGGCCCGGTCGGGCAGGAACTGGACCACCCGCCGCACCCCGGGCACACCGCCGAGCAGCGGCGAGAGCAGGAACACGACCGGCACCAGCAGGCCCATGGCGGCAGTGAGGTTGCCGAGCAGCGTGGTCACCCCGAGGCAGAACACCACCAGCAGCACCGGGTAGAGCACGCCGGCGGTGGCGCTGCGGGCGAAGCCGGGGCCGTCCCAGGTGCCGGGCACGGTGGCCGCGTACCCGGCGAAGGAGCCCGCGGTGCCGGCCGCGCCGACGCCGAGGCCGACCAGCGCGCCGAGCGTGAGCTTGGCGCCGTACAGCCGCCCGCGCCGGGGGACGGCGGTGAGCGACACGTCGATCATGCGGGTGTTGAACTCCTGGCCGATCAGCAGGATGGCGAAGCAGGCCAGCGCGGCCTGACCGAAGTTGAGCCCGTAGAAGACGCCCACGCCCGGGTCGTCGGTGATGGTGTGGTCCTTGCCGCCGAGCGCCGCGGTGACCGCGGTGGTCCCGCCCGCGGTGAGCACGAAGGACAGCAGCGGGGTGATCCAGAGCGAGCGGAGGGTGGTGAGCTTGATCCGCTCCGCGTTGAGGGCGGTGAAGATGGGGACGGAGTCGGAGCCGGGGTCGGGGTCGGGGTCGGGGCTCATGCGGCGGCCTCCGCCCGGTACTCGACGCTGTCGGCGGTCATCCGCATGAACGCCTCCTCCAGCGAGTCCTGTTGGACCGCGATCTCGTACAGCACCACGCCGTGCGCGGCGGCGAGCGCGGCGATCTGCTCGGGTTCGGCGCTGGTCACCTCCCAGGCGCCGTCGTCCACCTGGGTCGCGGCGAGGTCGGCGTCGGGGTCCGACTGCCGGAGCAGGTCGCTGCCGAGCAGGGCGGCCAGCTTGGTCGGGTTCACGGCCCGGACGCGGATCCTGGTCCGGCCGTGTCGCTCGATGAATTCGGCGGTGGTGGCGTCCGCGAGCAGCCGGCCGCGGCCGATGACCACCAAGTGGTCGGCGGTGAGCGCCATTTCGGTCATCAGATGGGACGACACCAGCACCGCCCGGCCCTCGGCGGCGAGTTCGCGCAGCAGGTTGCGGATCCAGCGGATGCCCTCCGGGTCGAGGCCGTTCACCGGTTCGTCCAGCAGCAGTACCGGCGGGTCGCCGAGCAGTGCGGCGGCCACTCCGAGACGCTGGCGCATGCCGAGGGAGAAGCCGCGGATCCGCCGACCGGTCGCGTCCGCCAGGCCGACCTGGGCGAGCACCTCGTCCACCCGGCGCTGCGGCAGGCCGTTGCTCGCGGCGAGCCAGCGCAGGTGGCCGCCGGCCGTGCGGCCGCCGTGCAGGGCGTGGGCGTCCAGCAGCGCGCCCACCTGCCTCAGCGGTTGGGCGAGTTCGGTGTACGGGCGGCCGCCGACCAGGGCGCGTCCGGCGGTGGGGCGGTCCAGGCCGAGGATCAGGCGCATGGTGGTGCTCTTGCCGGCGCCGTTCGGGCCGAGGAAGCCGGTCACCAGGCCGGGCCGGACCTCGAAGGACAGGTCGTCGACGACGCGCCGGCCGGCGTACTCCTTGGTGAGGCCCTGGATCTCGATCACGGCCGCGCTCCCTTCTCGGTGGTCCGGTGCCTCGGAGGCCCGGTGCTCTCGGTGCTCTCGGTGGTCCCGGCGGTTTCGGTGGTCCCGGCCGGTGGTCACATTCGACCGGAGCGGGCCGGGTCGGCGGATCCCGCCGGGGTCGGGAGCCTCCTCCCTCCCGGGAGGGAGCGGACCGCGGACCGGCGGGGGAGCCCGGGGCGGGTGCTGACCTGGCAGGATGGCGCAATGCCCAGGATTCTCGCGCCACTGCTGGCCGGCGCCACGTATGCGCGCCTGCTGCACCTGCTGGTCGGGTGGATCTTCGCGGGCGTCGTCCTGATGATCTACCCGGGGACGTACCGGAAGGGCCTGGGCGAGATCCTGATCGCGAGCGTCACGCTGGACGCCGTCCTGCTCGCCCTGATCGCCCTCGTCCCCGCGGCCCGCCGCGCCGAGGGCGTGCAGGCGCGGCTGCTGCTGGTGCCCGACCGGGAGGAGGACATCGCCGCGGAGCCCTCCCGCACCTGGGCGGACCGGCGGCGCACCGCCGGCTGGCTGATCGGGCGGGTCGTGCTCGGTTCGGCGGTCGGGTTCGCGACGTCCTTCGGCCTCACCAGCGGCTTCGATCTGCTGACCGGGCCGGACGCGTTCTGGTACCTCCCGCTCGCCCCGCTGCTGGTGCTCGGCTACGGCTGGCTGGTGGTGTCCGCCGGGCGCCTTCAACTCGGCATGGCCGTAAGGCTGCTGGGGCCATCCCCGGTGGATCGGCTGGCGGAGGCGGAGCTGCGGGCCGAACGGCTGCTGGAACGCAACCGGTTGGCCCGTGAGCTGCACGATTCCATCGGCCACGCACTGACGGTGACGGTCCTTCAGGCGGGCGCCGCGCGCGAGGTCGGGGACCAGGCCTTCACCGCCAAAGCGCTCGAAGTCATCGAGGAGACCGGCCGCCGGGCCATGGAGGACCTCGAACGCACCCTCATCCTGCTCCGCGAGACGCCGGAGGGAGCAGCGACCGGTGGCAACGCGGTGACCGGCGGCGGAGCGGCCACCGAGCAGCCCGGCGTGGACCAGTTGCCGGCGCTCTTCGACACCGTCCGGGCGGCCGGGAGCCCGGTCGAGGCGCGGATCGAGGTGTCGGCGGGGATGCTGCCCGGGGTGCTCTCCCGCGAGTCCTACCGGATCGTCCAGGAGGGCGTCACCAACGCGCTCAAGTACGCGCCGGGCGAGCCGGTCAGCGTCCGGATCGCCGTTCAGGACGGGCGGTTGGAGCTGCGCTGCGCCAACCGGACGGCGGCCGGCACCCCCGACACGGGCGGCGCGGCGCGGCCCTCGGGTGGCCCGGCCCGGCCCGCGGCCGGCTCGGCGCGCAAGGGCGGCAAGGGGCTGCGCGGCATCCGGGAACGCGCCACGCTGCTCGGCGGGGAGGCCACGGCCGGGGCGTCGGACGACGGGAACGGGGAGTGGGTGCTCGCCGTCCGGCTGCCCCTACGCTTGGGCTCGTGACGAACGATCTTGCGGGAGACGGTCCGACGAGGGGCGCCGCCGGGATGACCGACATCCTGCTCGCCGACGACGAGGAACTGGTCCGGGCCGGGATGCGGGCCGTCCTGGAGGCCCAGGGGGACCTGCGGGTGGTCGGCGAGGCCGCCGACGGCGCCGACGCGGTGGCGCTGGCCCGCGCGCTGCGCCCGCACGTCGTGCTGATGGACGTCCGGATGCCGGTCCTGGACGGCCTGGCGGCGACCCGCGAGCTCCTGCGGCCCGGCTCGCCGGGGGAGCGGCCGCCGAAGATCCTGGTCGTCACCACCTTCGAGAACGACGACTACGTCTACCAGGCGCTGCGCGCGGGCGCCGACGGCTTCCTGCTGAAGCGCTCCCGCCCGGCCGAGATCGCCCACGCGGTACGGCTGGTGGCGGCGGGCGAGTCGCTGCTGTTCCCAACCACGATCCGCCGCCTCGCGGCCGGCCACGGCAATCAGGCCGCCCGCGAGACGATGAGCCGGGCGGCGTTGACCGAGCGCGAGGCGGAGGTGCTGCGGCTGGTCGCGCGCGGCCTCAGCAACGGGGAGATCGCCGAGCGGCTGTTCCTCGGCGTGCAGACGGTGAAGACCCACGTCAGCAGCGTGCTGGCGAAGCTCGGCGCGCGGGACCGCACCCAGGCGGTGATCGCCGCGTACGAGTCCGGCTTCGTCGAGCCCTCGGAGTAGCGCCCGGTCGGGCCGGGACGGGCCGGGTCGGGCCCAGGGCGGGCCCGGGACCGCCCCAGGCGGCGCGGCCGGATTCAGGCCGGGTAGGCGTGGGTCTGGGCGGCCTTGACCGAGGCCCAGACCGCGGATCCGGGCGCCAGGCCCAGCTCCGCGACGGCGGCCGGGGTGAGGTCGGCGGCCATCGGCAGGTCGCCCGCGAGGTCGGCGCGCACCTGGTCGCCGTGCAGGTCCAGGCCGGTGACCTCGACCTCCCACACGTTGCGCGCGCTGGACTGCGGCCGTTCGCGGTGCAGGGTCACGGCGGACGGCGGGAAGGCGACGAACGCCGGGCCGGTCAGCTCCTCGGTGGTGGCGAGCACCGTGCCGCTCGCGAGCGTGACCTGGTGGCCCTCGGCGGTGCCCTGGTACAGGTTGAGCCCGACCAGGCGGGCGATGTAGTCGGTGCGCGGGCGCCGGGCGACCTCCGCCGGGCCGCCGGACTGCACCTCGCGCCCGTCCTCGATCACCACCAGCCGGTCGGCCAGCACCATCGCGTCCAGCGGATCGTGCGTCACCAGCACCGCCACGGCCTCGAACTCGGCCAGATGGCGCCGCAGTTGGGCGCGTACGTCGAGCCGGGTGCGGGCGTCCAGGGCGGCCAGCGGCTCGTCCAGCAGCAGCAGCCGGGGGCGGACGGCCAGCGCCCGGGCCAGCGCCACCCGCTGGGCCTGGCCGCCGGAGAGGCCGCCGGGGCGCGCGGAGGCGTGGTCGGCCAGGCCCATCCGCTCCAGCCAGGCGGCCGCCTCGGCCCGGGCGGCGCGCTTGGGGCGGCCCTGGCAGCGCGGGCCGAAGGCGACGTTGTCGAGCGCGCTGAGGTGCGGGAAGAGCAGGTAGTCCTGGAACACCACGCCGACCGGGCGCTCCTCGGCGGGGGTGTGCACGCGCTGCCCGGGGTCCTCCAGCAGCCGGCCGTCCAGGCGCAGGTGGCCGCCGGTGAGCGGGAGCAGTCCGGCGAGGGCGCGCAGGGCGGTGGACTTGCCGGCGCCGTTCGGGCCGAGCAGCGCGATCACCTCGCCGGGGGCGGCGGTGAGGGCGAGGTCGAGGGTGAACGCGGCGCGGTCCACCCGTAGCCGGGCGTCGAGGGCGGGGGCGGCCTCGGGGGCGGGGACGGCGTCGGAGGCGGTGGCGGTGCTCATCGGGGCGGCGTCCAGGGGGTCGGGGCGGCGGTGGCCGTGTTCCGGTCGGGCGTCGCAGGGGTGCGCCGGGCCGTCACGGGGTCGACATCCAGCGGTCGCGCAGGCCGACCAGGACCGCGACGGAGACCACCAGCAGGACCAGAGAGAGCGCGATCGCCGCCTCCGGGTCTGACTCCATGGCGAGGTAGACGGCCAGCGGCATGGTCTGGGTACGGCCCGGGAAGTTACCCGCGAAGGTGATCGTGGCACCGAACTCGCCGAGCGCCCGGGCCCACGCGAGGACGGCCCCGGCGGCGATCCCCGGGGCGATCAGCGGCAGGGTCACCCGGCGGAACGCGGTCAGCCGGGAAGCACCCAGGGTCGCGGCCGCCTCCTCGTAGCGGGGGTCGGCGGCGCGCAGCGCGCCTTCCACGCTGATCACCAGGAACGGCATCGCCACGAACGCCTCGGCGATGACGACCCCGGTGGTGGTGAACGGCAGCGTGATGCCGAAGGCCGAGTCCAGCCAGGAGCCGACGATGCCGCGCCGCCCGAGGACCAGCAGCAGCGCCACACCGCCGACCACGGGCGGCAGTACCAGGGGCAGGGTGACCAGCGCCCGGATCACCCGCCGGCCCGGCAGCTCGGTGCGGGCGAGCAGCCAGGCCAGCGGGACGCCGAGGACCAGCGAGACCGCCGTGGCCGCCGTCGCGCAGATCAGCGACAGGCGCAGGGCGTCCCAGACGGCGGTGCTGGTGAGCTGCTCGGACAGGCCGCTCCAGGGCGCCCGGACCAGCAGGCCGACCAGCGGGAGGATCAGGAACGCCAGCCCGAGCAGCGCCGGGAGCAGCAGGGTGACCGGGACGCGGTGCGTACGCCGGCGCCGGCGTGGCAGGGCCTTCGCCGCTCCTGCCACGCCGGTCGGGCCGGGCCCGCCCCCCGGGCCGTTCCCGGCAGCGCCGTCGGGGGCGCCGTCGGGGCCGCTGTCGGGAGCGCTGTCGGTGGTGCGGTCGCTCACGGCGCCTGGAAGCCCGCCGCGGTGAGCACCTGCTTGGCCTCGGGCGACTGGACGTACGCGACGAAGGCGGCGGCGCCATCCTTGTTCGGCGCCTTGGCCAGCGCGGCGATCGGGTAGTCGTTCACGGCCTTGTCGGCCTCGGGGAAGTCCACACCGTCGATCTTCGCAGCATCCGACTTCACGTCGGTCTTGTACACCAGCGAGGCGTCGACCTCACCGAGTTCGACCTTGGTCAGCGCGCCCTTGACGTCCTGCTCCAGGGTGACCGGGGTGAGGTTGAGGTTGGCGGCCTTGAGCGCGGTCAGGGCGGCGGCGCCGCACGGCACCTCCTTCGCGCACAGCGCGACCTTCACGCCGGAGGCGGTGAGGTCGCTCAGGCCCGCGATGTGCTTGGGGTTGCCCTTGGGCACGGCGATGGTGAGCGTGTTCCTGACGAAGGTCTTCGGGTCGCCGCTCGCGCCGCCCGCGTCGGTGACGGTCTTCATGGTGGCCGGGCTGGCGGCGGCGAACACGTCCGCCGGGGCGCCCGAGTTGATGCTGGTGGCGAGGCTGGAGCTGCCGCCGAAGTTGAACGTGACCTTGGCGCCCGGGTTCGCGGCCTCGAACTTCTTGCCGAGCTCGGTGAAGGTCTCCTTGAGTGAGGCGGCGGCGAAGACGGTGATGCTGCCACCGGCCTTCGGGACGCTCCCGTCGCCGGTCGCCGACGAGGCCGAGGCACCCGCGGTCGAGGCCGGGGAGGCGGCGCCGGACTTGCTGCCGCCGTCGCTGCCGCAGGCAGTGGCCCCGAGGCCGAGGGCGAGGGCCGCCACGGCGGCGACGGCGACTCTGCGGGTGGTGGTCGTACGGGTGCTCATCGGGTGCTTCCCCTCCAGGGCGCGCGCCGGAAGGGGCGCGGGGATGCGGTCGCAGGTGCGGCCATTACGGTGATCATAGTGCCGCAAATGCGAGCGATAAATCCTCTGTCGCTTTGCACAGGGGCGGTACGGAGAGAGCGTCCGCCCGGCTGTGGGAAGGCTCAAACGTGCACGGACGGCGCCGGGGAGGGGTGGGGGCGGTGCCGCGCTCGGCACCGGGTCGGGCCAGGGGTGGGCCGGGGGCGGGCCGGGGGTGGGCCGGGGGCGGGCCGGGGGTGGGCCGGGGGCGGGCCGGGGGCACACCAGGGAAATTACGTCGCGCCGGGGGTGGCCGAGCGGACAGAGTGGGGCCGTTCGTACAGCAGTCCGCACGCAAGTCAGTACGCACCACCGGGGCCGAACGGCCCGGAAGAGGGGGAGGGGTCCGTCCATGTCCACGTTGCGCGTCACCGCCGAGAAGCTGGTCGTGCTGGAGCACCCGAACGCCGACGCGCTGGAGCTCGCGCAGGTCGGTCTCTACCGGGCGGTGGTCGCCAAGGGCCGGTACCGGACCGGCGACTACGCCGTCTACATCCCCGAACAGTCCGTCCTCCCGGCGGGGTTGATCGAGGAGCTGGGCCTGACGGGCAAGCTGGCCGGCAGCCGGGCCGACCGGGTGAGGGCCGTCCGGCTGCGCGGGGAACTGTCCCAGGGCATCGTCTGCCTGCCGGCCGCGCTCGCGGGCACCGACCTCGCGGACGCCGCAGAGCGGGGCGAGGACTTCGCCGAGCTGCTCGGAGTCGTCAAGTGGCAGCCGCCGGTACCGACGTCGATGAACGGGGACGTGGTCGGCGCGCCCGACCTGCTGCCCTGGGTCGACATCGAGAACCTCAAGCGCTATCCCGACGTCTTCGAGCCCGGCGAGCCGGTGGTGATCACCGAGAAGGTGCACGGCAGTTGCTGCCTGCTGACGTACACCGCCGCGACCGGCGAGGTCCGGGTGTCGTCCAAGGGCATCGGCGCGCAGGGGTTCGCGCTGGTCGAGGACGAGCGCAACCTGTACTGGCGGGCGGTGCGCGCGTACGACATCCCGGCGGTGGCGGCCCGGCTGGCCGAGCGGCTCGGCGCCGAGCGGGTCGGCGTCTTCGGCGAGGTCTTCGGCGCCGGGGTGCAGGACCTGACGTACGGGGCCTCGGGTCGCGCCGAACTGCCCGGGTACGCCGCGTTCGACGTGTCGGCCGTGGTGGACGGGCAGCTGGGCTGGTACTCCGCCGCCGAACTGCTGGACGGCGAACTGCCGTTGGTGCCCGAGCTGTGGCGGGGGCCGTTCGACGCGGAGACCGTGCTGGCGTTCGCCCAGGGCAGGGAGACCGTCTCCGGACGCGAACTCCACGTGCGCGAGGGCGTGGTGGTCCGGCCGGTGACCGAGCGCTGGAGCCTGGCGCTCGGCGGACGGGCGATCGCCAAGGTGGTCGGCGACGCCTACCTGACGCGCAAGGGCGGCACCGAGTACGAGTGATCCCCGTGGGGGAGGGGGTGTGGCGCGGGCTCGCGCCGGTTCGCCGGCCGCCGGGCATGCGACGGGCATACGACGGGCATGCGATGGGCATACGACGGGCTCGTTCGAACAGGGCGAGTGCCGCGACCGGGCGGCCTGAGGCCGCCCGGTCGCGGCGGGCAGGCGGCAGGGGTGCCGCCCCGCCGGGACGGCACCCCTGATCGGCCTTGCCGGTGGCTCAGCCCCGGGTCTGGAACACGATCTTGGTCCAGCTGGAGCCCGGGCAGTTCCCCCAGACGTCCCACGCCTGCGGCCGGGCGCCGATCCACAGGCCGGTGGTGTGCGAGCCGTTCGCACAGTAGGTGATGGTGCGCAGCTCGCCCGAGTAGACGTTGCAGTGGCCCACCCAGCGCCACCCGTAGTCGGCGGTGATGACGCAGTGGTAGGAGGCGGCGGCGACGGAGGCCCCGGTGGCCCCGGCGGTGATGGTCTGGTCGGCGGCGGGCGCGGCGGCGGCCGGCAGGGTGGTGGTTCCGAGCACGCCGAGAGTGGCGGCGGCGGCCACCCCGAACGTGGCGATCTTCCTGGAGATGCGACCTCGCATGGCGGTTCTCCTCGCTCAACGGTACTGATCGGGCGGTGCGTCCACGGCCGTCCGGATGCACGGGTGTGCGTGAGTTCCGCCATCCCGTCCGGCCGATGACGTATTGCACACGAATGACTGCGGACGGTGAGACGACGAACTATGATGTGAGCCGCGTCACAGTCCGTCCCGATGGGCCGTGGCCTGCCCAACTGGGTGTCAGGGGTGCCGATTTCCGGGGAGAACGGCATGGCGGATTGCGGCGGTCGGTGTGGCGGCGGGCGCGGGGGCGACTCCGGTGAGGACTTCGACCTGGGGCCTGCCGATCGTCAATCGGCCGATTTCAACCGGGTGTTCACGGAATTGCTGCCGAGACTCCACCTCGCGGCCGCGTCGCTCACCGGGTGCGCGCTCGCCGCCGGGGACGTGGTGCACGACGCGTACCTGCGGATCTCCCGCCAGCCGGAGCGGTTCCTGAGCCATCCGCAGCCGTACGCCTACGTCTTCACCACGATGGCGAACCTCCTGCGCGACCAGTGGCGTCGGGAGCGTCGGCGGGCGGTGCTCCCGGATCCGCCCGGGGTGATCGAGCGGGAGCAGGGGCGGGCGGTGGCCGACCAGCCGTCCGGCGGGATGGCCGAGTTGCAGGCGCGCTGGGAGGTGCTGCGGCTGCTGGACTGTCTGACCGCCAAGCAGGCCAGGGTGGTGGCGCTGGTCGACCTCGACGGCTACACCGTCGACGAGGCCGCCGAGCTGCTGGGCCTGCACCGCAGCACCCTGGCCGTCACCCGGCGCCGCGCGCACCGGAGGCTGCGCGCCGTCCTGGAGCGCGAGCGCGAGCGCGGGTGCGAGCGCGGGCCGGGGTCCGCGTCCGGGCAGGGGTCCGCGTCCGGAGCGGGGGGCGACTCGGGGGCAGGGGGTGACGCGGGAGCGGGCGTGGGGCGGGAGTCGGGACCCGAGTCGCGGCCCGGGGCCGGGGTCGACGCACCGGACTGACGGGAAGTCAGCTGATGTGCCACCCAGGCCCGTACGCTGAAAATCGTGATCACGTACGAGGACCACCGCCTCCATGCCCTGGCCGACGACGGTCGCTGGCCCGAACTGCTGGCCGCCTACCGGCAGGGTCGGGCGGCAGCCGTGGAGCGGGCCGGGGAGGAGTCCGCGGCGGCGTTGACCGCGCCGCTCGGCCACCTGATCGCCTACTCGGCGCCGCCGGAGCTGGCCGTCCGCCTGTTCGACCGGGACGGCGGTCCGGGGACCGCGGCCGGGGTCGCCGACCACGACGCCGGTCCGCTCTGGGAGGTGCTGGCGACCCGGCACTCCTGGCTGCGGCTGGCCCCGCTGCTGGTCCCGGCCCCGGTGCGCCGACTGGTCGCGCAGACCCGGGTGCTGCTCGGCGAGGACCTCTCGTACGGGGCCGAGCCGGACCTGGAGGGCGTGCCGCTGTCGCTGGAACCGTGGGAGGCGGCGGGGTGGGAGGAGGGGGCGCGGGTGCGTCAGTACCTGCCCTGCGGGGGAGCGCGCAGCGCGCTGCTGACCCTGCCGACCAGCCGGGAGGGCCTGGGCGAGGTGCTGCTGCCCGAGCCGGGCGTGCGGCTGGGCGGGCAGCAGGCCACCCGGGCGCTGGCCGCGCTGGCGGACTGGGCGGAGGTGGTCTGCGTCCGGGGCCCGGCCCCGCAGGCGGCGGCCCAACTGGCCCGCGGAGCCCGGGTCACCGGCGGGTACCTGCCGTTCGCGCTCGCCTACCCCGCGCTGGTGCAGGCCGCCGTCGTGGACCGCGAGAGCGGCACGGCGCACGGACGGCTGGCGCTCTGGCGCGCGCTGACCGCGATGGCCGGCGCGGACGGCCCGAACGGTCCGGACCGGGCCGAGGTCGACGCGCTGGTGGCCCGGATGCGCTGCTTCACCTGGCACGAGCCGGCGGCCGGGCTGCGCCATCTGCACGTCGCGCTGGAGGATCCGGCCTGCGGCCTGTCCTGGGCGGTGAGCGGCTCCGAGGAGCTGTGACGGCGGCGTCGGCTCCACGCGTCGGCATTGCGCGTCGGCTCTACACGCTGCCGGACGCGCCGCCGGACGCGCCGCCGGACGTGCGGAACCCCCGGTCCGGCGCCGTTTCCGGGGGAGGTGGTGGCGCCGGACCGGGGGAGTGGAGGGGGCCGCTCAGGTGGCCGTGCCCGCACCGCCCTGGGCGGGGACGGCCTCCGGCGGCGCCGGGGCGGCCTCGGGGGCCGTACTCGGACCGTCGTGCGTGTCGACCAGGGTCCGCTCGTCGAACGGCACCTCGCCGGCCAGCACCCGACGGGCGCGGTCCGCGTCGAGCTCGCCGGTCCAGTGCCCGATCAGGACGGTGGCGACGGCGTTGCCCGCGAAGTTGGTGAGCGCCCGGGCCTCGGACATGAAGCGGTCGATACCGACGATCAGGCCGACGCCGTCCACCAGGGCGGGCTTGTGCGACTGCAGCCCGCCGGCCAGGGTGGCCAGCCCGGCGCCGGTGACCCCGGCGGCGCCCTTGCTGGCGATCACCATGAACACCAGCAGTGAGAGCTGCTCGCTGATCGACATCGGCTTGTCCATCGCCTCGGAGATGAAGATCGAGGCCATGGTGAGGTAGATGGCGGTGCCGTCGAGGTTGAAGCTGTAGCCGGTCGGCACGGTGATGCCGACGACCGGGCGGCTGACTCCGAGGTGCTCCATCTTGGCGATCAGGCGGGGCAGCGCGCTCTCGGAGGAGGAGGTGGAGACGATCAGCAGGAACTCGCGGCCCAGGTAGCGCAGCAGCGCGAACACGTTGACCCCGGCGATCAGCCGCAGCATGGCGCCCAGCACCACGACGACGAACAGCGCGCAGGTGGCGTAGAAGCCGATCATGATGACGGCGAGGCTCTTCAGCGCGGCCGTGCCGGTCGCCCCGACGACGGCGGCCATCGCCCCGAAGGCGCCGATCGGCGCCGCCCACATGATCATCGACATGACCCGGAAGACCAGCCGCTGCACGTGCTCGATCCCGCGCAGCACCGGGGCGCCGACCGGGCCCATCGCCTGCAGGGCGAAGCCGGCGAGCAGCGCGACCAGCAGGGTCTGCAGCACCTTGCCCTCGGTGAGGGCCGAGAACATGGTGGTGGGGATCATGCCGAGCAGGAAGTCGGCGGTCGACTGGGCGCCGCCGGCCGTCGCCTGGGCGTGGCCGGACTTCGCGAGCGCGGCGGTCAGGTGCAGGCCGCCGCCGGGCTCCAGCAGGTTGCCGACGACCAGGCCGATGGCCAGCGCGACGGTCGACATGGCGAGGAAGTAGCCGAGGGCGAGCCCGCCGACCTTGCCGACCTTGGCGGCCTTGGTGACGGAGCCGATACCCAGCACGATGGTGCAGAAGATCACCGGGCTGATCATCATCTTGATCAGGTTGACGAAGCCGGTTCCGACCGGCTTCAACTCCACGGCGAAGCCGGGGGCGGCCAGCCCGACCACCACGCCCGCGACCACGGCGGCGATGACGGCGAGATAGAGGTAGTGGGTCCGATCCTTGCGTCTGGATCCCCCCGCCGGTGCGGCACCAACGATCGACATCTGCGGCTCCTTCGCCGTGCAGTCCTGGCGGCCCCGGGTGGTGGGCCGCTCCGACTATCGGGCCTGGGAGTGACGGAGGTCACGTTTGCGTTCATAGAGTTCACGGTCGTGCACACTGGCAGGCATGTCCGAGCGCACCGCCCCCGCACCCTCGCGCCGACGGCTCCCGGTGCCCCGCGGGCTGGTCCGCAGCCTGGCCGGGCAACTCTTCGTCGTCCAGGTGGTCATCGTCGCCGCCGTGGTGGCGGGCGGCGCGGTGCTCGCGTACCTCTTCACCGCCGGCCGCACCGAGGACGCGGCCCGCCGTCAGGTCACCGCCGTCGCCCACGCCGTCGCCGACTCGCCGTCCGTCCGGGCCGCCGTCACCGGGCCGGACCCGACCGCGGTGCTCCAGCCGTACGTCGAGCAGGTGCGCGTGGACACCGGGGTCTCGTTCATCACCGTCATGGACACCGACGGCGTGCGCTGGACCCACCCGCTGGCCGAGCAGATCGGCAAGCGCTACCTCGGGCACATCGACTGGGCGCTCGCGGGGCAGACCCGCAGCGAGACGTACACCGGCACGCTCGGCCCGTCCGTCCGGGTGGTCACGCCGGTGCTGGACGACCGGCACCAGGTGATCGCGCTGGTCAGTGTGGGCCTCACGGTGGAGTCCATCTCCGCGCAGCTGAGCGGCCCGCTGCTCGCCCTGGTCGGGGTGGCGGTGATCGCGCTCGCGGTCGGCGGCGTCGGCACCTACCTCGCCAACTCCCGCCTGCGGCGGCACACCCACGGCATGGGGCCGGCCGAACTCAGCCACCTCTACGAGTACCACCAGGCGACCCTGCGCTCGGTGCGCGAGGGCCTGATCCTGCTGGACCGCGCGCACCGGGTGGTGCTGTGCAACGACGCCGCCCGCGAACTGCTCGGGCTGGACGGCGACGTGGACGGACGACCGGTCGCGGAGCTGGGGCTTCCGCAGGCGCTGGTCTCGGCCGTGCTCGGGGACGAGCCGGTCCGCGACGAGGTGCACCTGACCGCCGAGCGGGTGGTGGTGCTCAACACCTCCACCATCGGCACCGGGCTCGGCCGCGTCGTCACCCTGCGCGACCACACCGAACTCCAGTCGCTCAGTGGCGAGTTGGACTCCGTTCGCGGCTTCACCGAGGCTCTCGGGGCGCAGGCGCACGAGGCGGCCAACCGGCTGCACGCCGTCGTCTCCCTGGTCGAACTCGGCCGCCACGAACAGGCGGTGGAGCTCGCCACCGCCGAGCTCGAACTCGCCCAGCAGCTCACCGACCGGGTCGTCGCGGCGGTCGGCGAACCGGTGCTGGCCGCGCTTCTGCTCGGCAAGGCGGCCCAAGCGGCGGAGCGCGGCGTGGAGTTGACCCTCACCGAGGACAGTCGGATCGACGACGGGGTGCTGCCGCCCGGGCTCTCCGCGCGGGATCTGATCACCGTCCTCGGAAACCTGATCGACAACGCCGTGGACGCCGCCATCGCCGGGGCCGCGCAGAGCCCGGTGCCGCCGGAGGTGACCGTCACCGCGCGGATCGACGCCGGGGTCGGGAGCGGCGAGGTCGGGGATGGGGCCGCGGATGGTGGGGTCGGGGACGGTCGGGCCGGGGGTGGCGGGGCCGGGGACGGTGGCGGCGGGTGCCTGCTGCTGCGGGTCGCCGACACCGGGGCGGGGATCGACCCGGCCGCCGTCGAGGACGTCTTCCGGCGCGGCTGGAGCACCAAGCAGGACGGGCACGGGCACGGCCTCGGGCTGGCCCTGGTGGCCCAGGCCGCCCGGCGCAACGGCGGCACCGTCGAGGTCGGACGCGAGCGGGGCGCGGTGCTCACCGTCCGGTTGCCGCTCGCCGGGCTGCCCGGGCAGCGGGAAGGAGCGTCGAGGTGACCGACCTGGCCGCCCTGCCGGGGATCTCGGTGCTGGTCGTCGAGGACGACCCCGTGGCCGCCGCCGCGCACACCCTCTACGTCGAGCGCGAACCCGGTTTCCGCGCCGTCGGGACGGTCCACAGCTGCGCCGACGCGCTGCGTTTCCTGGAGCGCGCCCGCGCCGCCGGGACGCCCGTCGACCTCACCCTGCTCGACCTCTACCTGCCGGACGGCCACGGCCTCCAGCTCTGCCGCTCGCTGCGCGCCGCCGGCCACACCACCGACGTCATCGCGGTGACCTCGGCCCGCGACCTCGCGATGGTCCGGCAGGCCGTGTCGGCGGGCGTGGTCCAGTACCTGCTGAAACCCTTCAGCGCCGCCGCCCTGCACGACCGTCTGGAACGCTACGCCCGTTACCGCGACAGTCTCGGGCGCACCGGCGAGGCGACCGGCCAGGACGAGGTCGACCAGGCGTTCGCCCTGCTCCGCACGCCCGAGCGCAGCAGCCTCCCCAAGGGGCTGAGCGCGCCCACGCTGGACGCCGTCGCCTCCGTGCTGCGCGAGGCGGCGACGGGCCTGTCCGCCGCCGCCGCGGGCGCCGCCGCCGGGGTCTCCCGGATCACCGCGCGCCGGTACCTCGAACACCTCGTCGACACCGGGCGCGCGGTGCGGGAGCCGCAGTACGGGAGCGTCGGGCGGCCGGAGCTCTGCTACCGGTGGAGGGGGGACGCGCCGCCTGCGGGCCGACGGGGTGTGGGGGCGTGACCTTTTGGCCGGTCGCTCGTTGGCAGGACCGGGGGGAGGTTCACCCGCTCGGGTGGTTCTGGGCGACTCGGGGTATCTCGCCAGGTCGGTGGCGATAAAGTTAGGCTTACCTAACTTCTTCTGGGGGTTCGCCTTGTCGCTCGCCGCCGTTCCCGCCCAGGCCCCCGCCTCCGTCTCCGGAGCGGCCGGGGCCGTCGGCGCCACTGGTGCCGCTGCCGTCGGAGTCGCGGGTGCCGTCGGAGCCTCGGGTGTCGCCGGTGCCGCCGGTGTCCCGGCCTCCGGCGAGGCCATCCTGCGCCGCCAGCGCGTACGCGAGTCCGCCGCCCGGACGTACGCCCGGTCCTTCCCGATCGTCCCCGTGCGGGCCAACGGCATGACCGTCGAGGGCGCCGACGGGCGGCGCTACCTGGACTGCCTCTCCGGCGCCGGGACGCTCGCCCTCGGACACAACCACCCGGTGGTGCTGGAGGCGATCCGCCGCACGCTCGACAGCGGCGCCCCGCTGCACCTGCTCGACCTCGCCACCGCCGAGAAGGACGACTTCACCAGCGCGCTGTTCGAGAGCCTGCCCGCCGAGTTCGCCGCCGGCGCCCGCGTCCACTTCTGCGGCCCCGCCGGGACGGACGCCGTCGAGGCCGCGCTCAAGCTGATGCAGACCGCCACCGGCCGGTCCGGCGCGCTCGCCTTCACCGGCGCCTACCACGGCATGACCGCCGGAGCCCTGGCGCTCACCGGCAACGTCGCCGTCAAGGAACCGCTGCCGAGCGGCGGCGAGGTCGTCCGGCTGCCCTACCCGTACGGCTACCGTTGCCCGTTCGGCGTCGGCGGCGAGGCGGGCGCCGACCTCGCCGCGACCTACGTCGAGCGGCTGCTGGACGACCCCGCGGGCGGCGTCGTCCCGCCCGCCGCGATGATCCTGGAGGCCGTGCAGGGCGAGGGCGGCGTCGTCCCCGCGCCCGACGGCTGGCTGCGCGAGATGCGCCGGATCACCGCCGAACGGGGCATCCCGCTGATCGTCGACGAGGTGCAGACCGGTGTCGGCCGCACCGGGGCGATGTGGGCCGTCGAGCACAGCGGCATCGTCCCGGACGCGATGGTGCTCTCCAAGGCCATCGGCGGCAGCCTGCCGCTCGCCGTCGTCGTCTACCGCGAGGACTACGACGGCTGGCGGCCCGGCGCCCACACCGGCACCTTCCGCGGCAACACCCTCGCCATGGCCGCCGGAGCCGCCACCCTGCGCCACGTCGCCGCCCACGGGCTGGTCGAACGCGCCGCCGTCGTCGGCGAGCGGATGGCCGCCCGGCTGCGCGACCTCGCCGCCGAGCTGCCGGTGATCGGCGACGTGCGCGGGCGGGGCCTGATGCTCGGCGTCGAACTCGTCGACCCCGCCGCCGAACCGGACGCCTGCGGGGCCCGCCCGGCCGACCCGGCGCTCGCCCTCCGGGTCCGGGAGGCCTGCCTGGCGCGCGGGCTGATCGTCGAACTCGGCGGCCGCCACGACGCGGTGCTGCGACTGCTCCCGCCGCTCACCATCACCGACGAGCAGGTCGCCGCCGTCCTCGACCGGCTCGCCGACGCGATCGCGACTGCCGCGGCGGATCCGGCGGCGTCGGTGGCGGTGGCGGTGGCCGGTGACCGTGACGCTCCCGCGGTCCGGGGTGCCGAATGAGCGCCGCGGCGGGTGCGGGTGCGGGCGCGGGTGACGGTTCCGGGGCTGTCGGCGCCGGGGCCGGTGCTTCCTCCGAACTGCCGTGCGGCCCGGCCCCGTTGGACGCCCTCGCGGGCGGCGTCGGCGGGCCCGGGGCGCTCGGGCCGCTGCTGGCCGCCGTCCTGGACGCGCTCGACAACGGCATCGCGCTGCGCGGCGGGCCGTTGCCCGCAGGCAGCCCGGCCGAGATCGGCGCACTGGTCGCCGACGGCCTGGCGGGCGCCCACGGGCCCGGCGCGCTCGCCCGCCTCACCGAACTCCTCGCCTACGGCGCCGCCGACCCCGCCGACCCCGCCTGCGCCGCCCACCTGCACTGCCCTCCGCTCGCCGTGGCCGTCGCCGCCGACCTCGCGGTCAGCGCCCTCAACCCCTCCCAGGACTCCTGGGACCAGGCCCCCGCCGCCACCGCCCTGGAGACCGCCCTCCTCGCCGAGCTCGCCGCCCTGGTCGGCTACGACCCGGCCCGCGCCGCCGGCGTCCTCACCTCGGGCGGCACCGAGTCCAACCTCATGGGCCTGATGCTGGCCCGCGACCGGAAGCTGGACGGCATCGTCGAGTTGGACGGCATCCCGACCGGAGTCCGGCCGTGCATCGTCGCCTCCGAGGCCGCGCACTTCTCCGTCCAGCGCTCCGCCGCCCTGCTCGGGCTCGGCGAGCGCGCCGTGGTCGCCGTCCCGGTCGACCGGCAACTCCGCATGGAACCAAAGGAGTTGGAACGGACCCTGGCTGCGGCCAGCTGGGCCGGACGCACCCCGATCGCCGTCGTCGCCACCGCCGGCACCACCGACACCGGCGGCGTCGACCCGCTGCACGTCGCCGCCGACCTGGCCGGCCGCTACGGCGCCTGGCTGCACGTCGACGCCGCGTACGGCGGCGGCGCGCTGCTCTCCGACCGGCTGGCCCCGCTCCTCGACGGCATCGAGCGCGCCGACTCCGTCTCCCTCGACTGGCACAAGCTCGGCTGGCAACCCGCCGCCGCCGGCGTCTTCCTGGTCCGCCGCGCCGAGACCTACGTCTCGCTCGCCCGTCGCGCCGAGTACCTCAACCCCGTCGACGACGAGCAGGCCGGCTACCCCAGCCTGCTCGGCCGCTCGCTGCGCACCACCAGGCGGGCCGACGCCTTCAAGCTCGCCGTCACCCTGCGCACCCTCGGCCGCGACGGGCTCGGCCGGCTGGTCGACGCCTGCCACGAACTCGCCCGGTCCGCCGCCGAGGCCGTCCGCGCCGAACCGTCGCTCGAACTCCACGCCGAACCCGTGCTGACCGCCTTACTGTTCCGCTACCGGCCGCCGGGCCTGACGGACGAGGCGGCCGTCGACGAACTCAACGGCCGGCTGCGCCGGTTGCTGCTGCGCACCGGGCGGGCGGTGGTCGGGCGGACCGAGCTGCCGGGCGAGGGGCCCGGCCGGGTGCGGCTCAAGCTCACCCTGCTCAACCCGCACGCCACGGCGGGGGAGGTGCGCGCGCTGGTGCGCGAGGTGGTGAGCGCGGGCCGGAAGGCTGCGGGGGACCGGGCGGGTTAGAGCCTGCCCGGGTGCCGTTCGCTGCCTCAACGCCCGACCCGGTGCAGGGAACCCGGCTCGGACGGGCCCTGGATGGTTCAGGTCAGTCGCTCAGGAGGACGGCGCGGGTGAGCTCCCAGGTCTGCGGATCGGCGGCGACCAGCAGGCCGTCCTCGCAGCCGGGCGCCTCGGGGCGGTAGGGGCTGCCGTCGAGTCGGGCGGAGATGCCGCCGGCCTCGGTGACGAGCAGGGAGCCGGGGGCGTGGTCCCAGGGGAGGGTGCGCCAGTAGAGGAGGAAGTCGAAGCGGCCCTCGACGAGGTCCGGGTACTCGATCCCGGCGGCGTGCCGGCCGGGGGAGATCTCGCCGAAGGCCGACTCGTTGGCCTGCAGGCGCCGACGGTGTTCCGGGTCGAGGTAGCGGCTCTTCACGGATCCGCGCAGCTTCGCGGCGTCGTGCGGCGCCGGCGGACGGGTCAGACGCAGGCCGTCGCGCCAGGCTCCGGAGCCCAGTTCGGCGCAGTAGGCGGTGGCGGTGGCGGGCTGCCAGATCCAGGAGGCGACGGTCCGTCCGCTGCGGACGAGGGAGCACATCACGGCGTACTCGGGGCGGCCGGCGACGAAGTTGGCGGTGCCGTCGACCGGGTCGACCAGCCAGGCGGCGGGCTCGTCGTGGAGGGCCTGGGCGAGTGCGGGGTCGGCGGAGACCGCCTCCTCGCCGACCACGGGGACGGGCAGCAGCTCGCGCAGACGGCGGGCGATGATCGCCTCGGCCTCGCGGTCGGCGACCGTCACGACCTCGCCGGGCGCCTTCTCCATCACCTCGCCGGCGGCCAGCGCCCGGAAGCGCGGCTCCACCACCTCGGCCGACGCCTCGGCGAGTATCTCCGCCACCTTGTCCATCAGCACGTTCGCGCTCCCTTCGCTGCCTACCACTGTCGCACGAGTGGCCGCAGGCGACCTGCGGCGACCCCTGGTGCGGGAGGGGCTGGTGGGGGCGCGGCGGGGCGGGAGCAGGGGGAGGCGCTGCGCGGTAGCAACTAACAACTAACAGATAACAGATTTCGAAATCTGTCATCTGTTAGTTGTCACCTGCTATCCGTCGCTCGCCGGCCGCCCTGGCCGCCCCGTCAGCTGCCCAGGTAGTGGAAGCCCGGGCGAGGGTGCATCAGGAACTCGTGGTGCGAGATGTTCCACGCGTACGCGCCCGCCATCGCGAACAGCACGCGGTCGGCCGCCCGCAGGCCGTCGGCGCCGGAGGCGGCTCGGGCGAGGACGTCCTTCGGGGTGCAGAGCTGGCCGGCCAGGGTGGCGCGGCCGGTGCCGACGGCGGGACGCGGCCACGGGTGCGGCCAGGCGTCCACCGGGAGCACCTCGAACGGCTGGGAGTGCCCCCGGGTGGCGGGGGTGCGCAGGTGATGGGTGCCGCCGCGGACCACCGCGAAGTCCTCGCCGTGGCTCTGCTTCACGTCCAGCACCTCGGTCGCGTACCAGCCGCAGTAGGCGGTCAGCGCCCGGCCCGGTTCGATCCGCAGGGTCAGGCCCGGGTGGGCGTCCAGCAGCTTGGTCAGACCCTCGCCGAAGGCCGTCCAGTCGAAGCGGCTCGCCGGGTCGTCGTAGTCCACGGCCATCCCGCCGCCGACGTTGACCTCCGCCAGCGGGAAGCCGTGCCGCTCGGCGAGCGCGACCGACCAGGTCACGATCTGCTCGGCGACGGCCAGTTGCTCCACCGCCGTGAGTCCGCTGGCCAGGTGGGCGTGCACGCCGCGCAGGCGCAGCCGCCGTCCGAGCGGGCCGGGGTCGGAGCCGTCGCCGGTGAGCAGGCGGACGCACTCCTCGGCGCGGTCCGGGTCGAGCCCGAACGGCGTCGGCCGTCCGCCCATCGCGAGCGCCACCGCGTCGAGCGCGCCGGTGGCGACCGGCAGGTTGACCCGCAGCAGTACGTCGACGACCGTGCCCGGCCGGTCCGTGAGGACGGCGTCGAGCCGGTGAAGTTCCTGCTCGCTCTCGACGTGCCAGCGGTGCACCCCGGCGTCCACGGCGGCGGCGATCTCGGCCGGTGTCTTGCCCGGTCCACCGAAGGCCAGCGGCGCGTCCGGTACGGCCGCTCGCACGTGCGCCAACTCCCCACCGCTGGATACCTCGTAGCCGTCGACCGCGTCGCGCAGCGCGGCCAGCACCGGCGCCTCGGGATTGGCCTTGGCGGCGTAGTACAGCTCGACCCGCTCGGGCAGCGCGGCCCGGACGGCGGCGGCGTGAGCGCGCAGCGCCGCCAGGTCGTAGACGTAGGCGGGCAGGGCGTCCGGCGCGAGGGCGGCGATGTGCCGGCGGACGGTCTCGGTCATCGGGCGGCGCTCCCAAGGGAGAGGGGGACGGGCGTGCGGGCGGCCTCGGCGAGGACGGAGCCGGCCAGTGGCGAGGGCAGGCGGACGTAGCCGGCCTGGCGGTCGGCCTTGCGCTCCCAGCGGGTGAGCAGGTTGGCCTTGGCCGGCAGCGGGACGCCCGCGAGCAGCGCCCGCAGCCGGGGCGGACGGCCGTGGGCGGCCGCGTACGTCTCCAGGGTGTCCCGGACGGCTTGCCACAGCGCGCCCTCCAGTGCGGGGTGGCGGTCGGCCAGGGCGGCGAGCAGTTCGGCGACGTGGTTGACCAGCAGGCAGTAGATCACCCGGTCCCAGCCGCGCTCGGCGTCGTACGTCATCGGCCCGGCGACCTCGGGCGGGAGGGCGGCCAGGATGTCGGCGTTGTGCTGGGGGACGAGCTTGGTGCCCTCCAGGTCACGGAAGAGCACCTGGGTGGGGTGCCCGGTGGCGTCGACGCCGATGAGCACGTTCTGCAGGTGCGGTTCCAGCACCACGCCGTGGTCGAAGTAGGCGGCGAGCACGGGCGGGATGAGTAGCCCCAGGTAGGCGCGCCACCAGTCCAGGGCCCGCGAGGCGCCCGAACTTCCTTCCAGCAGGCGGGAGATGTGGGCGGAGCTGGTCGGGTGCTCGTCGGCGACGGCGGCGGCCAGCAGTGGGGTGACGCCGGGCCGCAGCACGCCGCCGAAACCCTCGCGGACGATCAGGCCGAAGCTCTCGTAGAGCGCCTGGTCGGGGCGGCCGCCGTCGCCGGGCAGGGCCAGGGTGCGGAACGCCGGCTCGCGCAGCATCGCCGCATCGGGGAAGCGCCGGGCGAGGTCGGCGAGCGCGGGGGCGAGCAGTCGGGTCAGCGCGACGGCGCCGGTGAGCTCGTACGCGGCGTTCTTGCGCAGGCAGTTGGTGATGCGGACGTTGAGGCTGAACTTGAGGAAGGCGTCCGCTCCGTGGAGCGTGCGCACCGAGGCGGTGGCGGTGAACGCCTCGCCGCTCGGCCCCAGGTCGAGGACGTCCCCACGGGCCAGGGCATCGCGCAACAGCGGGTGGTCGCCGATGAGTTGGTACTGCCACGGGTGGGCGGGCAGTAGCCGGTAGCCGTCCGGCACCTCGCCCAGACCGTCCAGCAGGGCGGTCGCGCTCTCGTCCAGGGACTGCTCGGCGAGCAGCTCGGCACGGACGGCGAGGTGGCGCAGCGGGAACGCGGCGCGGGACTCCGGGGCGTACCGGCGCCAGTCTCCCCGGGCGGCGGAGCGGGACTTGGGCGCCGGATGGAAGCGGTGGCCGAACAGCAGGGCCTGCTCGGACTCCAGGTAGCGGTCCGCTCCGGCGGGCGGGCGGCCGGCCATGCTCTGCCGGAGGCCGTCGTGGCTGGAGGCCACCTGGCCCAGGAACTCCTCGTTCACCGTGCCGGTGCGCAGCTCCAGTTCGTCCTGCACCTGCTCGGCCAGCTCGTGCCAGCCCAACTCGACCCAGTCGCCGTCTCGTTCGATCTCGACCGGGCCGGCGAAGCGGTGCGCGCCGAGCAGTGAGGTGCGGCGCAGGGCGATCCGCAGCAGGGTGCCGCGCCGGGGCAGTCGCAGCAGCAGGCGGCCGTCGGCCGCGGCGGTCTGGTGTTCGGGGGCGGAGACCTCGCGCAGCAGGCAGTTCAGCAGGGTGTGGGCCACTGCTTCTTCGGCGGTGGGCAGTTCGTGGGTGATCGGCTCGTCGGCGATCCGGTCGAGGGTGATCGACTCGGGGGTGATCGACTCGACGGTGATCGGGCCGTGGGTGATCGGCTCGCGGGTCATCGGCGGCTCCAGCGCTTGCGGAGGGACGGAAGGGAGAGTGCGGTGGCCGCGACGGCGGCCAGCAGGGCGGCGGCGGTGCCGGCCACCACGGGCGCGGCGGCGCCGTACCGACCGTTGGCCAGCGCGGTGACGGCGCCGGCGGCGACGGCGCCGCCCTTGGAGACGAGTTCGAGGGTGCCGAACATCCGCCCGGGGGCGCGTCCTTGGGCGGCTCCGGCGGCGAGCACGGCGAGGCTGACCAGGCCGAGCGTGAGCCCGGCCCCGAGCAGCAGCCGGACGGCGACGAAGACGGGCAGCGAGTACGCGACGGCGTGCCCGGCCAGGCCGAGCGCGACGAACCCGAAGCCGAGTGCGATGCCGGTGTGCGGGCGGGCGTGGAACAGCGTGTGGGTGCGCGCGGCGAACACCAGGTAGCACAGGTGCGGCAGGGCGAACAGGACGCCGGTGGTGGTGGCGGAGACGCCGGGCAGCCGCTGCTCGGCGAGCGAGATGAGATAGGGGAAGGAGATGACGGTGGCGAAGACGAACACGAACTCGAAGACGTAGAGCGGCAGTAGCGGGACCCCCGGCGCCCGCTCGGTGCGGCCCTCGGACGCGGGCGCCGCCGCCGGTCGCTCCGGCTCGGGCAGCCGCGACAGGAGCAGTGCGGCGGCGAGCGGGAGGACGGCCATCACCAGGTACTGGCGGTGCGGGTCGATCCACGGGGACAGCGCGCCGACCAGGATCGGTGCCGCGACCAGGGCCGCCCGCGCACTGCCCTGCATCAGGGTGAGCGCGCGCGACAGCCTGGGCCCGTCGAGGGCGGCGGCGAGGTAGCCGTTGGTGGCGGCGAAGGTGCCGCCGAGGAAGCCCTGGAGGACCAGCGCGAGGGTGAAGGCGGGCAGGCTGCCGGCGGCCCCGGCCAGCAGGAAGGAGGCAGTGAGACCGAGTTGGGCGCGCAGCAGCAGCCGCTTGCGGCCGAAGCGGTCGGCCATCCGGCCCCACAGCGGTGCGCCGAGCGCGCTGAACACCGTCGGGACGATGTAGAGCACGCCGGCCCACCGGGCCTGCGGGTCGCCGAGCGTGGGCAGGATCGCGGTCAGGTACGGCGGCAGGCCCAGCGCGGCGAAGGAGGCGACGAAGTAGCAGGCCGCGACGGCGTGCACCTGGCGGCGGCCGAGCCCGCCGGAGCCGTCGCTCTCGCGGCTGGACCGCTGCGGCAGGGTCTCCGTGCTCATCGGGCGATACCGTTCGCCAGCAGGTAGTTGGGGCCGCTGGTGTAGTGCTTGTTGATGTCGGCGGCGCCCGAGCGCTGCTTGCTGAGCAGGGTACCGGCGCTGACCATGGCCTTCACCGGCAGGCGTTCGGCCTCCAGGAGGTTCGCCCGCAGCGGTTCGCCGGCCGGACCGATCCGGTCCACGGCCTCGGCCAGGCGCTTGCGCAACAGGCCGAGCACCTCGTCGAGTTCGGCGCGGCCGTGGTCGGCGAGGCCGAAGGCGAGGGAAGCGGTGCACAGGTGGCCGGTGATGGTGGTGAACAGGTCGGTGAGCGCCCGGTCGTCGTCGCCGAAGATCCGAGGGTCGTCGAAGTCCGCGCGGTCCAGGGCGAGTTCGCCGAGGCCGGCGGTCATCCGGGCGGTGTGCACGCGTGGGCCGTCGTCGTCCTTGTAGAGCAGGCGCAGCCCGTTGGCGTCGAGCACCAGCGAGGTGTTCTGCTGGTGCGATTCCAGCGCGATCCCGTACCCGAACAGCGTGGCCTGCCAGTCCAGCAAAAGCTCCAGCAGTGCGTCGTAGAAGGCGAGTTGGTCGCCGTCGTGGAATCGGTCGGCGAGGTGGTCGAGCAGCAGGCGGCCGCCGGGCGCGGGGGCCAGCAGGGCGGCCAGCGGGGCGGTGACGGCCCGCTCCAGCCCGGTCGGGTAGCGGCGCAGCAGGACGGCCAGCAGCTCGTGCCCGGCGTGCGCCCAGGTCTGCTCGTCGGCGTGCAGGACGCGGTCGGCGAAGCGCGGCTCCCGGGCCAGCACGGCCTCGATCAGGCGCTGGCCGGCGGCGCCGTCGAGCAGTGTGCCGGGCTTGATGGTGCGGCGGTTGAGCCGGCCCAGGGTGGCGGTGGCGAGCGGGAGTTTGAGGTGGCAGGCGGGGTCGTCGGCGACGGCGACGGTGCGCATGGAGAGCGTCGGCACGACGGTCAGGTACGGCCGTTCGGCGAGCACCGCGCGGCCGGCCAGGCCGGCCGCCTCCAGCGCCTCGTCGAGTGGGGCGCCGACGGTGAGCGGGTGGACGGGCAGGGTGGTCCAGCCCTCGCCGGGGCAGGCGGCCTCAAGGCCGAGCCAGGCCGGGGTGGGCCACCAGCTCGGGAGCGGGCGCTCGCCGTGGGTGGTGAGGGCGCCGGCCGGTACGGCCAGCCAGCGCAGTTCGAAAGCGGGGTGGAACTCGGGGGCGTAGGCGCGCAGTTGCGGCTCGGTGAGGCCGGACCGGCCGCGTGCGGTCGGGTAGACCGGGTGGTCGAGGTAGGCGGCCAGGGTGTCGTGGCCGAGGGCGGCGGCGAGGCCGGTCCAGTCGGCCGGGTCCTCGCCGTACAGGTCGGTGAGCCGGGCGTGCACCTCGGGCCGCACGCGCTCGTGCAGCTCCATGGTGTCGAGGGTCTGGCGGCACTCCTCGGCGAACGCGGCCCAGCCGGGCCGGTCCTCGGCCTCGGCCAGGTCGGTCAGGGCCGTCACGATGGCGTCCAGGCCGGTGAGCCGGCGCCCGGCCAGCTCCAGCAGGGGCAGCCGGGCGGCGTACTCGCACTGGAAGCCCTCGACGGCGACGGGCAGGGCGAGTTCGGCGTCCGCGACGGTGAACCAGGGGCCGTCGGCGCGGTCCTTCACGGCGCCGCGGGTGCGCAGGCCGAGGACGTCCTCGCGCAGCAGGGCGGAGAGCACCCGCAGGGTGAGCTGCTCGTCGGCGGTCACGGGGTGATCTCCCAGCGGTTGGCGGCGCGGAACCGGGCGACGGCGGCGTCCACGGCGCCCTGGTCGGTGCCGGTGGCCCACATCACGCCCAGGTAGTCCCGGTTGGTGCGGTAGTGCTCGTGCCGTTCGCCGAGCGGGCGCAGCGGCCGGTAGGCGAGCCGGACGCCGTCGCGCTCCTCGTCGTGCGGACCGGGGGCGGCGGTGAGGACGCCGGCCCGGTCGGCGCAGATCACCTCGTTGCGGGCCCGGCGGGGCGTCGCGGCGCACTGCGTGCCGAGGTCGCCGGGGAGTTCGCGGCCGAGATGGGCCGCGAGGATGTGCTCGAAGAGCGGGATGCCGAGTATCTCGGCGAGCATCAGGTCGCACTGGTCGCCGATGGCGCGGTAGTTGACCTCGATGATCCGGGCGCGGCCGTCCGGCTGGACGACGAACTCGGTGTGGCAGGCGCCGAGTCCGACGCCGAGCGCGTCGAGCTGGGCGAGCACCTGCTCGACCACCGCGGCGGGGCGCGCGGGGACGAACTCCAGCACCTCCTCGATGAAGTCCGGTGGCGGGGAGAGGCGGGTGCGGAAGCCGCCGAGGACGTGCCGGCGGCGGCCGTCGCCGAGCGTCTCCAGGGTGCACAGTTGGCCGGCCAGGAACTCCTCGACGACGAGCGTGGCGCCGGCCCGGCGGTGCTGGATCTCCCGGCAGCGGGCGGCGAGTTCGGCGGCGTCGGCGACCAGCGTGACGTCCTCGCTGGCGACCCCCTCGCGAGGCTTGACCACGCACGGGAAGGGCGGGTCCAGCTCGGCCGGGTCCTGCCCGGGGGCCAACTCGGCGGACCAGACGGCGTCCTGGCCGGTCAGGGCGAGGTGGCGGCGCAGCTGGCCCTTGTCCTTGGCCCGCAGCGCGGCCTTCCAGTCCTTGGCCGGGAGGCCGAAGTACTCGGCGGCGAGGGCGGTCTGGGTCTGCAGGTGGTCGCTGTTGCTGAACACCGCGGCGGGCGCGTGGTGCCGGGAGATCAGGCTGATCACCGCGCGGAAGTCCCGGACGTCGCACTCCAGCACCTCGGGTGCGGTGGACGGGAGGTCGGCGTAGGCCTTCCGGTGGGGCTCGGCGTGGTCGGTCAGGACGGTGACGTCCAGCCCGAGTCTGGCGGCGGCGGGCAGGAAGCCGGAGGTGACCGAGTCGGTGGGGTTGAGGGCGAGCAGGTAGAGCCGCATGGGTTGGTGGTCCTTGAGGTGGTGGCGAGCGAGTGACGGCGGACGGGTCGCGGTGAAGGGGGATCGCGGCGAACGGACCGGGGCGAAGGGGTCGGTGCGAAAGGTCGGTGCGAACAGCGAACGGATCACAGCTGACAGATAACAGATTTCGAAATCTGTTATCTGTTATCTGTTCGCTGACATCTGTTCGCCGTCGCACCCGCCCGCCGTCAGCTGTCAGCGGCTACTTGGGCGCGTCCACGCCCGCGGCCTTGGCGATGTCACCGAGCATGGCGTCGGCGGCCTGGACACCGATGCCGGACATCCAGGTCTCGTCCGGGACGGTGAAGACCTTGCCGTTCTTGACCGCGTTCAGGCTCTGCCAGACCGGGGTCTGCTGGACCTCGCTCTCCTTGGTCTTGGACGGGTCGTCGGCGGTGGTGACGAACACCAGGTCGGCGTCGGCCTGGTTCACCTGCTCGGCACTCACCTCGATGATGTTCTTGTCGACGTCCTGGGCGGCCGGGCGGGCCAGGCCGACGTCCTTGAGCACCACACCGCTGTAGGAGGCCTTGGCGTAGAGGCGGGTCGGTCCGGCCACGAAGCGGACCACCGAGGCGGTCGGCATGGTGCCGCCGTTCTTCGCCTTGATCTCCTCGCCGAGCTTGGCGGCCCGCGCCTGGTAGTCGGCGAGCGCCTTCTTCGCCTCGTCCTCCTTGCCGAGCGCCTGCGCGTAGAGGGCGAGGTTCTCCTTCCACGGGAACCCGGTGGTCTCGGCGAGCACGGTCGGCGCGATCGCGTTCAGCTGGTCGTAGACCTTGGCGTGGCGGACCTTGGAGGAGAGGATCAGGTCCGGCTTGAGGGAGGCGATCAGCTCCAGGTTCGGCTCGTTCATCGGGCCGACGTCCTTGGTGTCCTTGATCTTGTCCTTGAGGTAGTTCGGGAACCCGCCCTCGGTCTTCATGTGCGGCGACACCGCGCCGACCGGCGTGATGCCGAGCAACGTGACGTCGTCGAGCTCGCCGCTGTCCAGCACCACGACGCGCTTGGGCTGGGCCTTGATCTGGGCCGTCCCGGCGGCGTGGGTGACGCTGCGCGGGAAGACGGCGGAGGCGCCGGTGCTCGCGGAGGCGCCGGACTGGGCGGCGTCCCCGCCCTGCTTGGTGCCCCCGTCGCTGCCGCAGGCGGCGAGCAGCGTGGTGGAGAGGGCGACGGCGAGGACGGCGACGGGGAGTCGGCGGTTCATGGGGTTCCTTGGATCGGGACGAACGGGTCGTCGGGGGATTCGAGGGAGGGGGATTCGGGGGAGGGGGTTGGTCAGCGGCCGGTGGCACGCGACCGGGTCCGCGACCGGGGGACGACCAGCGGCGTGCCGGTCTCCGGGTCGGGCACCACCCGGCACGGCACCTGGAACACGGCCTCGACCAACTCGGCGGTGAGGACCTCCGTGGGCGGCCCGGCGGCGGCGAGCCGCCCGTCCTTGAGCACCACCAGGTGGTCGGCGTACCGGGCTGCCTGCCCGAGGTCGTGCAGCACCATGACGACGGTGCGCCCGGCCTCGGCGTGCAGGTCGGCGACCAGGTCGAGGACGTCGAGCTGGTGGCGCAGGTCGAGGAAGGTGGTCGGCTCGTCGAGCAGCAGCAGTTCGGTGTCCTGGGCGAGCGCGAGCGCGATCCAGGCCCGCTGGCGCTGCCCGCCGGAGAGCCGGTCGACCTGCTGGTCGCGCAGTTCGGCGGTGCCGGTCCGGGCGAGCGCCTCCTCGACGGCCGCCTGGTCGGTCTTGGACCACGGGCTGAGCATCCGTTGGTGCGGGTACCGGCCGAGCCGTACCAGCGCCTCGACGGTGATCGCCTCGGGGGTGACCGGCTGTTGCGGCAGCAGGCCCATCCGCTTGGCGAGCGCCCGGGCGGGCATCCGGTGGACGTCGGAGCCGTCCAGGGTGACGGTGCCGGCGGCCGGGTCGAGCAGTCGGACCAGTCCGCGCAGCAGCGTCGACTTGCCGCAGGCGTTGGGCCCGACGATGGCGGTGACGGCGCCGCCGGGCAGTTCGAGGTCGAGCCCGTCGACGATCGTCCGGTCGCCGTAGCGCAGGTCGAGGCCGTGGGCGGCGAGCCGGTTGGCGGTGGTGACGGACTCGACGGTCGTCGTCGTGGACGTCATCAGGTGCTCCTCTGAGGAGGCCGGCCCTGGCGGATCATCAGCGCCAGGAGCCAGGGCGCGCCGAGCGTGGCGGTGACGGCACCGACCGGCAGGCCGTGGACGGGGATCACATGGAGTACGAGGAGGTCGGCGGACAGCAGCAGGACGGCGCCGGTGAGCGCGGTGAGTCCGAGCGTGCCGAGGGTGGGCGGTCCGGCGAGCAGCCGGACCAGGTGCGGCACGGCGAGCGCGACGAACGCGACCGGGCCGGTGAGGGCGGCGGCCAGCGAGGCGAGGGTGATGCCGAGCAGCAGCAGCCGCAGCCGGTCCCGGCCGGGGTTGAGGCCGAGGCCGCCGGCCGAGTCGTCGCCGAGGTCGAGGACCGCGACCCGCCGCTGGCAGAGCAGCACGGCGAGGGCGGTCAGCGCGATGGCGGTGCCGCCGATCCACACCTCGGTCCAGTTGCGGCCGTACAACGAGCCGGTGGTCCACTGCATCGCGGAGGCGGCCAGCTCGGCCGGAAACCGTACGATCATCAGGTTCACGGCGGCGGCGAGGCCCTGCTGTACCGCCAGACCGACCAGCACCAGCCGGGTGACGGCCATCTTCGAGCGCCAGGCGAGGCCGCCGAGCAGCAGCGCCGCCAGCAGTCCGCCGCCGAGCGCGGCCAGCGGGATCAGCTGCTGGGAGGCGCCGGTGGCGAGCATCAGCACCGCGCCGAAGGACGCGCCGCCGGTGACGCCGATGGTGTCGGGGGAGGCCAGCGGGTTGCGGAAGAGCCGCTGGAGCATCGAGCCGGCCATCGCCAGCGCGGCCCCGGCGATCAGCGCCGACACCACCCGGGGCGCCCGGAACTGCTGTACCACCAGGACGTTTCCGGGATCGCCCTGTCCGACGAGGGCACGCAGCGCGTCCCACCCGGACAGGCTCACCTGCCCGGTGCCGAGCGCGACCGCGGTCAGGACCACCAGGAGGGCGGCGGCCAGTGCCGACCACGCGGCGGTGCGGGCCCGGCGGCGGGTGAGGGTGCCGACGGGCACGGCGAGCGCGGTCACCGGGCCACCTTCCGGGCCAGGACCGCGAGCAGCGGCGCGCCGAGGAAGGCGGTCACGATGCCGACCTCGATCTCGGAGGGGCGCACCACGAGCCGTCCGAGCACGTCGGCGGCGAGCAGCAGCAGCGGACCGGCGATCAGGCAGCCGGGCAGCAGCCAGCGGTGGTCGTTGCCGAACAGCGGGCGGACCAGGTGCGGCGCGGCCAGTCCGATGAACGCCACCGGCCCGGCGACGGCGACCGCGCTGCCCGCGAGCAGGACCACGGCCAGCCCGCCGGCCAGCCGGATCCGGGCCACCGGCACGCCGAGCGACTGGGCGGCCTCGTCGCCGAGGGCCAGCGCGTTGAGGGCGGGCGAGATCGCGAACGCGCCCAGCAAGCCGAGCGCCAGGAACGGCAGCACGGGGGTGAGGGTGTCCAGCTGCCGCCCGCCGATCGAGCCGGCCAGCCAGAACCGGGCCTCGTCCAGGGTGCGGTGACTGGCCAGCATGAGCGCGGAGGTCCACGAGGTGAGCACCACGGTGAGCACGGTGCCGCCGAGCGCGAGCCGGACCGGGTCGAGGTCGCCGCCGCGCCGGGACATCGCGTACGCGGCGACCGCGGCGACGGCCGCCCCGGCGAAGGCGAACCAGACGTACTGGACGGGCCGGCCGAGGTCCAGCGCGTAGATCGCGGCGACCACGGCGAGGCTCGCGCCGGCGTTGACGCCGAGGGTGACCGGGGAGGCCAGCGGGTTGCGGGTGACGCCCTGGGCGACCGCCCCGGCGACGCCGAGCGCGGCCCCGACGGCCAGTCCGATCACCGTCCGCGGCACGCGAAGGCCCGTCACCACGTCGGCGTCGCCGCCGTGGGCGGCCCCGGTGAGCGCGTCGGCCACGGTGGACAGCGGGATGGATCGGGAGCCGAGCGCGAGGCTCAGCGCGGCACACAACACGAGCGCGCCCGCACCGGCGACCAGCAGCAGGGGCCGCCGGAGCGCCGAGGATCGAGGTGTCGCCGGGGCTGTGGTGGCCGGCGGGTCGGTTCTCAACACGGTCGACATCTTAGGTTAGGTTTCCCTAAGTTCGTCAATGTCGAGCCGGTTGCCCCGAATGTCGGAACCTTGCCCCGGTTCGACCCCGGGTGACGCACCCCTTGAGGCATTGTAAGGTGAGCCTCACCTTATTCGATCATGCGGAGTCGATCTACGGAGCGCCGATGATCCCCGGAACACCCCTGCCCGTCGCGCCGACGTCCACCCTGCCGGGCGACTACCGGCGCCTGCGGGCGCTCTGCCCGGTGCTGAAGCTGCGCCTGCTCGACGCCGCCGAACCCGACCCCCGTGCCGCCGACGGCTGGTACTCAGGGGCCGAACTCGCCACCGACGAACGGGCGCTGGCCGCCGCCCTGGCCGGCGAGGAGGAGCGCATCGCCGCCGAACACGGTCGCGCCTCCCGCCCGCACGTCACCGCCTCCCGACTGCTGCACCACTACGTCTGGTCGGCCGGCCTGCTCATCGCCGGGCCCTGGTACCTCGCCCGGAAAGTCCCCGTCATCGACCCCGCCGACCTCTGGCTGCACGCCCCCACCGGGGACCTCGCGCTGCGCCCGCGCGGCCACGTCAGCCTCCCCGGCGACGACGAACTGCGGGCCGCCGTCGTCACCCACGTCGAACCGGTGCTCGCCGCGTTCGCCGCCCCCAGCCGGCGCCGGGACCGCGCGCTCTGGGGCATGGTGACGGACGACCTCGCCTCCGCCGTCTGGTACCTCGGCCGGATGCTCGGCGAGGAGGACGCCGCGGTCGCCGCCGCCGAGGCGCTCCTGCCCGGCGGCACCCTCCCGTTGCCCGGGGCCGCCGACTTCCGCCGCCTGCACACCCCCGACGGGCGCGGCCACCACACCCGTACCCGGCTCGGCTGCTGCCTCTACTACGCCGTCAAGCCCGAGGCCGTCGCCTGTCTGACCTGCCCGCGCACCGGCGACGAGGAGCGGCTGCGCCGGTTCTGAGGCGGCGTCCGCTCGCGGATCGCACGGGACGGTCGGTTGTCGGTCAGCGGCAGAGCCGCGACCACCGGGAACCGGTCGGCAGTATCAGTGTCAGTGGCCTCCGCTAGGGTCGCGCCATGATCGATTCGACGACGCGGGTCAGGATCGCCCGCCCCTCGCACGACCTCGCGGCGGCCGAGCGCTTCTACGTCGGCGGCCTCGGCCTGGACGTGCTCTGGCGCACCACCGAGCGGGTGTCCGGCGAGCACGACCTGCTCATGGTCGGCCCGCCCGGCGGCGCCTGGCACTTCGAGCTCACCCACGACCCGGAGAAGCCGCTGAAGCCCACCCCGACGGTCGACGACCTGTTCGTCGTCTACCTCGGCGCGCCCGTGGACGAGGCCTTGGTCGCCCGCCTGGAGGCCGCAGGCGGCACCCGGGTCCGGGCCCACAACCCGTACTGGGAGGAGTTCGGCGTGACGATATCCGACCCGGACGGCTACCGGCTGGTGCTCTGCTCCCGTGGCTGGGGGGCCTGAGCGCTCTCCCGCTCCCGGTCGGGCCCGGCCGTCCCGCCGCCGCCGCGCAGCACCGCCACGCCCCGGTCCAGGTCCACGCCGAAGTGTGGCGGTGCCCCGGCCTGCGCGTCGTCCCGCAGCGTCAACTGCTCCCGGCGCTGCTCGATCTGCACCTGCTTGCCCGGGCTGAACAGTGCGTGCAGCTCCTCCAGGCCGCCGCCCAGGCCCACCCCGGTGGACCCGCCGTCCGGCCGCCGACGCCCCGACGACTCGCCCTGGATCTGCCACACCGCCAGCAGCACCAGCCCGAGCACTGCCGCCACCGCCGACGCCACCCCCACGATCACTCCCATGCACACCCAACGCCGCGGGGCCGTGGCGGCGTTCCCGGAAAATGCCGCGCCGAAGGCGGCGTGCACCCGTTACCCTGCCGCGCGGACCGAAGGAGAACCCTCACCATGACCGTGCGCGGAACCACCGTGGACATCCCGACGGCGGACGGCATCGCCGACGCCTACCTCACCCACCCCGACGACGGACGGGCACACCCCGGTGTCCTCCTCTACATGGACGCCTTCGGGGTCCGGCCCCACCTGCAGGAGAAGGCCGACCGGCTCGCCCAGGCCGGGTACACCGTGCTGCTCCCCAACGCCTACTACCGGCACGGCCGCGCGCCGGTCGTGGAGCTGCCGCAGCTCATCGACCCGGACAACGACCCGACGATATTCGATCGGCTGGTCCCGCTGCTCACCACCCTCACCCCCGAGGTGACCACCCGCGACGCGGACGCCTACCTGCGCTGGCTCGCCGAGTCCCCGCTGGTCGAGAACGGCCCGGTCGGTCTCACCGGCTACTGCCGCGGCGCCCTGCTCGCCCTGCGGACGGCCGCCAGTCACCCGGACCGGGTCGCGGCCGTGGCCGGCTTCCACGGCGGCAACCTCGCCACCGAGGCGCCGGACAGCCCGCACCTGGGGGCCGGCCGGATCACCGCCGAGCTGTACTTCGGCCACGCCGACCAGGACCCGTCCCTGCCTCCCGAGCAGATCGACCGGCTCGCCGAGGCCCTCACCGCCGCCGGAGTCCGCCACCGGGCGGAGGTCTACCCGGGTGCCACGCACGGCTACACCCAGGCCGACACCACCCGCTACGTCGCGGCCGCCGACGAGCGGCACTGGGAGGCGCTGCTCGACCTGTTCAAGCGGACCCTGCCGGCCTGAGCCGGTCGGGGGCCGGTCGGGGGCCGGTCGGGGACCGGTCGGGGCCGGTCGGGGGGCATACTCGGTCGACCTGGGGTGGGGGAGGCGCATACGGACGGAGCGTAGGGAGTCCGATCCGGGCCCGGGGCGGCAGAGTTGGCGGGACGGTCGACAGCGCCTGCTCTTCGCCCTTCGGTGACGTGACGGACACGAAGTATTCGGATTGCCGTGTCGCCGGGCGGCCAGGGTCTGGTGCCTGACGGCGAGTCCGGGCCGGTCGACGACCGGCCCACCAGGGCGTCGGGGAGACGCCCAGGACTCGTAGCGGCGGTGAGTGTGGACCCGCGTCACCCGGCGCCGCAGGCCGGGACCACGCGGGCGGATCCAAGGGGGAATCGAACATGCAGACCAAGCAGTACGTGCGGGAACTACGGGGCGCCCGGGGCGCCCGGGGTGCCCGGGGCGCCCGGGGTGCCCGGGGTGCCCGGGGCATGCGGGAGGTGCGGGACGCCATCGCGCAGGCGCTGGCCGAGCACGTCCCAGACGGCGTTAGGCAGGGCGAACTCGACCGTGGTGGACGGGTGTTGCGCTGGGTGGAGGCGGGGCACGGCGGCCCGCCGGTGGTCCTGGTCGCGGGCAACGGCACCTCGTCGCTGACCTGGGCGCCGGTACTGCCCGAACTGGCCGCGCACGGCCGGATCGTGGCGTACGACCGGGCCGGGCTCGGCGCCAGCGACCCCGACGGCGCCACCGGCCCGTCGCTGGAGTCCCCGATCGGGGACCTGGCCGCCCTGGTGGAGCACCTCGACGCCGGACCGACCGTCCTGGTCGGGCACAGCTGGGGCGGCCAGCTGGCCCAGCTCCTCGCCTGGAAGCGGCCGGAACTGGTGGCCGGCCTGGTCCTGGTGGATCCGGCGCACGAGGAGTTCCAGCCACCGGCCATCCGCGTCGCCGAGGCCGTCCTGTTGCGGTTGTGGCAGGTCCGGGCGGCAGTGGCACCCGCCGCACGTGATGCCGGGGGACTCCTCGCGAGGGCAGAGGCGGCCGTCGGCGCCCACCGCCACCAGCGGCGGACCGTCCTCGACGAGAACCGGCTGTCGACCCTCGCGGTCTCCGAGATCCGGCGGCGGCGCCGCGGCGCGCGGCTGCCCGAGGTGCCGGTGACGGTGCTGAGCGCGACCGACGGGCTGCCCGGAGCGATGCGCGCCCGCTGGACCGTCCTGCAGTCGCGCATCGCCGCCGGGGCCGTCAGGGGTTCGCACATCGTGGTGCACGGCGCCGGCCACGCCATCCACGCCGACCAGCCGGGGGCCGTCGCCGCCGCCGTCCTGGAGGTCGTCGAGCACGCCCGGCAGGCCCGGGAGGCCTGACCGCACGGGCACCCAACCCCTGGCCGGACAGCGCCTGCTGAGCCGTCGGCCCCCTCTGGCACACTGGGGGCCGAACGGCCCGCTGGGGAGGGTCATGACACATGGGGGCGGGAGTATGGGGGGTCCGGGTGCCGTGCTCGGCGGGCGGTACACGCTGGTCGAGCGGATCGGCGGCGGGGGGATGGGCACCGTCTGGCGCGCGGACGACGCGGTGCTGGCGCGATCGGTCGCCGTCAAGATCCTGCACTCGGCGCTGTTCGAGGACGACACCTTCATCCAGCGCTTCCGGCGGGAGGCCCAACTGGTCGCCGCGATCGACCACCCCGCCGTCGTGGACGTCCACGACTACGGCGAGAGCGGCGGCAGCGGCGACGCCGGCGAAGGGGACGCGAGCGACAAGGGCGGCGAGGCCGGCGGCGACGACGGGGAGCGCTGCGCCTACATCGTCATGGAGCTGGTCGACGGCCGGCCGCTGGACCGGGTCCTCGCCGCGGAGGGGCCGATGCCCCCCGAGCGCGCCCTCGACCTGGTCGCCGCCGCCCTGGACGGCCTGCACGCCGCGCACCGGCGGGAGATCGTGCACCGGGACCTCAAACCGTCCAACCTGATGGTGCGTTCCGACGGCCGGATGGTCATCACCGACTTCGGCATCGCCCGGGCGATCGCCAGTACCAAGATCACCGCCTCGCACGCGATCGTCGGCACCGCGCTCTACATGGCCCCCGAGCAGGCCGAGGGCGCGGGCACCGGACCGGCCTCGGACCTCTACTCGATCGGCGTGGTCTGCTACGAACTGCTCACCGGGACGCCGCCGTTCGTCGGCGAGGGAGTGTTGGAGGTCGCGCTCAAGCACGTCCGCCAGCCGGTGCCGGAGCTGCCGGGGACGTTCCCGGCGGCGGTCCGCGAGCTGGTCGCGAAGGCGCTGGCCAAGAAGCCCGAGGACCGGTACGCCGACGCCGCCGAGATGGCGGCCGCGGCCCGGGCGGCGATCGGCTCGGCGGGTGCGGCGGGCGTGGCGGGCGCGGCCGGCACACCGGCCGACAGCGGGACGGTCGACCTCAGGGCGGGGGCCGGGGGAGCGCCCGGCCCAGCGGTGGTCGCAGGCGGGGCGGCGGGTGGCGGAGCCGGGAGCGCCGGGGAGGAGAAGCCGGGTGCGTCGGTGCCGGTCGCGGACGTGGCCGACCGGCCCGGGCCGGACGAGGTCGCGAAGGTGGAGCCGCAGGCGGCGACCGAGCCGGGCAAGCGCCGATCGCGGCGCACGCTGCTGGTACCGGTGATCGTCCCCCTGGTTATCTCGATGGGGACGGCGACCGTCCTGCTCGTGGACCGGACGCCCGACCACTCGGACGCGGCCGTGCCGCCCGCCGCCCAGACGACCGTCGTCGTGACGGCCCCGGCGGCCCCGGGCACCCCGTCGGCCTCGGCCACGACGCCGCCCGCCACGCCCGTACCGACCGACACCCCGGCCGCCACCCAGGTCCCGGCCGCCGACCAGCAGACGGGCGCCCCGAACCAGCCGGGCGCACCCGCACCGGGCACCGTCCCGGGATCCGCGCAGGGCGGCAACGGCGCCTCGGCGGGCCGGGGTTCGGGCACCGGCACCGGCACTGGCACCGGTGCCGGCGCGGGCGCGGCGGCCGGGGGCAACGCGGCGGGCGGCGGGTCCGCAGGCGGGGCCTCCGGCGGTCAGGCCAACCCGCCCGGCACCGGTGCCGGAGCCGGCGGCACGGCCAACCAGCCCGCCAACTCCAACCCGCAGCCCCCGGCCCAGAACGCGGCCGGTGGCTCCCCGGCCGGGGGTGGCTCCCCGTCCGGCGGCGGACCGCCCTCGGGCGGCGGCAACCCGCCGGCCCCGCAGACCCCCGCCCGGCCCCCGTCCTGCGGCGGTACCTCCTGGAGCACCATCATCAGCGTCAAGGACGGTCACCCCATCGGGATGGCCCACGACGACCTGAGCGGCGACAACCCGATCGTGGTGGGCGGCGCGTCCCAGTACGGCTGGGTGCGGGCGACCAACCCCGGCTCCTGGATCCTGTTCAACGCCTGCAACAGCGGCGGTCCGCAGCTCGTCCAGACCATGGACGGCAAGGTCACCCTGAGCGGCGGTTTCAGCTTCCTGACGAACTGGACGGTGCGCAACGGCTCGGCCCAGGGCTCCTACACCCTGGCCGACTACCAGAACCAGAGCTGCATGACCGACAACGGCGTGGGGAACGCGGTCACCATGGTCACCTGCACCCCCGGCAACGCGGCCCAGGAATGGCGGTTCCAGTGACGGGCGACGCCGTTGTCCTCTACTGGCGCCCGCTGTGCACCTACTGCATGAACCTGCGCCTGGGGCTGCTCTTCACCCGCCTGCGCTACAGCCGGCGGTTCACCATGGTGAACATCTGGAAGGACCCGGACGCCGCCGCCTTCGTGCGCTCGGTCGCGGACGGCAACGAGACCGTGCCGACGGTCACCGTGGCCGGTCGCCCGATGGTGAACCCGTCGGTCCGCCAACTGCTGGCGGCCGTCCGGGAGTACGCGCCGGAAGCCGGCTCGGGGAAGTCACGTTGACGGGCCCGCGCGGGGCGGACGAACCCCGGCTCCCCCGGGCGGGGATGACGATCAGCCTCCGGATCCGCAGGGACGTGGTGGTGGTCGACCCCGAGCGCTTCCTGGCCGCGGCCCGCGCGGCGTTTCGGGAGCTCAACCCCGAGGCCACCGAGGAGGAGACGGCCCGGCACGTCCCGGACACGACCGAGGCCGTCTTCGCTCTGCTGGACCGTTTCGGCGGGCTCGCCCCCGACCTGCCGGACGCGGGGGCCGGCCGCTGCGGGCCGATCCCCGGGCGCCGCGTACTCGACCGCTCCGACGGGCTGTCCCCGGCGGGGGAGATCCTGCAGGTCGTGCTCGACGAGCCGCAGCCGCTCCAGGACGTCGCCCTCCTGCTGACCGCCGAGGGCTGGGACCCTTTCGCCCTGGGCTGTGGTCGTGGAGTCAAGGGCTGATCGCCGATCGCAGGAAGCAGGAAGCAGGAAGCACGGCGACCAGGCTGACGCCTGACCCACGCCTCTGGCTTTCGACAGAGCAGTACCTCATCCCCAGGTCGTATGCAGACACGCACCACGGCCGCCGACAATTGGCCGATGGCCCCCACCTCCCGAAATCCGTTCACGGCCCCTGGCGAACAGGGCCGGGGGCTGTGGCGCGCGCTCGCGGAAGTGACCGGCGGCGCGTGGCTGATGCTCCTCACCCAGGAGGTCCTACGGGGCCGGGGCCCGTCCGGAGAGGTCCAGCTCCTCCTCGGTGCCGTCGCCCTCGCCCTGCTCGCCGTCCGCCGCCGCTTCCCCGTCATCAGCCTGCTGGGCATCTCCGCCGTCCTTGGCCTGCTGCCCGCCGCCGGGTTGCCGGCCGCCATGACCGCGTACACCACGGCCAAGCACCTGGTGGTCCCCCGGCGCCGGAGCGCCGTGCTGCTGGCACCGACCGTTCTGTCGACGCTGGCCTGTGCCGCCTTCGCCCCGGGCCTCGGGCTCGGCAGCCACCCGTTCGGGTTCGCGCTCGGCGCCGTACTCGCCGCCACCACGCTGGTGGTGCCGGGACTGCTCGGAATGTCGGGCGGACAGGAGGTGCGGCTGCTGCGGGCGCTCCGGGATCGTGCCGACGCCGCGGAGGCGGCCCGCCGGCTCGCGGACAGCGAGTCCAAGATGCATGAGCGGTCCCGGATCGCCGCCGAGATGCACGACCTGGTCGGCCACCGGCTCAGCCTGATCTCGCTGCACGCGGGCGGCCTGGAGATGGCACTGCAGAAGGAGTCGCCCGAACTGCGCGACGAGGCGGTCCTGGTGCGCCGGGCCACCGGGGACGCGATGCGCGAGCTGCGTGAAGTGCTCGGCGTCCTGGGCCCGTTGGGGCGGGACACCGGGACCGACGCCCTGACCGGCAGCACGGGCACCCGATCCGACGTCGAGGCGCTGGCCGAGGAGTCGCGCGGCGGCGGCATACCCGTCGATCTCACCTGGGACGGCCCCGACCTGACCGACCGCGCGGCCCAGGTGCGGCGTGCGGTGCACCGGGTGGTGCGCGAGTCGCTGACCAACGTGCACCGGTACGCCGCCGGAGCCCGTGTCACCGTGGTGGTCACGCACACCGACAGCCGTGTGGAGGTGCTCGTACGCAACGGACTGCCGCCCGTGGCCCCGGAAGCGGCGACCGGCCTGGGCTCGGGGCGTGGCCTCGTCGGGCTGCGGGAACGGGTGGCACTGCTCGGCGGCACCCTGGAGGCGGGCCCGACGCCGGCCGGTGGTTTCGCGGTGACGGCACGGATCCCGGCGCAGCCGGACCCGGGAGCGAGCCTGGCCGCCGTGGGCGCCCCGCCGCGTGAATCGCCGTCCGAGCCGCGCTCCGACGACTCACCCGCCGGTGTCCAACGCCGTGTCGTGAGTGCCCTCAGCGGGCTCCTCGGCCTCATCGGCGTGGGCGTGATGATGATGTGCGGCTTCTTCCTGGTCGCCCAGGGGTTCCCGGACCCCGCCCCCCGCAAACCCGAGCAGCCCCGGATCGGGATGTCCCGCAAGATGGTGGAGGAGGCCCTGTACGGGGACAGCACATCGGCGCGCGCGGCGGCGACGGGTCGGGAGCCGGCCCATCCGAAGTCCGTGACGAGCTGCATGTACTCGACGTTTCAGTTCGAGGACTCCACGCCGCCGGCCGAGGGCGCCGGCCCCGGGGACGCCGCTGCCGCGGGCGCCGAGAAGGACCCCGATCACCTCAGGATCACCCGGTTCTGCTTCCGTGGCGATACCTTGGCCACGATCGACCGCTTCACCGTACCGGTGGTGTCGCGCACGCCACCGTGGGAGTCCCCATGACCGAGTTCCCCGCTTCCGACCACCGCCCGATCCGGGTCCTGCTCGCCGACGACGAGGAGCTGATCCGGCACGGCGTCCGGCTGATCCTGCGCCATGCCGAGGGCATCGAGGTGGTCGGCGAGGCGACGAACGGTGAGGAGGCCGTGCGGGTCGCCGCCGAGACCCGTCCCGACGTGGCCCTGATCGACATCCGGATGCCCGTGCTCGACGGGCTCGCCACGATCGAGCGGCTCCTCGCCCTCAGCCCCCGGCCGCAGGTCGTCATGCTCACCACCTTCGGCGACGAGCAGAACGTCACGCGCGCGCTGCGCTCCGGCGCCACCGGCTTCCTCCTCAAGGACGAGGGCCCGCACGAGCTGATCAGCGCGGTACGGGCCGCCTCTACGGGCGACGCGGTGCTCTCACCCAAGGTCACCCGCACCGTCATCGAGCGCATGCTCGACGGCGCTGCCGGTGCCGGCGCGCCGGGACCCGAAGGGGCGTCAGCACCGGCCGCCGAATCCGTCCCCGAACAGCGCCTGGCAGCGCTCACCGGCCGGGAGCGCGACGTCCTGACCCTGCTGGGCCGGGGCCTGGCCAACGCGGAGATCGGCCGTCATCTGGGCATCGGCGTGGGCACGGTGAAGACCCACGTCAGCGCCGTGCTGGTGAAGACGGGCACGGACAGCCGGGTCCAGGCGGCGGTCCTCGCCTACCGGACGGGGCTGCTGTCCTGAGCAGCGGCCCCGCACACCGTCTCTGCCGTAGGACAGAGACGGCCGTCCGCCCCGAGGACTACGCGCGACCTCGCGCCGGACCTTTGACAGACGCCTCATTCACGCCCTGAGGCCGACGGTTCGGCAGTACGGCACATCGAGGATGAGAGGCAGCCGCACATCCTCCTCCCCGTACTCCCGGAGCTGACATGTCAATGCAGGCAGCCGCCCCCGTGCCCGCCCACTCCTCCACCGGCTCCGCCGCCGCCCGGGCCACCGGGCTGAGCAAGTTCTACGGCCAGGGCGAGACCCGGGTGGTCGCTCTGGACGCGGTCTCGGTGGAGTTCGGACGTGGCCGGTTCACCGCGATCATGGGGCCGTCCGGCTCCGGCAAGTCGACCCTGATGCACTGCATGGCGGGTCTCGACTCGGTCTCCGAAGGCTCCGCGCAGATCGGCGACACCGAGTTGTCCAGTCTGAACGACCGACAGCTCACCCGGCTGCGCCGGGAAAGCGTCGGTTTCGTCTTCCAGGCGTTCAACCTGCTGCCCACGCTGACGGCGCTGGAGAACATCACGCTGCCGATGGACATCGCGGGCCGCAGGCCGGACCGGCAGTGGCTGGACACGGTCGTGGCGACCGTCGGCCTCTCCGGACGGCTGAACCACCGCCCCGCCCAGCTGTCCGGCGGCCAGCAGCAGCGTGTCGCCGTGGCGCGCGCCCTCGCGTCCCGGCCGGAGATCATCTTCGCGGACGAGCCGACCGGCAACCTGGACTCCCGCGCCGGCTCCGAGATCCTGGGCTTCCTGCGGGAATCCGTAAGGGAGTTGGGCCAGACCGTCGTGATGGTCACCCACGACCCGGCGGCCGCCGCCTACGCCGACCGCGTGGTCTTCCTCGCCGACGGCCGGCTCACCGACGAGTTGCTCGCACCGACCGCCGAGGGCGTCCTGGACCGGATGAGGCGCTTCGACGCCAGGGCCCGCACGAGCTGACCCCGCTCGCCCGCTCCCCGACCGGACTTCCGCCACGCACCCCAGAACCGGGACCACCACCATGCTGCGTACAGCCCTGCGCAACGTCTTCGCGCACAAAGCCCGATTGGCCATGACCGCCCTCGCGATCATGCTCGGCGTCGCCTTCGTCTCCGGCACGCTCGTCTTCGGCGACACCGTCACCGAGGCCCTTCGCGGCGCCTCCGCCAAGAGCCTCAAGGACGTCGCCGTGTCCGTACAGGCCGAGTCCCAGCGGAACTCCGACAGCGAGGCGGACGACGGTGTGTCCACGGCGCTCACCGGTGATCTCGCCGGGAAGGTCCGCGCCGTGCCCGGCGTCACGTCCGTGCGCCCCATCGTCAACGGCACCGCCACCCTGGCCGCCAAGGACGGCCGACCGCTGAACGCCGACAGCAACTGGCAGAACCTGGCCACCAACTACTCACCGGACACGCCGAACAGCGACCGGGACAGCCGCTTCCCCGTCAGCGCCGGACACGGCCCCACCACCGGTGAGGAGATCGCTCTGGACCGCCGTACCGCCGAGAAGGCCGGCTACGCCGTCGGTGACTCCGTCCGCTTCGCCACCGACGGCCCCACCCTCACCAAGAAGCTGGTCGGCACCGTCGACACCGACGACCCGCGGGTGAGGGCGGGCGGCAGCCTCGCGCTCTTCGACACCAGGACCGCACAGCAGCTCTTCCTGCAGCCGGGCCGGTTCGACGAACTGGCCGTCGGCTCCGCACCCGGCACCGACAACCAGGAGCTCGCCGACACGATCCGCGAGCTGCTGCCCGCCAAGGGCATCACGGTCACCAGCGGAGCCCAGCTCGCGCGCGAGCAGGCGGAGCGGATCGCCGAGGACACCAAGGAGCTCACCCGGATGCTCCTCGGCTTCGCCGCGATCTCGCTGTTCGTCGGCGCCTTCATCATCGCCAACACCTTCACCATGCTGATCGCCCAGCGAAGCCGTGAGACCGCGCTGCTGCGCGCCATCGGGGCCCTGCGGCGCCAGGTCGTCCGCGCGATCCTCATCGAGGCCGCGCTCCTCGGACTCGCTGCCACCGCGGCCGGATTCGCCATCGGCATCGGTATCGCGACCGCCCTCAGGCCGCTCCTCGACGCGAGCGGCCTGAGCCTGCCGGACGGCCCCCTGGTCATCTCCGCGGACACACTCATCCGGGCCCTGGTGGTCGGCGTCGGCATCACCGTGCTCGCCGCCTGGCTGCCGTCCCGCAAGGCCGCGAAGGTCGCGCCGGTGGAGGCGCTGAGCACCGTCGACCAGGCGCCGCCCAAGCGTGGCATGGCGCTCCGCAACAGCCTCGGCGGGCTGCTCACCGGCGCCGGTGTCCTTTCCCTGCTGTACGTCTCCACGCAGAAGAACGGATCCGACAGCAACCTCTATGCCGCCGGACTCGGCTCGGTGCTCACGTTGACCGGCATGATCGTGATCGCACCGCTGCTGTCCCGGCCGCTGATCCGGCTCGCGGGGGCAGCCACCACCCGGCTCTTCGGCGTCAGTGGCAAGCTCGCCAGGGAGAACGCGCTGCGCAACCCGCGCCGCACCGCCGCCACCGCCTCCGCCCTGATGATCGGGCTCACCCTGATCACGGGCCTGAGCGTGACCGGCAACTCCATGAACGCCGCCCTCAAGGACGCGGCGGTGCGGGGCCTGACCGCGGACTACAAGGTGTCCAACGCCGCCTTCGGCGGCATCGACCCCGCACTCGCCGCGAAGGTCGCCGAAGTCCCGGGCGTCGCGCAGGCCGCGCCCGTCGCCTCCTCGACCCTGCGCGCGGGGGGCAGGTTCGCCTCGTTCACCGGCGCGGACCCGCAGCGGCTCGGCCAGGTCTCCGACCTGGAGTTCAGCAGCGGCTCGCTCGCGGACGTCGGCCCCGGCAGGATCGCGCTCTCCGACAAGCTGGCCAAGACCACCGGCCTGTCGAAGGGCGACACCTTCCAAGGCACGCCGGGCTTCGGCCACGACACGAAGGAGCTGACCGTCGTCGGCGTCTACCGGCAGACCCGCGTCGTCGGCGACGCCCTGGGCACCCTGACCGACGTCCTGCCGTACGCGAACGGAGGGAAGCTCGACAGCATTCTGGTCAAGGCCGAGTCCGGCCGGACCACGAGCGGCCTCGACCAGGACATCCGCCAGGCCCTCGGCAACAGCCCGCTCCTCCAGGTGCAGAACCAGGACCAGTTGACGAAGGCGCAGTCCGGCCTGATCGACACGATGCTCACCATGATGTACGGGCTGCTCGGCATGACCGTCGCCATCGGAGTGCTCGGCGTCATCAACACCCTGGCCATGTCGGTCTTCGAACGGACCCGGGAGATCGGGCTGCTGCGCGCGATCGGCCTCGACAACAAGGGCGTCAAGCAGATGGTGCGCCTGGAATCGGTGGTGATCTCGCTGTTCGGTGCGGTCCTGGGCATGGGCACGGGGATCTTCCTGGCCTGGGCGTGCGGCAGCCTGTCCCGAACCTCGTTGCCGCAGTACGAGATCGTGCTGCCCTGGGCGCGGCTCGGCCTGTTCCTGCTGATCGGCCTGGCGATCGGGGTGCTGGCGGCGGTCTGGCCGGCCCGGCGGGCGGCCCGCCTGAACATGCTGCGGGCGATCAACGCGCAGTAGCGCGGGGGCGGACTCGCACCGGCGTGCGACGAGACCGTGAGCGTCGGTGCCGTGTGGTGCCCGGCCGCCAGGCCCCCGTTCGCTTCGCGGCTGGGGGCCTGGCGGCTTCGCGTCTGCTCCCGGCCGCCGTGCCCAACGCGCCGACTGCGGTGAGGAGTCGGGCGAACACGCCGTCCGGCGCCGCTAGCAGACGCCTCGGCAGTGGACAAGGGCGGCAGGTGGCGGGACCTCGCCAAGCGGATGTCAAGAATCCGTATGGGAAATTCTACAGGGATGTAAAAGTCGATTTGGCCACACTCGGCGCCGCGCCCGGAATCGGCGCTCGATGGCCGATCGGGCGTTGGTGCAGGCGGTCGGCCGTGGTTCGGGTGGCAACCCTCTGCAAGACGGGGTGAATTGCACGGTTTTGTCGCCCTCTGGAGAGTCCCTTCGGGCTGGCGGGACCTGGCCAATAGCTGATGGAGACCTGTCAATTCACCTGATGGATTGTCATGCTTTTGGCTAGCCCCGACGGCAGCCCCACCCCCACCCCTTGGTGGCCCGCCGCTCGAACGCCCGGGGTTTCAGCACGTCAGCGCCCATTCCGCCCCACAGGTGCCGACCCCGGCCCCCGGAACGCGGCGCGACCGCGTCCACACGCGGTTTCCCGGAAGGACTCGTACGTGAAGCGAAAGCTCGCGGCCGTCGCCGTACTCTCGGCCACCGCCCTGCTGACCGGTGTGATCCAGGTGAGCACCGCCGCCCAGGCCAGTCCCGTCGCCGGCCTCCAGGCCCAGGCCGACCACCAGCACGCTGCCGTGCTCGCGCTGGCCGGCGGCCAGTCCGGCCCGCTCGCCAAGGCCCTCGCCCTCGGTGGCCAGGAGAAGCTCGTCGCCAAGGACGCCGTGGTGGACAAGGACGGCACCCGGCACCTGCGCTTCGAGCGCACCTACGCCGGCCTGCCGGTGCTCGGCGGCGACCTGGTGGTCCACCAGAAGGCCGACGGCTCGGTCAAGTCGGTCGACAAGGCGGTCTCCGCCAGGATCGCACTGCCGAGCCTGACCCCGCAGATCCCGGCCGACCAGGCCGCCACGCAGGCCACCGGCGCGGTCCAGGCCACCGTCGGGGTCACCGTCGACGCCGACGAGTCCCCGCTGGCCGATGTCCACCAGAGCGGCAAGGCCGAACTGGTGGTCTGGGCGAGCGACGGCAACCCGCGCCTGGCGTACCGGACCACCGTCGAGGGCGTGCGCGCCGACGGCACCCCGAGCAACCAGGTGCTCGTCACCGACGCCGCCACCGGCAAGGTGCTGTCCACCCACGAGAAGATCCAGACCGCCGCCGGCACCGGCAAGGGCGTGTTCGTCGGCCAGGTGCCGCTCACCACCGCGCAGAACGGCTCCAGCTACTCGCTGAAGGACGACAGCCGCGGCGGCCAGTCCACCAGCGACATGAACAACGGGACCTCGGGCAACGGCTCGCTGTTCGCCAACACCTCCAACAGCTTCGGCGACGGCACCGCCGGCAACCGCGAATCCGCCGCCGTGGACGCCCAGTTCGGCGCCGCCACCACCTGGGACTTCTACAAGAACACCTTCGGGCGCAACGGCATCCGCAACGACGGCGTCGGCGCCGCCAGCCGTGTCCACTACGGCTCCAACTACGTCAACGCCTTCTGGGACGACAGCTGCTTCTGCATGTCCTACGGCGACGGCAACGGCGACGCCGCCCCGCTCACCGAGATCGACGTGGCCGGCCACGAGATGAGCCACGGCGTCACCGCGGCCACGGCGAACCTCAACTACTCGGGTGAGTCCGGCGGCCTCAACGAGGCCACCTCCGACATCATGGGCACGATGGTCGAGTGGTACGCCAACCTGCCCTCCAACCCGCCGAACTACTGGATCGGCGAGCTGATCAACCTGCGCGGTGACGGCAGCCCGCTGCGCTACATGGACCAGCCGAGCAAGGACGGCCAGTCCGCCGACTCCTGGTCCGCCGACGTGGGCAACCTGGACGTGCACTACTCGTCGGGCGTGGCGAACCACTTCTTCTACCTGCTGTCCGAGGGCAGCGGCGCGAAGACCATCAACGGGTTCAACTACAACAGCCCGACGTCCGACGGTTCGACGCTCGCCGGCATCGGCCGGGACAAGGCCGCGCAGATCTGGTACCGCGCGCTGACCGTCTACTTCACCTCCACCACCGACTACGCGGGCGCCCGGGCGGGCACCCTCAGCGCGGCGGCGGACCTGTACGGCAACGGCAGCGCCGAGTACAACGCGGTCGCGGCCACCTGGACGGCGGTCAACGTCAACTGACACCCGCCTGAGTGGGGCCCTGCAGATCCGTGGGTGCCGGCCGGCAGGGCCGCGCGGCGGGGGCGACGGTGTGCGGACCACCGTCGCCCCCGCCGTCATGTGCGTGGCCGCCCGGGGCGATGGGTGCGGTCTGGACGGTCTGGATGGCTTGGGCGGTGGGGGTGCGGCGGCGGTAGCGCTGCTCGGTCGCGGTGCAGGCGGCGAGCAGCAGGGCGGACGCCGCCGCGCCGGCGGTGATCGCGAACGGCGCGGCGGGCCCGAAGCGCGTGGTGGCCCAGCCGCCGAGGAAGGTGCCCGCCGACTGAGCCAGGACCAACGCGCTGACCAGCGCCGCCATCGCCTCGCCCAGCCGGACGGTCGGCACCGTCCGTTCGACCAGGCCGAACATCGTGATCATCTGCGGTGCGACCGCCACCCCGAGGAGGCCCACGGCGGCGGTCAGCGTCCACAGGCCCCCGCCGGAGACGAGCAGGACGCAGGCGGCGGCGAACAGCAGGACGGTGCCCGCCCGCAGCCGGGACGCCAGCTCCCACCGGGCGGGAAGACCCGCGGCGGCGATCCCGGCCAGGGAACTGGTGAAGCCGATGAAGCCGTAGAGCAGCCCGGCGGCGCCCGGTCGGCCCAGCGCCTCGGTGGTCGCGGTCACGCCGACCTGCACCGAGCCGAAGCACGTGCCCAGCAGCGCCATCCCGGCCAGCAGCAGGACGTAGGGCGTGCTCAGCAGGCGTTCGGCGGAGCGGGCCGGGGGTTTCGGGACGCCGGGGGAGGCCGTCGGATGCAGCGCGAACAGGGTCGCGCAGACGCCGGACAGCGCGGCGGCCACGAGCAGCCCGACGGCGGGGGAGCGACTCCTCCAACGGGCGGGCAGGGCGCGGGAATCCCTGCCCGCCCGCTGGGGCGGCTACGCCTCGGTACCGTTCTCCCGTCGCTGGCGCAGCAGTTCGTCGTACTCGGCGTGCACCCGCCGGTCCATCGCGAGGGCGAACTGGGCGTCGACGACCGTGCGGGCCAGCGGCCTCACCCGCAGGATGCGTTCGGTGAGCCGGCCCGCCTCGCCGGGCGGCAGCGGGGTGTCGGCGGCGAGGGCGCCGAGCAGGTGCTCGCTGACCACGTCGATGAAGATCTCGGCGATGGCGTCCACGTGCTCCTGGGTGCGCCGGCTGGCGTCCAGCACCACCGACAGCGGCACGCCCTCGGCGACGAGTGCGGTGGTGGCGTCCATCAGGCGGCGGCTGACGTGGGTGATCCCGTCGTCCTCGATCGTGATGTAGCCCTGGGTGATCGACTCGGCGGTGTTCTCCTCGGTGAGTTGGTCGCCGAAGACGGCCTTGAGTTCGTCCCAGTCCAGGCGCACCGGGGTCTCGTCCGACCAGGGGGCGACGATGGCCGCCTCCAGTCCGATCAGCTCGGCGACGTCCCGTCCGCTCTCGCCGGCGCCGATCAGTTCGGCGATGCCGCCCAGGGTGTGGCCGCGTTCCAGCAGCTCGCCGATCATCCGCAGTCGGGCCAGGTGCTCCTCGCCGTACCAGGCGATCCGGCCCTCCTTGCGGGGTGGCTGGAGCAGTTTGCGCTCGCGGTAGAAGCGCAGTGTCCGGGTGGTGATGCCGGCCGCCTCGGCCAGTTCCTCCACCCGGTACTCGCGTTTTCTGTCGCCCGCAGCAGCTCTGACCTTGTCCACGGCGATCAGCATAGGTCCGTCACCTCCGAAGGCTCCCGGAATCCGGGTGGTCGTGCTTCTTCCATCCGGTGTCAGCAAGGACTACCCTGCCCATCATGCCAGTGATTACTGGCGCGATTGGCGGGCTCCCGGGACCGCCCCGGGGGCAGCACCAGAACGGCAGCGCGAAGATCACCGCCCCACCCTCACGAGGAGGCCGCATGGCATCCAGCAGCAAGCGCCCCCGCTCCGGCACGTCCGGCGCCCCGACGGCGGACGAGGCCGTCCCGCACGCCCGGGTGGCGGTGATCGGCTCCGGCTTCGGCGGCCTCGGCGCCGCGGTCCGGCTGCGCCGCGCCGGGATCACCGACTTCGTCGTCCTGGAGCGCGCGGACTCGGTCGGCGGCACCTGGCGCGACAACAGCTACCCCGGCTGTGCCTGCGACGTGCCCTCCCACCTCTACTCCTTCTCCTTCGCGCCGAACCCGGAGTGGCCGCGCAGCTTCTCCGGCCAGCCGGACATCCGCGCATACCTGGAGAAGGTCGCCGCCGTCTTCGGCCTGCGCCCGCACCTGCGGTTCAACACCGAAGTGCTGGAGGCCCGTTGGGAGGTCGAGCAGACCCGTTGGCGGATCACCACCTCGGCCGGTCAGTGGACCGCCGACGCCGTGGTCTCCGCCGCCGGGCCGCTCGCAGACCCGCAGATCCCCGACCTGCCGGGGCTCGACGCCTTCCCCGGCAAGGTGTTCCACTCCTCCCGCTGGGACCACGACTACGACCTGACCGGCAAGCGAGTCGCGATCGTCGGGACCGGCGCCTCCGCCGCCCAGATCATCCCGTCGATTCAGCCGCAGGTAGGCAAGTTGACGGTATTTCAACGAACCCCGGCGTGGGTCCTGCCGCGCCGTGACCGCGAGATCAGCCAGCTGGAGAAGTGGCTGCACAGCCGTCTGCCGGTGACCGGCGCCATCCGCCGCGGCACCCTGTTCGCGCTCCGCGAGCTCCAGGTGGACGCCTTCGTGCGCCGCCCCGGGCTGCTGCGCGTGGTCCAGCAAATCGCCGAACGCCACATCGCCCAGGGCGTGTCCGATCCGGCCCTGCGCGCCAAGCTCACCCCGGACTACCGGATCGGCTGCAAGCGGATCCTGCTCAGCAACACCTACTACCCGGCGCTCGCCGCGGCCAACACCGAGGTCGTCGCCTCCGGCCTGCGCGAACTGCGCGGCTCCACCCTGGTCGCCGCCGACGGCAGCGAGCACGAGGTGGACGCCATCGTCTTCGGCACCGGTTTCCACGTCACCGACATGCCCATCGGGGCCCGGGTGTTCGGCGCCGACGGCACCAGCCTGGCCGAGGAGTGGAAGGACGGGATGGAGGCACTGCGCGGCTCGACCGTGCACGGCTTCCCGAACCTGTTCTTCGTGATCGGCCCCAACACCGGCCTCGGCAACAGCTCGATGATCCTCATGATCGAGTCCCAACTCAACTACCTGATCGACGCGCTGACCACGCTCGGATCGATCGGCGCCACCGCGATGCAGCCCACCGTCCGGGCCCAGCGGCAGTGGAACCTCGAACTGCAGCACCGGATGGACCGTACCGTCTGGACCACCGGCGGCTGCCGCAGCTGGTACCTGGACCCGAACGGCAAGAACACCGTGCTCTGGCCCGGCTCCACCACGGCGTTCCGCCGCGCCACCCGCAAGGTCGACCTCGGCGAGTACGAGCTGATCATGCGTGCCGGACAGGGCGCCGCCGCCCGTACCGCCCAGGAGGTGTCCGCGTGAGGGCCGTCCCGCTGCCCGCCGAGTACGTCGCACCGGCGCCCGTCGAGGAGTTGAGCGTCCGATCGGCGGACGGGATCCGGCTGCACGTCGAGGTCCACGGCCAGCCCGGGGCGCCGACGGTCGTGCTCGCCCACGGCTGGACCTGCTCAACCGCCTTCTGGGCGCCGGTGATACGCCAACTCGCCGACCGTTACCGGGTGGTGGCCTACGACCAGCGCGGCCACGGGCACAGCGAGATCCCGCCGAGCCGCGCCCGCTACTCCACCCGGGCGCTGGCCGAGGACCTCTCCGCCGTCCTCGCCCGGACCGTCCCGGTGGGGGAGCGGGCCGTACTCGCCGGGCACAGCATGGGCGGGATGACCATCATGGCCGCCGGCGGCCGCCCCGAGATCGCCGACCGCACCGCCGCCGCCGTCCTGGTCTCCACCGGGCCGGGCGAGCTGGTGGCCGAACTCGCCGTACTGCCCCAGGCGGTGCGCTCCCCGCGGCTGCGCCGCTTCCTGCACCGGCAACTGTTGCGCTCCCGGCTGCCGCTCGGTCCGGTCTCGACGGCCAGCCGCGTCGCGCTCAAGTACGCCACGATGGGCCCTGGTTCGCCGGCTGGGCAGGTCGAGGCGACGGCCCGCATCGTGCACGCCTGTCCGACCGCCGTCCGCGCCAACTGGGCGGGCGTCCTCGACCGCCTGGACGTCCACGCCGGACTCGCCCGGCTCGCCGCGCCGACCTCCGTCGTGGTCGGCGCCGTGGACCGGCTGACGCCGCCGGTGCACGCACACCGCATCGTCGCCGAACTCGCGGATGCGCAAGGCCTGTTGCTTCTTCCCGGGGTCGGCCACATGGCGCCGCTGGAGCGGCCGGTGGAGGTCGCCGCCGAGATCCACCGGATGGCCGCCGCGTACCTGTCCGCCGCTTCCGTCCCCATGTCCGTCCCCGCTCCTGCCGCTGCCTCCGCCTCCGAGAGGAACGCCGTCGCATGAACGCCATTCCGCCGTTGTCCGCACAGGTCGTCGTCGTCACCGGGGCCGCCCGCGGGGTCGGCGCGTCGCTCGCCCGAACGCTCGCCCGGCGCGGGGCCAAGGTCGCTCTCCTCGGGCTGGAACCGGACGAACTCAAGGCCGTCGCGGCGCAGTGCGGTGCGGCCGCGACCAGTTGGGAGGTGGACGTCACCGACCTCGACGCGCTCAGTGACGCCGCCGGCCGGATCAAGGAGCACTACGGCCGGATCGACGCCGTGGTGGCCAACGCCGGCATCGCCATCGGCGGGCCGTTGACGGACAGCGACCACCGGGCGTTCAGCCGGGTCATCGAGGTCAACTTGCTCGGCAGCGTCGCCACGGCCAGGGCCTTCTTGCCCGCCCTCGCCGAAAGCCGCGGCTACCTGCTGCAGATCGCCTCGCTCGCCGCGCTGACGCCCGCGCCGCTGATGAGCGCGTACTGTGCCAGCAAGTCGGGGGTGGAGGCCTTCGCCCACTCGCTCCGGGCCGAAGTCGCCTATCAGGGTGTCAAGGTCGGTGTGGGGTACTTGAGTTGGACCGACACCGACATGGTGCGCGGCGCCGACGAGGACACCGTGCTCAAGCAGATGCGGACCCGGCTGCCGTGGCCGGCCAACAAGACCTACCCGCTGGAGCCGGCGGTGGAGCGGATCGTGGCCGGGATCGCCCGCCGGTCGGCCCATGTCTACGCCCAGGCCTGGTTGCGCGGCATGCAGCCGGTCCGCTGGCTGTTGCCGAGCCTGATCGCGGCGGTCGGCTCCCGCGATGTCGCCCGGATCGCCCCCCAGCTCGCCGCCACCGCCGCCTCCCGCCTGCGTGCCGTCGGCGCCGGCGGAGCCGCGGACACGGCCGTGCGGGGTGGTCGGAGCGACGCGGGCCGCTGACGGCCGGCGGCGGACGATCGACAGCCGACAGATTTCAGCGGACAGATAACAGATGACAGATTTCAACATCTGTTACTTGTTACCCGTCGGCCGTCGGCCGTCGGTGGTCCGCCCGCTCACCCGCCCGCTCACCCGCCCGCCCCCGTCACTCCACCCACTCCTCCGCCGCCCCCCGCGCGATCTGCGCGAGCGTCTCCAGCGCCCGGCCCAGGACGGGTAGCGGCGGCGAGGCCAGGGCGACCCGGACGGCGGACGGGGAGCGCCGGGGGTCGGCGGCGAACGCGGCCGCAGGCGTGACCGCGATGCCGGCGCGCGCCGCCGCCGCGACGAAGGTCTCCGCCCGCCAGGCCGCCGGAAGCTCCCACCACAGGTAGTACGAGCACGGGTCGGCCCGGACCCGCTGCCCCGCCAGCACCTCGCGCGCCAACTGCTGCCGGGCCGCCGCGTCGGCGCGCTTGGCCGTCGTGACCGCGGCGAGGGTGCCGTCCCCGATCCAGCGCACGGCCGCCTCCAGTGCGAACCCGCTGGGCGCCCAGCCACCCGAGCGCAGCGCGCCGGCCACCCGCTCGCGCAGCGCGGCCGGGACGGCCGCGAACCCGGTGGTCAGTCCGGGTGCGAGCCGTTTGGAGAGGCTGTCGACGAGGACGGTGCGCTCCGGTGCGAGGGCTGCGAGCGCGGTCGACTCGGGGCGCAGGAAGGACCAGACCGCATCCTCCACGGCCCACAGGTCGAGCCGGCGCAGTTCCTCGGCGAGGGCGGCCGTCCGCTCGTACGGCAGGCTCCCGCCGAGCGGGTTCTGCAGTCGCGGCTGGACGTAGACGGCGCGCAGCGGAGCGACCCGATGGGCGGCGGCCACGGCGTCGGGCAGCAGCCCGTGCTCGTCCACGGCCAGCGGCACCAGCGTGATGCCCAGCCGCTGGGCGACTGCCTTGACCACCGGATAGGTCAGCGCCTCCACCCCGAGCCGGTGGCCGGGCGGCACCAGCGCGGACAGCGCTGCGGCGATGGCCTGCCGACCGTTGCCCGCGAACAGCAGTTCCTCCCCGGCGACCTCCCGGGATCCGTCCGACACCAGCTCCGCGAACGCCTGCCGGGCCGCGCCCGTCCCGGCCGCGCCCACCGGCGCGAGCGCGGCGCCCAGCGCGTCCGCCCGTAGCAGTGGCGCCAGCGCGGTGGCCAGTAGCCCGGACAGCTGGGGGACGGCGGGGTAGTTGAGCTCCAGGTCCACCGGCGCACCGGCCGGTTCGGCGAGCGCCACCTGGTCGCCGCCCGCCCCGCCGCCCGCCCCGCCGCCCGCCCTGCCGGCGGCCCCGTGTCCGGCCCGGACGAAGGTGCCGCGTCCGACCTCCCCGGTGGTCAGCCCGCGTCGGGCCAGCTCCCGGTAGACGCGCCCCGCCGTGGAGTTGGCGATGCCCCGGCTGCGGGCGAACGCGCGCTGAGTGGGCAGTTGCTGGCCCGGTCGCAGCCGCCCGCCCGTGATGGCGGCGGCGATCTCGTCGGCGATCAGGCGGTAGTCGTCCATCGACGGGCGTCCCTCCATGCAAGTTGACAGGATTGCACCGAGTGCAAAGTCATCATTGCATTGAGATCGATACCGGCCCTAGCCTCCTGGCATGGAAGCACTGACCCTCGCCGTAGCCGCCGGCCCCGCCGTAGCCGCGGGCCTCGCCGGATCGGCCGGATCCGCCGTATCCGCCGTGGACGGGCACGCCGTGCTCGGGGTCGCCGCCGTGGCGCTCGGCATGGTGCTGTCGCCGGGGCCCAACATGATCTACCTGGTCTCCCGGTCGATCGCCCAGGGCCGCCGCGCCGGGCTGCTGTCGCTGACCGGGGTCGCGGCCGGCTTCCTGGTCTACCTGGCCGCGGTGACGGCGGGCGTGGCCGCCGTGTTCTCGGTGGTGCCCGCCCTCTACACCGCGATCAAGCTGGCCGGTGCCGGGTACCTGCTGTGGCTGGCCTGGAAGGCCGTCCGCCCGGGCGGTACGGCGGTGTTCGCCCCGCAGCAGCTGCCGCCGGACCCGCCGCGCAGGCTGTTCGCGATGGGCTTCCTGACCTGTCTGCTCAACCCCAAGATCGCCATCATGTACATCTCGCTGCTGCCCCAGTTCGTGGCACCCGAGCGCGGTCACGTCGCGGCGCAGAGCCTGGTGCTGGGCCTGACCCAGATCGTGGTGGCGGTCACCGTCAACGGGCTGATCGCGGTGAGTGCGGGCGGCATCGCCTCCTTCCTGAACCGCCGCCCGGGCTGGTTGCGGATCCAGCGCTACGCCATGGGAACGGTCCTCGGCGGCCTCGCCGTACACATCGCCGCCGACCGCGCCAAGGCCGTCGCCGCCTAGCAAGCCGTCGCGAGCGGCAGTGCGGTGAACATCTCGGTCGTCGCGCCGAGTTCGACGACGGTGTCGGGCGTGCGGGCGGCGGCCGGTCCCCGTCCGAGTGGGACGTGGCAGCGCACGGCCTCCGGGGGCCCCGCGCACGACCGTCAGGGTGCCGCCCGCTGAGCACGGATGTTGCACTCGGTGTGGGCGCGGCTGCAGCGAGTCGGTACCGTCGGGGCATGACCACAGCCTTGATCACCGGCGCGACCGCCGGCATCGGAGCCGCGTTCGCACGCCGGCTCGCCCGCAGCGGCTACCAGCTCGTCCTGGTGGCCCGGGACACCGGGCGCCTGGAGCGCGCCGCCGCCGACCTGGGCGGGAGGTTCGGCACCGAGGTGGAGGTGCTGACCGCCGACCTCGCCACCGACGAGGGCATCGCGGCCGTCGAGACCCGGCTCGCCGATTCCGACCGTCCGGTGGACCTGCTCGTCAACAACGCCGGTTTCGGTAACAAGGGCGCCTTCCTCACCGTCCCGCTGAAGGACGAGCTCGACATGCTGAAGGTCCACGTCGAGGCGATCCTGCGGCTGACCACGGCCGCTCTGCCGGGGATGCGCGAGCGCGGGCGCGGCGCGGTCGTGAACGTCGCCTCGGTGGCGGCGTTCCTACCGCGCGGCACGTACGGGGCGAGCAAGGCCTGGGTGGTGAGTTTCACCCAGGGCGTGCTGCGCGACCTCGGCGGCACCGGGGTGCGGATGATGGCGCTCTGCCCGGGCTTCACCCGGACGGAGTTCCACGAGCGGGCCGGCATGGGCACCGGCAACATCCCGGCGTGGTCCTGGCTGTCGGCCGAGCGGGTGGTGGAGGAGGCGATGCGCGACCTGGCCCGGGGCCGCTCGTTGTCCGTGCCGGGCAAGCGCTACAAGGCCGTGGTCGCCCTGGCCCGGCTGCTGCCGTCCGGCAGGCTCGGGGGTCTGTCCTCGAAGGCGGCGCGCAGCTACCGGACGAACTGACGCGAGGTCGGTCGGGCGGCCGCGGCGCGTAAAGCACCGTCCCGCACCGGACAGCACCGTCCCGCATCGTCCCGCACCGGACGGCACCGTCCCGCATCGTCCCGCACCGGACGGCACCGGACGGCGGGGGACGGTGACGCACGGCGAGGAGTCGCGGGCAGTGGCGGAGAACAGTGGGGGACGGCAGGGAATAGAGCAACCCTCACTATTAGCTAGTCTAACTATGAGCTATTCTCGCTATGCTGGCGGCCGCCCGACCGCCCGACCCACGGAGGTCCGCCCTTGAGGCCCACCGCCATCGACTGGACGCCGCCCGAGCGAGCCCAGGGCGAGCCCCGCCCACCGGCCCAGTGGCGGCGCATCCTGGCACTCTTCCGGCCCTACGCGGGCCGCCTCACCGTCGTCGGTCTTCTGGTCGCCGCCTCGGCCGTCGTGTCGGTGGTCTCGCCGTTCCTGCTCAAGGCCGTGCTGGACACCGCCATCCCGCAGGGCCGTACCGGGCTGCTCAGCCTGCTCGCGCTCGGCATGGTGCTCGCGGCCGTGGTGAACAGCATCTTCAACGTCCTGCAGACGCTGATCTCCACCACCGTCGGCCAGCGCGTCATGCACGACCTGCGCACCGCGGTCTACAGCCACCTGCAGCGGCAGTCGCTGGCCTTCTTCACCCGCACCCGCACCGGCGAGGTGCAGTCCCGGATCGCCAACGACATCGGCGGCATGCAGTCCACGGTGACGTCCACCGCGACCAGCCTGGTCTCCAACTTCACCGCCGTGATCGCCTCCGTGGTCGCCATGGTCGCGCTCGACTGGCGGCTCACCGTCGTCTCGCTGCTGCTGCTCCCGGTGTTCGTCTGGATCAGCCGCCGGGTCGGCAACGAGCGCAAGAAGATCACCACCGAGCGGCAGAAGCAGCTGGCCGCGATGAGCTCGGCCGTCCAGGAGTCGCTGTCCGTCAGCGGCATCCTGCTCGGCCGCACGATGGGCCGCTCCGACTCGCTGGCCCGGGAGTTCACCGGGCAGTCCGACCAGCTGGCCGACCTCGAAGTCCGGGCCAGTATGGCGGGGCGCTGGCGGATGAACACCATCCAGATCGTGATGGCCGCGATGCCCGCGGTGATCTACTGGGCGGCGGGCCTGTCCGCCGCGGGCGGCGCGCCGATCGTCTCGGTCGGCACCCTGGTCGCCTTCGTGACCCTCCAGCAGGGCCTGTTCCGCCCGACCGTCAGCCTGCTCTCCACCGGCGTGGACGTGCAGACCTCGCTCGCGCTCTTCCAGCGCATCTTCGAGTACCTCGACCTGCCGGTGGAGATCGCCGAGCCGCCGAAGCCGCTCACCCTGACCGGCATCCGCGGCGAGGTCCGCTTCGAGGACGTCGACTTCCGCTACGACCCCGCGCAGGAGCGGCCCACCCTCTCCGGCGTCGAACTCAAGGTCCCGGCCGGGAGTTCACTGGCCGTGGTCGGCGAGACGGGCTCCGGCAAGACCACGCTCAGCTACCTCGTCCCCAGGCTGTACGACGTCACCGGCGGCCGGGTCACCATCGACGGCGTGGACGTGCGCGACCTGTCCTTCGACACGCTGGCCCGCGCGGTCGGGGTGGTCTCCCAGGAGACCTACCTCTTCCACGCCTCGGTCGCCGAGAACCTGCGCTTCGCCAAGCCGGAGGCCACCGACGCCGAACTGGTCGAGGCCGCCCGGGCCGCGCAGGTCCACGAGACCATCGCCGCCCTGCCGGACGGCTACGACACCCTGGTCGGCGAGCGCGGCTACCGCTTCTCCGGCGGCGAGAAGCAGCGCCTCGCGCTCGCCCGTACGATCCTGCGCAACCCGCCGGTGCTCATCCTCGACGAGGCCACCAGCGCGCTGGACAACCGCACCGAACACGCCGTCCAGCGGGCCGTGGACACCCTGGCCGCCGGCCGCACCACCATCACCATCGCGCACCGGCTCTCCACCGTCCGGGCCGCCGACCAGATCGCCGTCCTCGACCACGGCGAGGTCGTCGAACTCGGGACCCACGAGGAACTGGTGGAACTGGACGGCCGCTACGCGGCGCTGCTGCGCCGGGAGGCGCCGGAGCCGGCCGCCGCCGCACCGGAGCCAGCCGTGCTCGGGCACGTGTGAGCGGCCGCCTCGCGGGCGGTCGTCGTGGTCGGGCAGGTGCGAGCGGCCGCGCCTACGCGGCCTTCGGCACCTCGTTGTAGCTCTCCACGACCTCCTGGCCGGAGAGCCGCTGGATCGCCGCCATCACCTCGTCGGTCACCTGCCGACGGGCCTTCAGCGAACGGGCCTGCCCGTGCAACTCGTCGAAGTGCAGCGGCTCGCCGAACCGGACGGTCACCGTCTTGATCCGCGGCACGCGCTTGCCCATCGGCAGGATCCGCTCGGGCCCCTCCAGCGCCACCGGCACCACCGGCACGCCCGCGGTGAGCGCCAGCCAGGCGACGCCGGTCTTGCCCCGGTAGAGCCGGCCGTCCAGCGAGCGGGTGCCCTCGGGGTAGATGCCGAAGGCCTTGCCGTCCTCCAGGATCTCCAGCGCGGACTCCAGCGAGGCCTGAGCGGAACGGTAGGTGCCGCGCTCGACCGGCACCGCGCCGATCGCCTCGAAGAAGCCCTTGGACAGCCGGCCCTTGAGTCCCGTCCCGGTGAAGTACTCGGCCTTGGCGAGGAAGTGGACCCGGCGCGGGGTGGTGAGCGGGATCACCACGCTGTCGATGAAGGACAGGTGGTTGCTGGCCAGGATGACCCCGCCCTTGCGCGGCACGTTCTCGGCACCCTCGATGACCGGCCGCCAGATACCGCGCGAGACGGGTTTCAGCACCAGCCTGGTGGCGAGATCGAGCATGGTTCCCTCCCTGGACGAACGATCGCCCGGGAGGAGCCCGGGCCGGCAATCAGATCCGCAGACTACGACACCCACCCCCGCGCCCGTCCACTCCCGCCGACCGTGGCGCGCACCACGGCCGGGTAGGGTACGGCCGTCCGAACCGAGCACAACCCCGCAGTACCAGGAGGGCACGATGGAGACCACTGAGGCGATCAAGGCCATGTTCGACCGCTTCGACAAGGACGGTGACGGCAAGATCACCCCGGCCGAGTACGCGCTGGTCGCCAACGAGATGGGCGACCACGACGTGACCATCTCGATGGCCGAGGCGCTGATCCACACCATGGACACCGACCACGACGGCGTGCTGACCTTCGCGGAGTTCCTGGCCGCCCGCCGGCGCTGAGTCCGCGTCGACGGGGCCGGTCGCCGTACCGGCGGCGCCGGCCCCGTTCGGAGGCCCGCGAGGGCCCCTGGTATCAACGTGTCAGGACCCCACGCGGCAGGACCCCACACGTCTCCGCGGCAGGACTCCCACGCCCCCGCGTCAGGACTCCACCGGGAACACCCGGCGCACCACCCGCTCCGCCGCCCCGCCGTCGTCCCACGGGCAGAACCTCGCCCGGAACCGCGCCCGCGCGGCCGGCTCCGGATCGCCCGCCAGCAGCGCCTTCGCCAGCCCGTCCGCGTCCACCGTGACCGCCCCCGGCGGCTCCGCGAACAGGTCGAAGTAGACGCCGCGCACCCGCTGGTACTCCTCCCAGTCCGGTGCGAAGACCACGACCGGCCGGTCCAGCACCGCGTAGTCGAACATCATCGACGAGTAGTCCGTCACCAGCGCGTCCGCCGCGAGGTAGAGGTCCTCCACGGTCGGGTGGGCCGAGACGTCCACGATCGCGGCCGAGCCCTCGTCCGCCGCCAGGTCGCCCGGGCCGCCGGTGTGGAAGTAGTGCGTGCGCACCAGCAGGGTGAAGTCCGGGCCCAGCCGGCGGGCCAGCTCCCGTACGTCCAGCAGTGGCAGGTAGCCGCCCTTGTCCCCTCGGTGGGTCGGGGCGTACAGCACGGCGGTGGTGCCGGGCCGCAGTCCGAACCGTTCGCGCATGGCGCGCACCTCCTCCGGTGCGGCGTTGGCCAGCCGGTCGTTGCGCGGGTAGCCGGTGTCCAGCATCTCGTACCGGCCGGGGAAGGCACGGGCGAAGTGCTCGCTGGTGTGCGGGTTGGAGGAGACCAGGAAGTCCCAGCGGTCGATGGCCTCCTGGAGCTGGTCGAAGTCCATCCCCTCGGCGGCCTCGGGGCGTTCGCGCAGGTCCATGCCCATCGCCTTGAGCGGGGTGCCGTGCTGGGTCTGCACATGGACCGTGCCCGGCCGCTTCGCCATCGTGCGCGGGAAGTTGACGTTGTTGACGAAGTACTTGGCGGTCGCCATCGCCTTCAGATAGGCGGGGGTGTTGACGATCACGTACGGCACGCCGGGCGGTATGGTCTCGGCCTGGGCGCGGTTCTCCACCACCCACACGCCCCGGATCTGCGGCGCCAGTTCCCGCGCCTTCTCGTAGATCGCCGCCGGGCTGCAGGCGTAACCCCGGTGCCAGTACGCCGCGTAGACCGCCAGGTGCTCGTCCAGTGGCAGCCGGCGGAAGGCGTTGTACGCGGTGAACCTGGCGCCGCTGCGCACGCCCTTCTTCACCGCGGGCGCCACCGCCCGTGCCCCGCGCTTGAGTTCGCGCGGCAGTCGCCCGGTGCGGCGCAGCTCCGCGTAAGCGATCCGGGCGCCGCGCGCGGCCAGCCGGTACTGCACGCCGCGCACGCCGCCGGGGTAGCGGTAGCCGGCCGGGCGGTGGTGGGTGAAGTGCCGGGCGATCTGGCGGAAGAAGTCCTTGCGCCGGTCGGCGGGGACCAGCCCGGGGGTGTCGTAGACGTTCAGCGCCTGTCGGACGGTCCGGTCGAAGACCAGGGTGCGCAGCGCGTCCGGGACGGGCCGGCCGGGGCGGTCCGGGCGGTCCAGGAAGGCGAAGATCGCGTCGTACTGGGCGAACACGTCGGCGTGCTTGGGGGAGGCGGTGGCGGTGATCGCGCCGTCCCGGCCGCGCCGGTAGAAGTAGCAGGGGCGGTCGAGGTAGCGCAGCCGCTCGGCGGCCAGCAGCGCGGGGTAGGTGACCGAGATGTCCTCGTAGTAGCCGCGGCCGAAGGAGACGCCGAGGCCCTCCAGGAAGGCGCGGCGGAACACCTTGTTCCACACCGACATCACGGTCTGGAACAGCGCCGGGTGCTCGGCCAGCGTGCAGCCCTCGACCAGCGGGGAGTCGGCCAGCACGTGGCGCCAGGGGTTGGGCTCGGTGTCGCCGTCCGGGTAGACGTGGGTGAAGCCGGTCAGCAGGACGTCGGCGGGCGTCTCGCGTGCGCGCTCCCGCTCCAGTTCGTCCAGGACCGTGCCGACCGTCTGCTCGGGCAGCCAGTCGTCGCTGTCCACGAACCAGACGAAATCGCCGCGCACCTGCGGCAGGGCGGCGGTGCGGGCGCCGCCGAGGCCTTGGTTCTCGGTGAGGTGCAGGACCCGCAGCCGGGGGTCGCGGGCCGCGTACGCGTCCAGGACGGCGCCGCAGCCGTCGGGGGAGAGGTCGTCGACCGCGATCACCTCGAAACGGGTCTCCGAGGCGGGGGTGTCGCCGAGGATCGAGTCGAGGCAGCGCGGCAGGAACCGCTCCACGCCGTGGACCGGGAGCACGATGCTGAGGAGGAGGGGCACGCTGGCCGAGTCTACCGACCCACCGGGTCCGACCTGCGGGGACATCGGGGCGGGGGCGCCTGGCGGGCGTCGGCGGGGCGATCGGCCGCCCCGGGGGCGGGCTCCGGACCCGGAGCCGCCGGTGCCGGGCCCCGAGCGGGGTGGCACCGGCAGCCTGGTGGCGGCCCGGCCGACCCTCTACGGCCGGCCGCCGGTCCGGGCACCTCGCGAGCCTGGCCACCGCAGCGTCGAGGCGGCCGGGCAGTGGCTCGCAGGAGCCGGAGTCCTTCATCACTCGAACACATGCCTGGGTGCGATCCGGCATGAGCCCGTTCTCACAGATATTGCTTGGAGTAATCCCGAGAGTCAATCCCTCGAATGTGTTCACTTCATGAAGCGTGACCGAGTCGACCGGTCGCTTTGTCGACGACCGGGAGCTGTCCCCTATATCCGTGGCCGGGTCCGGGCCGCCTCCGTCGCCGCGATCGCCGCTGTGGCCGGTGCGACCACCGGGCCGCCCGTGAGACCCCGCGCGCCGGGCGTACCCCGGGCCACCGGGCGCCGGGTCCGCACTCCGGGCCCTGCTGACGGATGGCCGGTCGTGCACCATCATTGATGCCTAGTCGTGACCGGCCTGGTGGCCCCTGGTGCATCGTCAGTTGACGCCGCACGATACGGTGGCACAACACCAAGGACGGTTGCGCGAAGGCCGTCCATCGCGGATAGTCTTCGCCTCACGGCCCTGGCGCCTCGTAGGGGTGGGAAACTGATGGAACACATGCAAGTGCGGACTCGGCCCCGCGTGCCGGCGATCCAGTGCGGTGTCGGCACGACCGGCCGTCGGATCGATCGACACCTGGCCGTGCTCGGCGCACCCGCACTCTCGGCGGTGGACACCGCCGAGGCGCTCGGGTTGATAAGGGAGCTGACGCCGCGCGGCGAGAGCGCTCCGACGGCCAGGCGCCGCCACGTGCGGGTGTCGCTGCTGGCGCCATTGCGTCGGCTGCGGCGAAGCCTCTTCGGCAGTCGCGGCTGACCTGCTCACATGCTGGACCCGGATCCCGGCGGACCACACGGACCGCCGGGTTTTCGGTGTGCGCGGGCCCCTGACCTGCGCCCGCCCACCCCGCCCCGGCTACTTTGGTCTGAACCTTTCACCCTAGTGCAGTTTGCCTCCCCGGCAAGCGGAGTCCGCGAGGTGCTGCGCGAGGCCCCCCGGCGTGGGTGAGGATGGCGCCATGGCGGACAACACCCACTCCACCCACCCGGGCCCCTTCCAGACCACCACCTTCGAGATCACCACCGGCAGCCGCGAGGTCGCGCTCGACATCACCGACCGCTGCGCCGCGTTCCTCACCGACCGGGCCGCCGGTCGCGACGGCCTGCTCAACGTCTTCGTCCCGCACGCCACCGCCGGGATCGCCGTCCTGGAGACCGGCTCCGGCAGTGACGACGACTTCCTCGACACCCTGCGCGAGCTGCTCCCCGCCGACGACCGCTGGCGCCACCGGCACGGCAGCCCCGGCCACGGGCGGGACCACGTGGTGCCCGGCCTGGTCGCCCCGCACGCCACCCTGCCGGTGATCGGCGGCCAACTGGCGCTCGGCATCTGGCAGTCCGTGGTGCTGATCGACACCAACGGGGACAACCCGCGCCGGACCGTCCGGCTGTCCTTCCTCGGCTGACCCCCGGACGGATGCTCGGCCGACCGGACGCCCTACTCGGCGGCGGGGCTGTCTGTGGGGTCGGCGACGGCGGCGGGGCCACCGGCGGGGTCGGCGGCGGGGTCGGCGACGGCGGCGGCCACCGCGGCCAGGTAGCGCTCGACCGCCAGGTGCTGGCAGAGCAGCGCGACCGGTCGGCCCAGCCGCGCGTACCAGGCGGCCAGTCTGGAGAACGCGGACACCTCGAACCACACCCCGCCGTCGGCGCCCATGGACACCAGGAACGCCTCCTCGCCGCACTCCGGGTGCCCGGGGAGGGTGCCGTACGCGAAGCCGATCCGGCCCGGATCGTCGAGCGTCCACACCACCCGGCACGGGATCACCAGCCGCGGCCACCGGCCGCCCGGCAGGCTCAGCCGCAGCAGCACCGTCGCCCCCGCCTCGGCCGGCCCGTGCGGGTACACGGCGAAGCCGGTGCCCAGCTGGCAGCCCCAGCCGAGCACGTACCGCCCGGCCCGCTCCAACACCTGCGCCCCGTGCCCCAGGTACACCCGTCGCCGCAGGTGCGCATACCCGTCCGGCAGCCGCCCGCCGAGGGTCGCGCCCACCTCGGGGTAGGAGAACCCGGCGTCGCGGGCGGCGTTCAGCCGCCGCTGAAGATCGCTGGCCATCCGCCCACCGTAGTCCCACGCCGCCCGGCCGGCGTCGGCCGGGCGGTGGGGTTTGGCCGGGTGGGGGCCCGGGGGGGGGGGCGTTCAGTCGTCCAGTGCGATGGCGTTCTTGGCGCGTTCGACGGAGGCCTCGGAGGCCGGCCCACCCGGATTCTCGGTCGCCAGCGCCTGGTTGAGCTCGACGAACGGGCGCAGCCGCCGTTCGTACCGGGCGAAGGCGCCCTGGTGGTCGTGGCCGGCCCGGGCGAGGGCGTCGGCGAGGACGTGGGCGCCGACCAGGGCGAGGCTGGTCCCCTGGCCGGACAGCGGGGAGGCGCAGTAGCCGGCGTCCCCGAGCAGGGCGGTCCGGCCCTGTGACCAGCGGTCCAGGTGGATCTGCGTCATCGCGTCGCAGTAAAGGTCGGGCGCCTCGTGCAGGGCCTTCAGCAGCCTCGGGGTCTCCCAGCGCAGCGCCGCCATCCGTTCGGCGACGAGCTGCTTCTGCGCCTCGGGATCACGCCGGTCGGTGGGCAGGGGCCCGGCCGCGAAGCCGAAGGTGACCCGGAGCTGCGAGTTGTCGCGCACCGGGTAGACGCCGTAGCCGGCCTCGCCGTCCCGCAGCCACAGCTGCCAGTCCTCCAGGGCCAGGAAGTTGTCCGCGCTGAAGATCACCAGGTGCATCCCGAGGTGGCGGGTGAAGTTCTCCTCGGGCCCGAAGACCAGGCGGCGCACGGCCGAGTGCAGGCCGTCGGCCCCCACGACCAGGTCGAAGCGGCGCGGGGCGCGGTGCTCGAAGTCGACCCGGACGCCGTCCTCGTCCTCGTCGAGCGCGGTGACGGCGTCCCCGAACACGAACTCGGCATCGGCCGCCGCCCGTTCGTGCAGGAGGCGGACAAGGTCCTCGCGCAGCAGCTCGATGTCGTCGCCGTCGAGCCGCCCGCTGCTGAAGGTGTGTTCGGTGGAGCGGTGGATCTCCCGGCCGTCGGCGTCGAGCACGGACATCCCGCGCATCCGGGTGCGGTGGGCGCGGGCCTGCTCCAGCAGGCCCAACCGCTCGATCACACCGAGTGCGGCGCCGCGGATGTCGACGGCCTGGCCGCCACGGCGCAGGCCGGGCGCGCGCTCGACGACCGTCACGGCGAGGCCCCGGCGGCTCAGCAGGCAGGCGAGCGCGGAGCCCGCGATGCCGCCGCCGGAGACGAGCACGGTCGGCGGCATGGTTTTCGGCATGGTCTTCATGGGAGCCCCCTCGGGTCGGTGTGCCGCTCGGCCTGTACGCCGTAAGCGCCTTGAATGTACGGCGTACGTTCAGGGCTGCCAAGTGCAGTTTTTCCGTTGCTGAGCTAGTTCAGTGACCGGCTTGCGAACAAGTCCGCTGGTAGGATCTGAGCTAGTACAGATTCGGCACCCGCCGAAAATGATCCGCAGTCCGTGAGGGAGCCGGCAGCACATGGCCTCGAAGCCCGAGCCCGCCCCGCCGTACCGCCGCATCGCCGACGAGATCGGGCGGCGCATCGCCGACGGCACGCTCGCCCCCGGTGGGCGGGTGCCCTCGACCCGCCAGATCGCCCGCGAGTGGAACGTCGCGCTCGCCACCGCCACCAAGGTCCTCACCACACTGCGGCTGGAGGGCCTGGTCGAGACCAGGCCCCGGGTCGGCACGGTGGTGGCCACCGGCAGCGACGCAGGCCCCGGCATCGCGGCCGGCTCCGCTTCGCGCCTCGCGCCGGGCCCCGCGTCGGGCTCCGCCACCGCGAAGGCGCTCCGGCGCCGGCCGGCCGACCCGGCGGCCCCCTCGTCCGCCGAACTGACCAGGGAGCGGATCGTCCGGGCCGCCGTCGAGATCGCCGACGGCGAAGGACTCGCCGCGCTGTCCATGCGCAGCGTCGCGGCCCGGCTCGGCGTCGCCGCGATGTCCCCCTACCGGTACGTCGGCGGCAAGGACGACCTGGTGCTGCTGATGGCGGACTCGGTGTTCGGCGAGGAGAGCTATCCGGCCGAGCCGTCGGGGCCGTGGCGGGCGAGGCTGGAACTCGGCGCGCACACGTTGTGGCGGATCTACCGCCGGCACCCTTGGCTCGCGCAGGTCGGCGCTCTGACCCGCCCGCTGATGCTGCCCGCCCTGATGGTGCACGCCGAGTGGGCGCTCGCCGCGTTGGACGGCCACGATCTCGCCCCGGAGACCATGCTCGACCTGCATGTCCTGCTCTACTGCTATGTCCAGGGGATCGCCGTCCACCTGGAACGGGAGTCCCAGGCCGAGGCTGGCACCGGTCTGACCGGGGACCAGTGGATGGACAGCCAGGGACCGGCCATGGCGGCGATCGTCTCGGGCACCCGCTACCCCGTGTTCGCCCGCGTCGCCGGCAGCTTCGGCAAGGGCAACGGCTACGACCTCGACCTGGACACCCTGTTCGCCTTCGGGCTGCGCCCGCTCCTGGACGGTGTCGCGGCCATGATCGAGGAGGCCGGGCAGGAGGCGGGGCGCTGACCGGGGCCACCGGTACCGCCTTGCGGCGGGGGCAGGAGGCGGAGTAGGAAGGCGGCATGAGCGACAGCGCGACGAACGAGGACGCGGTGGTGTGCGAGCTCGCCTCCGGCGACGGGGCGCAGGAGACGCAGGCGGCGCTGGTGCGCGATCCGGCGTCGACCGGGCCGCGGGCCGACTGCGTGCTGTGCGGGGAACCGACCGAGCTGCCCGCCGACCGGCCGGGCAGCACCCTGTGCCCGGTCTGCGCCTGGCAGCAGGCCCAGCGCAGCGCCTGCTCGGGCTGATTGGTCTGCTCCGACCGGACCGGACCGGACCGGACCGGCTGGCTGGCTGGCGCTGGGCGCTAGGTGCTAGGCGTCCTCCCGTCCGGCCAGGGCGAGGGTCGAGCCGTGGCGGCCCTTGCGGACCAGCAGCTGTGCCGGGATGCGGCTGCGCAGGTCGGCGACGTGGCTGACGATGCCGACCGCCCGGTCGCGCTCGCGCAGGCCGTCGAGGACGTCCATCACCTCCTCCAGGGACTGCTCGTCGAGGGTGCCGAAGCCCTCGTCGATGAACAGGGTGTCCAGCGGCATGCCGCCGGCCTCGTCGGTGACCACGTCGGCCAGGCCCAGGGCCAGGGCGAGGGAGGCGAAGAAGCCCTCGCCCCCGGAGAGCGTCGCGGTGTCCCGCTCGGTGCCCGTCCAGGCGTCGACCACGCGCAGGGCCAGGCCCGAGCGCTTGTTGCCGGTGCCCCGGTCGTCGCTGTGCACCAGGGTGTAGCGGCCGCCGGACATCCGGATCAGCCGGTCGCTGGCCGCCGCCGCGACCTGCTCCAACCGGGCCGCCAGGACGTACGACTCCAGGCGCATCCGGAGCCGGTTCTCGGTGGAGGTGCCGGCGGCCAGCGCGGCGAGCCGGTTGATCCGCCCGTACCGGGCCAGCGCCGGGGCCAGCTCGGCGGCGAGGCCGGCCAGTTGCCGCCCGATCGCGGCCAGTGCCGCGCACCGCTCGCCGGCCGCCGACCGGGCGGCGTGCGCCCGGCCCAGCCGGTCGGTGGCGGCGCCGAGCGCGGCCGCGGCGGCGGACAGGTCGGCCGGCGGACGGGACGCGGCCTCGGCCAGTTCGGGCAGCGCGAGCTCGTGCCGGACGGCGGCGGACTCCACGCGGTGCCGCTCCAGCCGGGCCTCTAGCCGCTCGCGCTCCGCACGGGGGAGCAGCACGGCCAGGGCCTCCCCGGGGCTCGGGAAGCCCGCGGCGGAGGCGGCCGCGGCCAGCTCGTCCTCGGCGTCCCCGAGCCGGGCCAGCGTCTGCGAGCCGGCCCGGGAGGCCTCGGCCGCGGCGGCGACCTGCTCGACCAGCCGCTCCAGCGCAGCCGTCCGCGCGGCGACGGAGACCGCCCCGCCCCGGGCGGCGGCCACCCGCTCGGCGAGTTCGCGCTGTTCGAGGTGGAGCGCCTGGAGCCGGTCGGTGCGGACGGCGGCGCGCTCCCGGGCCTCACGCAGCTCGGCGAGCCGGCGGTCCTGGTCGGCCGACAGCCGGGCGATCTCCTGCTCGACCCGGCCGAGTCCCTCCGCCGCGTGCAGCGCCTCGCGGTGCTCGCGGTCCAGCTCGGCGAGGGTCCGCGCGAGCGCGTCGGCGCCCTCCGGCCCGGCCGCCCCGGCGGCGGTGGCCTCGCGGACCCGCAGTGCGGTGAGGGCCTGGTCGGCCGTGCTCCAGGTCTGTTCGGCGGCGGCCTGGGCCCGGCGCGCGCGCTCCTCGTCGTCGGCGCCGACCCGGCCGTCGGCCGCTTCGGCGGGCGCCGGGTGCTCGGGCGAACCGCAGACCCGGCACGCCTCGCCCGCGCGCAACTGCTCGGCCAACTCGGCGGCCATGCCCGTCAGCCGCCGCTCGCGCAGGCCGAGGCTCTGCTCGCGGGCGTCCAGCGCGGCGGTGCGCAGGGTGAGGACGCGCGGCTCGGCGACGGCGATCTCGGCCCGCAGGCCGTCGCGGTCCCGGGCGGCGTCCAGTCGGGAGGTCAACTCGGCCCGCCGGCCGTCCAGTTGCTCGACGAGCGCGCCCGCGGCCCGGGCCCCGGTGTGCTGCTCCTGGAGGCCGCCGAGCCGTTCGTCGTACTCGGCCAACCACTCCTCGGCCTCCTCGGCGAGCTCGTCGGCCTGCCGGCGCTCCTCGTCCAGGCTCCGCTGCTCGCGGGCGAGTGCGGTGCAGCGCCGTTCCTCCGTCCGGGCCGCCTCCAGCCGGACCAGTTCGGCCCGCAGGCCCCGCTCGGCCTCGGCGAGTTCGGTGGCCCCGGCCTCGGCCAGCGCCGGGCCCTCGCCGCCCGCGCCGGCCAGCGCCTCGCGGTACCGGCGCTCGGCCTCCTGGCCGCGCCGGTGCGCGTCGGCCGCGCCCTCGCGCAGCCGCAGCGCGGACTCCACCCCGACCGCCGCCTGCGCCGCCGCCAGCCGCTGCCCGTCCCGGGCCGCCTCCGACTCGAACGCGGCCAACCGGTCGGCCTGGAGCACCGCCTGCCGGTGGCGGCGCTGGCGCCCGGCCAGCTCCTCGGCGGCCGCCCGCCCGCCCTGGGCGGCGCGCTGCGCCTGCTCGGCGCCCGCCAGCGCGGCCTCGGCGACGGCGAACTGCTCGGCCGCGCCGCTGCGCAGGATCGCCGCCCAGCCGAGCACTCCGGCGGTCAGGTCGGCGGCGTCCTCCTCGGCCGGCACCCAGCCCTCGGCGGGCTCGGCGGCGGGCCCCGCCGCCTGCTCGGCCTTGCTGGCGAGATCCCGCAGGCGGCGCCGGCCGGCCTGGACGGCGGCCTCCTGGGCGCGCCGCTGCTCCGCGAGCCACGCCTCGACGTGCTGGAAGCGCTCGGTGTCGAACAGCCGCCGCAGCAGCTTGCCGCGCTCCTCCGAGTCGGCCTTGAGGAAGCGGGCGAAGTCGCCCTGCGGCAACAGCACCACCTGGCAGAACTGCTCCCGGTTCATGCCGATCAGCCGGTGGATCTCCTCTCCGGCCTCCTGGTGCGACTTGCTCACCGCCCGCCAGCCGGGCGTACCGTCCCCCGCGTCGGCGGCCCACTCGCGCAGCAGGGTCTGCGGGCGCTCGACGGTGGTGCCGGTGCCGACCTTCTTCGGCCGCCGCTGCTCCGGCAGCCGGGTGATCTGCAGCCGTCGCCCGCCGAGCGTCAGCTCCAGCCGGACCTCGGTCAGCCTGCGTGGGTCGGCGTGGTCGCTGCGCAGCCGGTTGGCCCGCCGGGTGCCGGGGACGTCGCCGTAGAGGGCGAAGCAGACCGCGTCCAGCACGCTGCTCTTGCCCGCGCCGGTGGCGCCGCGCAGCAGGAACAGGCCGCCGGCGGCGAGCGCGTCGAAGTCGACGCTCTCGCTGCCCGCGAACGGGCCGAAGGCGCTGACGGTGAGCCGGTGCAGCCTCATCGGGGCAGGTCCGCCTTCCGGTCGGTGCTCTCCCGGACGCTCTCGAACCCGGCGCGCAGCCAGCCCAGTTCGTCCTGCCCCGGCTCGGCGCCGGGGCGCACGTGCCGCAGGAAGCCCTCCGCGATCTCCAGGTCGGCCCGGCCGCTGACCCTGGCCGCGTACGACCGGGAGGGTTCGGCCTCGCTCTCCTCAGGGTCGAAGAGCAGTTGGAGGGTGTGCGGGAAGCGGCGGCGCAGCTTCTCCATCGGCTCGCTCGGGCGGGCCGCGTCCGTCAGCGTGGCCTGCACCCAGGCCTGCTCGTACGGCGCGTACTCGTCCTCGCTGAGCAGCGCGTCGAGGGTGCCGCGCAGGGTGGCGAGCGGGCGCGGCTGCGGGCAGTCGACCCGCTCGGCGGTGACCGAGCCGTCGGCCGCGAGGTCGACCAGCCACATGGTCTTGCGCTGGTTCACCTCGGAGAAGGAGTAGGCGAGCGGCGAGCCGCTGTAGCGCAGGTGCGGGGCGAGGGTCTGGCAGCCGTGCAGGTGGCCGAGCGCGGCGTAGTGCACGCCGTCGAAGACCGCGGCGGGCACCGAGGCGACGCCGCCGACCGCGATGTCCCGCTCGCTGTCGCTCGCCGTGCCGCCGGTGACGAAGGCGTGCGCCAGCACCACCGCGCGGGTGCCGGCCGGGCGGGCCGCGAGATCGACCCGGACCCGGTCCATCGCCGCGCCGAGCACCGCCGCGTGCCCGCCGCGCTCCAGCCCGAACCGCTCGCGCACCAGCGTCGGCTCCAGGTACGGCAGCCCGTAGACCGCCACCGGCCCGTGCTCGTCCGCCAGCAGTACCGGGGTGGCGCACTCGCCCGGGTCGGTGCGCAGGTGGATGCCGGCCCGGCCGATCAGCCCGGCACCGACGCCGAGGCGGCGGGCCGAGTCGTGGTTGCCGCTGATGAACACCGTCGGCACGCCCAGCTCCGCCAGCCGGTGCAGCACGTCGTCGAACAGGGCGACCGCCTCCAGGCCCGGCAGCGCCCGGTCGTACACGTCCCCGGCGACCAGCACGGCGTCCACGCGCTCGGCCCGGACCACGTCCACCAGGTGGTCCAGGAAGGCGCGCTGGGCGTCGTGCAGGCTCTCCCGGTGGAAGGAGCGGCCGAGATGCCAGTCGGAGGTATGCAGCAGTCGCATGGTTCCCGACCCTAACGTCCGGCACCGACAATCCCGCCCGGATCAGTGGCCCCGGGCGTCCCGGGGCGACGGGTGTTCGATTACTCGGGGTGGATTGTCAGTGGCTCTGTGTATGTTCCTGGCTGTCGGCGGCTCCGGGGGTCGGAGCGGTCGGCGGTGTGCGGTGCTGGGCGAGCGGGTGGGAGGAACCATGCGGGTGTGGTCGTTGGGTGGTGCGGGCTTCGGGGTTTCGGAGGGCTGCGGGGGTCTCGGGGACGGTCGGGCCTCCGGGGGCGCCGGCGTGCTCGGGCGGTCGCGGGTCCGTCGGCGGGTGCTGCTGCGTGCCGGGCGGAGGTCCGGGGCGGGCGGAGGGGTGGACGGTGGGTCGGGCGGTGGGTCGGGCGGTCCCGGCGGGGCCCGGCCGCCGGGTGGCGACCGGCCGCCGGGTGGCCGTGCGGGCGGGCCAAGTGCGCGGGGGCGGCGCGGAGGGCGGGTCCGGGGCGCTCCGCCGCCGCAGCCGGTGGCGCTCGCGCTGGCGGCGGCCGCCGCCGACTTCGCCGGGCTCGCGCGGTACGGGCTGTTCGGCCGGCTCGGCCACCAGGAGTACCTGCGGTGGGTGGAGGAGCAGCTGAGAGCCCTGCACGGGCAGGGCCTGGAGGTGCACCTGCGGGTCCTGGAGGCGGGTGACTACGAGGACTACTGCACGGCGCTCGGCCTCGATCCCCGGGCGCCCGCCGCCCGGGTCGCGTACGCCGGGGATCCGGAGCTGGCCGGGGAGCCCTTCGTCTACACGGGGGAGCCGCTGGCCGAGTTGCTCCCGGTCCTGCTGGACGACCACCGGGCACGGGTGCGGATGTCCGTCGCCGGCGCGGCCCTGCTGGAGGCGGTCGGCGACGATCCGGGCGGGGAGCGGCGGCTGGCGGCGGTGATGGGGTACGTGACGTCCGCCTACCTCGCGCTGGCCGAGGGCGCGGGGGAGGGCTGTCACCTGCTGACGCTGCGCTGCCACGGTCCGGAGGACGGCGAGGAGCTCACCTCGGCGGTGGACGTCTGCGTGGAGGCGGGCGGCCTGTACGCCACCGGGCGGGACACCGAGGCGTTCTGCGTCACGCTGGCGGCGGGCGTGGCCGCCGGCGGGGCGGGGGCGCTGCTGCTCCACGGCGATCCGGGCGTTCCGGCGTCCGGGGCCACGGTGTACCCGGCCCCGGCGCCCGGGGCCTCGGCGTCCGACGGGCCGTGGGTGCGCGGTTGGGCGCTGGCCGACGGGCGGTTGCGGCCGATGACCGTCCACGAGGTCTTCGACGAGCTGGCCGACGACGCCGCGCGCGGTCTGCCCTTCCCGCCCGGGGTGGTCCCGCGACCGGGCTTCCCGCTGCCCGGCTTCGCTGCGCCGGGGGAGGGAGGTGAGCGGCTGGGGTGACCAGGGGGTTTCCGCCCTCGCGTCCACCATGCGGCGCTGGGGACTGTTCATCGACCGCCTGTTCGGGGAAGATTCGGAGAAGATCAACAGCAGGAGCGTGCGGTTCCCCACGCCGCCGCTCCGGCCGCTCCGCTCCGTACCGTGCCCCGCAGGTCAGTCCCGCGCACCACCGGTCCGGCGAGCCCGACACCGAGAGGGGGACGCATGAGCCGGATCGAGTACAGCGCGGAGATCGCCGAGCTGCTCGGCAGGGTGCGCCGGCGTCCCACCGCGGGGTGGCCGTGGCGGCCGGGCGAGGAGGTGCCCGACGGGCTGCCGGTGAAGCAGTCGTGGGGGTGGCTGTTCGCCCCGGACGGGCGGGTGCTGACCCTGGTCAACCCCAGGGACGGGATCTGCTCGCTCCCCGGCGGCTCGCTGGAGCCGGAGGACGCCGGGGATCCGTCCTCCGCCCTGGCCCGGGAGGCGGCCGAGGAGGCCCAGGCCGTGATCGGCCGGCCGTACTACCTCGGCTACCTCTACGACCGGGTCGGCTCGGCGAACGGTGGGCACGAGTGCGCGCGGGTCCGGATGGCGGCGGCGCTGCGGTCGGTCGGTCGGTCCGCGCCCGACCCGGCCTCCGGTCGGCACTACCGGCGGCTGCTGGTCGCGCCCGGGCTCGCCGTCGAACTGCTCGGCTGGGGCGCGGCCGGGCTGCGCCAGGCCCGGGCGGCGGTCGCCACCGCCTCCCGCAGGCTCGGCGTGCCCGTCGCCGCGAACGAGACGATCGAGGAGCTGCCGGTGGAGGGTTGTGTGGTCTTCCCCGGCGCCGTCTATCCGGACGCCGCCCACTCGAGTGAGCCTCGGCCCAGCGAGTCCCGCCCGGGCCTCGGGTAGCCCGGCGAGGGGCGGCTGGGCGGATCGGCGACGGTCGCCCGGCATGCGGCGCGTCCGGCATGCGGCGCGTCCGGGGTAGCGGGCCCGAGGCGGCGTGTCGGGGGCGGCGTGTCCGGGGCGGCGTGTTCGCGCGGCCCGCTCCGCCGCAGCGGGGTGTAGCCGAGCGGCCTCGCAGCCATCCGCCTGATCGGCGGTCAGGGGTTCGGGCCGCGAGCCGGGAGCCGCGTGCGCCGAAACCACCCGAGTCCACCGTCAGGGGCCCGACGGTGTGGGGGTCGCGCCGGTGTGCTGGCCGTGACGGTTTCCTGGCCGCGCTCTGACCGCCGACTGACCACTTGCTGACTTTTTCGCCGACCACCGTCTACGCGCGATGACCGACGCCCATCGACGTACACCGGCGCTGACCAGCGCCAACTCACGCCCTGTGGACGGCGGTTCACTTTTGCGTTGTCAGACGGCCCGTCAATGTCCTTGGCATGACCGCTTCCCGGTTCACCTACTGCCTGGTATTCCTTCTGTGACCAGTGCCACACCAGGAGGTGTCATGCTCCGCCCAGCTCGTGCCCTGTCTGTCGCCGCGATAGCGGCTCTCCTCACTCTCACGACGCTCTTCACCGCGTCATCCGCGAACGCGGCCGGTGTCAACTATGTCGCCCTCGGGGACTCCTACTCCGCCGGTGTCGGCGCCGGCAGCTACCTGAGCGACAGTGGTAGCTGCAAGCGGAGCACCAACGCGTACCCGTACCTGTGGAAGAACGCGCACTCGCCGTCCTCCTTCTCCTTCGTCGCCTGTTCCGGCGCCAGAACCGGGGACGTGCTCAACCAGATCTCCGCGCTGAGCTCCAGCACCACGCTGGTCAGCCTCTCGGTCGGCGGCAACGACGCCGGCTTCGCCGACACCATGAAGACCTGCGTGCTGGACTCGGACAGCGCCTGCCTCAACGCCGTCAGCGCGGCCCAGTCCTACGCCCGCAACACCCTGCCCGCCCAGCTGGACAAGGTGTACTCGGCGATCCACGCCAAGGCCCCGAACGCCCACGTCGTGGTGCTGGGTTACCCGCACCTCTACAAGATCGGCGGCAGCTGCATCCTCGGCATCGGCGACACCAAGCGCGCCGCGATCAACGGCGCCGCCGACACGCTGGACGACGTCATCGCCAAGCGAGTCGCCAACGCCGGCTTCAGCTTCGGTGACGTGCGCAGCATCTTCACCGAGCACGAGATTTGCGGCTCGCTGACCACCTGGCTCAACAGCACCACCCTGCCGGTCGACGAGAGCTACCACCCGAAGGCCGCCGGCCAGTCCGGTGGCTACCTCCCGGTCTTCACCCAGTCGTAACGGCTCGGCGTCGGCGCACCGGCCGGGTGGTCACACCGCCACGCCGCCGCACCGTTGCACTGCCACAACGCCGGACTGCCGCACCGCCGCAGCGCCGCAGCGCCATGCGGACACGCGGACACGCGGCCGTCGGCCCCTCCCCGAGCACGGGGAGGGGCCGACGGCCTTCGCAGGTCTCAGCCCCCCGACGGGCCGGGCCGGACCGGCGGGAACGGGATCCCGGCGAGCGTCGGCAGCAGTTCCGCCTCCTCGTAGTCGAGGTGCGCCTCCAGTTCGGCCGACATCCGGTCCAACTCGGCCCGGAGCCGGTCCGGTTCGGTGACCTCGATCCCGGCCAGCAGGGCCACCAGCTCCTCCTTGATCCGCCCGATGACCAGGTGCTGCTCGCCCAGCCGCGCCAGCACCTCGGCCAGTTCCGGGTGGTTGCGCGCCAGCGCGGGGAAGATCGCGGCGTCCTCACCGGTGTGGTGGTGGGTCAGCCCCTCGCAGAAGGCGAGGCAGTGCTGGCGCAGTTGGAGCCCGAGCCCGGCCGGGCGGCCCGGGACGTGCGCGTGCGCCTCCTCCCGGACGTGGCGCAGCTGCGCGCGCAGCCAGGTGTGCGCCTCAAGCAGCTTGTCGGCGAGGCTGCGCACCTCGCGCTCGGGCGTCTCGGGCCGTTCCAGCACCACCACCGGCAGCTCGCGCCCGGCGCTCGCCTGGTAGTCGCCGTACCCGGGCGCCTGCCGGACGACGGCCGCGAACAGCCGCTCCCGGCGGGCGCCTTCGGCCGGCACGGCGATCACGTCGAACGCCTCGGTGCCGAGTTCGACCCGGACCACCGGCCGGGCGAGCAGGTTGCGGTACCACTGGGGATGGTCCGGCGCCCCGGCCGCCGAGGCGATGACCAGGAGCAGCCCCTCCGCCCGGACGTACCCGAGGGGCACGGTGTGCGGCCGTCCTGAACGGGCCCCGGCGGTGGTGAGCAGCAGCAGGTCGCCGCCCTCGAACGGGCCACCGACCCGCCCGCCGTTGGCACGGAACTCCTCGATGACGTTCTGGTTGAACCGGTTGGCGTGGTTGGGGCGGTCGATGTGGTCAGGACGGTTGGAGTGGTCGGAGTCGTCGGGACGGTCGACGTGGCCGACAGGGTTCGTGGACATGGACATACGTGTGGGTGAAGTCTCCTGCAGGGTTTGGGAGTCACGGCCACACGCGGTGCATGGGCGCGCACGCGGACACCGCGGTGACCGCCTACGTCAGATCAGGGCAGCGGAGAAAGTGCTCATCGCGCATCGTCCCTCGGGAAAGGTGCCGGCTCGGCTGCCGGCCGGCCCACTGCTCTGTGGCCGACGCCGCGCTGCACGCCCCCATTAGAGCGGCGCCGCGGACACCCTGTCAACGAGCAAGATCGCGAACGGGCGGGAGTGGAGGCCGTCGTGGACCGTATCGTCGACCTCGACCTCGACCTCGACCTCGACCTCGACCTCGACCTCGACCTCGACCACGCCGCCGAGCGGATCGCCGCCCGGGCCCGGCGCGGGTGCTGCTGCACGTACCCGCCCACCACGGGCGCCGCTCCGCGTATCGGCACCGCTCTACGTACCCGACGCGCCGCCGTTCCCCCGGCGACGTCGGCGCGTCGGGCCCGCGTCGGTGCGTCAGCGCAGGTAGTCGACCAGCCCGGCCGGCTTGAGCCCGGCCGCGTCGGCGGCGGCGAGGGCGCGCTGGAGGTCGGTGGCCAGGGTGTCGGTCCAGTGCATCAGCACGACGTCGCCCGGCTGCAGGGTGCCCGGGTGCCAGATGCTGGACGCGCCCCAGCTGAAGTCCGCGTCGGCGGTGAGCACGGTCCGGATGCCGCAGTCGGCGGCGGCCTGCAGGGTGTCGGCGTTCCAGGCGAAGTACGGCGGGCGGAAGACCACCGGCGCGGTGCCGAAGAGGCGGGTCATGGCGTCACGGGCGTCGCAGATCTCGACCTGCTGTTGCGCCTGCGGGAGCGTGGTGAGGTCGGTGTGGGAGACGCTGTGGTCCTGGATCGAGGAGCCGGGCACGGTCGTGACGCGCTGGAAGAAGCCGGGGTCGGTGCCGGCCGGCATCGGCAGCGGGAAGGCGGTGATCGGCAGCCGGTGGTCGGCGATGAACTTCTCCGCCTCCGGGGTGCGCTGCCACCCGTCGTCGACGGTGAAGAAGACGACCTTGTCGCTGGTGGGCACGGATCCGGCGGCCACCGCCGGGGCGGGTGCCGGGCCGTCCACCCGGACGTCGTCGACCGAGAACGGGCCCTGCTGGTACCAGCCGTGGACGTACAACCGGACGCTGTGCGCACTCGGGCCGGTGGTGAACCGGGTGGTCAGCTGCTGCCAGCCGCCGCCGGTGGTCTCGGTCCAGGCCGGGGCGACGTCCCGACCGGTGCCGGTGGCGCCCAGGTAGACGAAGGCGTCACGGACCCAGGCCGAGGCGGTGTAGGTGGTGTCGGGCTGGACGGCCACGGTCTGCGCGCACTCGCCGGTGGAGTCGGCGTTCGCCGGGGTGACGGTGAGCGCGGAGGTGCCGGAGTGCGCGGCGGCGGTGGTGACGGCCGCCTCGGCGGGGCCTCCGGTGCAGCTCCAGCCGGGGACGGCGCCCCAGTCGGCGAGGTTGGGGGCGGGCAGTTCGAAGCCCGGATTGGTGGCCAGGTTGACGCTCGGGCCGCTCGGGCTGCTCTGGCTGGTCGGTCCGCCGGCCGGGGCGGGCCCGGGGCCGGCGGAGGCCGCCGGGGCGGTGAAGGTGGTGAGCAGCACGACGGAGGCGGCCAGCGCGGACAGGCGCGTGGACATCGACACGAGAGGACTCCTGCGTGTGGGGGACACGCCCGTGGGGAGGGCGTGGCGGAATCGGGACCCTGGAATCGGGACCGTGGAACCGGGACCGTGGAACCGGGGCGCTCCCGGAGGGGCGGGAGCGGATGGTGCGCCGCACTCGGACCGAGGAGAAACAATGGACTGGACCAATCGGCCCGTCAAGGGAACGGCCGGTGAATCGACGCCCACCGCGCCTGCGGCAAAAGGGCAAGACGGTCCGTCAGGGGCGGTGTGGTTCGGCACCCCGAGGAGGGTGGGGTGGGGGACGGACGGCCCCGCGGGTCAGGGGACGTACAACTCCGCGACGTCCTCGGCGTAGTACTCGGCGATCGCCGCCCGGCGTAGCTTCAAGGAGGGCGTCAGCAGCCCCTGCTCCTGGCTGAACTCCCGCGGCAGCAGCCGGAACGCGCGGATCGACTCGGCCCGGGACACCGCCGTGTTCGCCGCCGCCACCGCGCGCTGGACCTCGGCGTGCAACTGCTCGTCCGCCAGCACCGCCCACGGGTCCAGCTGCTCCCGCCCGTGCGTCTTCAGCCAGTGCGCCAGCGCCGCCGGGTCGAGCGTGATCAGCGCGGCCACGTACGGGCGGTCGTCGCCCACCACCAGGCACTGGGAGACCAGCGGATGCGCCGCCACCCGCTCCTCCAGCGCCGCCGGGGCCAGGTTCTTGCCGCTGCTGGTGACGATCAGGTCCTTCTTGCGGCCGGTGATGGTCAGGTAGCCGTCCTCGTCCAGTCGGCCCAGGTCGCCGGTCCCGAACCAGCCGTCGATCAGCGACTCCGCCGTGCACTGCGGGTGGTTGAGGTACCCGCCGAAGACGGATCCGCCGCGTACCCACACCTCGCCGTCGTCGGCGAGGGCCACCGACGAGCCCGGCAGCGGCTGCCCGACCGTGCCGGGCTTCTGTCGTCCGACCGGGTTGGCGGTGATCGCGGCGGAGGTCTCGGTCAGCCCGTAGCCCTCGTACAGCTGGAGGCCGGCGCCGGTGAAGAAGAGGCCGAGTTCGCGGCGCAGCGAGGAGCCGCCGCACATCACGCTGCGCACCCGGCCGCCGAGTACGGCCCGCAGCCGCTGGTAGACGGTCCGCTCGTAGGCGAGGTGGCGCAGCCGCAGCCCCGGGCCGGGGCCGGGCCCGCGGCCGAACGCCTTCTGCTCCCGGGCGGCGGCCCAGTCGACGGCCACCTGCCGGGCCTGCTCGAAGAGTTCGCCGCGACCGGCGTCCTCGGCAGCCCGCCGGGCCTGCTGGAAGATCTTCTCGAAGACGTACGGGACGACGTGCAGGAAGGTCGGTCGGAAGGACTCCAGTGCGGGCAGCAGCGCCTCGGTGGAGACCTCGGGGATGTGCCCGATCCGGAAGCCGCCGCGGATCGCCGCGATCTGCACGACCCGTCCGTAGACGTGGGCCAGTGGTAGGAACAGCAGGGTGGACGGCTGGCCGCCGCCGGTGTCGTGGAAGGCCTCCCGCCAGCCGCCGAGCAGCGCGTCGGCCTCGGCGGCCAGGTTGGCGTGGGTGATCAGGCAGCCCTTGGGGCGGCCGGTGGTGCCCGAGGTGTAGACGACGGTGGCGATGTTCCCGGCCGCGACGCCGAGGCGCCGGCGGTGCACCAGCGAGTCGGGCACGCCGCGGCCGTCCTCGGTGATCGCGGCGACGCAGTCGCGGTCCAACTGCCAGATGCCGGTGAGGTCGGGCAGTGCGTCGCAGACCGCGCCGACCGTCATCGCGGCGTCCTCGTCCTCGACCAGGCAGGCCACCGCCTGGGTCTCGGCGAGGATCCACCGTACCTGTTCGGCCGCCGCCGTCGGGTAGACCGGGACGGTGATCGCGCCTATCGACCAGAGCGCGTAGTCGAACAGCGTCCACTCGTAGCGGGTGCGGGACATCAGCGCGACCCGGTCGCCGTAGCGCACGCCCCGGGTGAGCAGGCCCTTGGCGAGGGCGAGCACCTCGTCGCGGAACTCGCGCGCGGTGACGCCCTGCCACTCGTCCGGTGAGCCGACGAGGTCGGCGGGGCCGCCGGGGCCGCCGGGGCGGGCCGGGCCGACGGGGCCCGCGGGGCGGGTGCGGCGGGCCAGTTGCACCAGGTCCGGGGTGCGTTCGGCGGTGTCGTACAGCGAGTCGGCGAGTCCTCCGGTGGCCTCGGGCCCGGCCACGGCGGGGGTGGTGAACTCGCGCACGTTCCCCCCGTTCGCCTCTCGCGGCCGCACTGCCTGCGCCGGCACTGCCGGGCCGCGCAGGTGGAGCGAAACTATCGGATCGGCCTGTCACTGCCCAGGGTTGTGACCGTGGCGCGACGATATCGGCACCGCTCCCCACGAAAGGTGTCGTCCCGGGGGAGGAACCGCGTACGTTCGGTGGCCGGGGCAAACCGGGCGCCGGCGGATGATCCGGACACGGGTCGACGGCGACCGGGACCCGATCCTGACGTGTGCGGGGCAAGCCGGGGAAGTGGACCGGTTCGACCCTCGAACGAGTGGTCAGGGCGTAGTAGGCTCTCGCAGACCTGCGGCCGGGGGCCTCCTGGCCGCGCCCGATCCGACGACGTACGATCCACGCCGACCAGCTCCGAACCCAGTCCCGAACGCCGCCTCGAATCCAGTCCCGCGACCCGCCCCGCGACCCGCCCCGACTCCCGTCCGAATCCCGCTCCGCCGAGCCCCGCGGCTCCTCTCATCCGCTCCCCGTCCGCGCCTGGCACTTCCCGACCGAGGACTCCATGCGTCTGCGCAGCAGCTCGATCCGCGCGAAGATCATCGCGCTGCTCCTGGTGCCCATCGTCGCGCTCACCGCACTGTGGGTGTACGCGACCTTCGCCACCACCGGAGACGTCTGGGGCCAGCTGGAGATCAGCCGTACGTACAAGGAGTTCGGGACCCCGGTCGACCAGTACGCCACCGACCTGCAGAACGAGCGCCGCGCGGCCGTCCAGCGCCTGGCCGCCCCGAACTCGCAGGTCGCCGTGGACGTCTTCAACCACGCCAAGGCCGCCACCGACCGCAGCCTCGACGTCCTGCGGCAGAAGAAGGACCACGTCGGCGGCAAGCTCTCCACCGCGCAGCGCGGCCGCTTCCTGCAGATCCTCGCCGCCGCCGACCAGATCGAACCGCTGCGCGCCCAGGTCGGCCGCTCCGCGCTCAACTGGGAGTTCGCGCTGGAGCAGTACAGCGATCTGGTCAAGCCGGTGTTCGGCTTCCGGTCCGCCTACGTCGCCCGGCAGACCGGCCAACTCCCGCGCCAGGGGACGATCCTGATCGAGCTGGTGCGCGCCCGCGAGTACCTCGCCCAGGAGGACGCGGCGATGGAGGGCCTGCGCGTCGGCATCGCCAAGCCCACCGCCGAGCAGTACCAGGTCGCGCTGGACGCCCTGCACAACCAGCAGGCCCTGTTCACCGTCTACATCGCCGAGCTCGAACCCGCCGACCAGGCCGACTACGCCGCCCTGCGCGGAGGCGAGGCCTGGTCGGCGCTGGCCCGCGCCGAGGCGGACTTCGTCGGCGCCGGCGGCCCCGACCGGGTCGCCCAGGCGATCAACGGCGACTCCTGGCGGGAGACCGCCGACCGGGCGCTCGGGGATCTCGCCGCGATCAACTCCCGGATCGCCAACGGGATCGGCGAGCGTGAGCGGTCCGCCGCGATCGGAGCACTCTGGCGCGGCGGTATCGCCGGTGTGATCGGCCTGATCGCGGTCGTCCTGTCGGTGATGATCTCCTTCCGGATCGGACGGGGCCTGGCCCGCGAACTGATCGGGCTGCGCAACGCGGCCAACGAGCTGGCCGGCACCCGGCTGCCCTCCGTCATGCTGCGGCTGCGCCGCGGCGAGGCGGTGGACGTCGCGGCCGAGGCGCCCGAGCTGCGGTTCGGGCCGGCCGAGATCGGCCAGGTGGGGCAGGCCTTCAACGCGGTCCAGCGGGCCGCCGTCGAGGCCGCCGTCGAACAGGCCGAACTGCGGCGCGGCGTCTCGGCGGTGTTCGTCAACCTGGCCCGGCGCAGCCAGGTGCTGCTGCACCGCCAGCTCACCCTGCTCGACACCATGGAACGCCGCACCGAGGACCCGACCGAACTGGCGGACCTCTTCAAGGTCGACCACCTCACCACCCGGATGCGCCGCCACGCCGAGGGCCTGATCATCCTCGCCGGCGGCTCGCCCGGGCGCGCCTGGCGCAAGCCGGTCCGGATGGTGGACGTGGTCCGCGCGGCGGTCGGCGAGGTCGAGGACTACGCCCGGGTGATCGTCCGGCCCTTCCCCGGCACCGGCCTGCTCGGCAGCGCCGTCGCGGACGTCACCCACCTGATCGCCGAACTCGTCGAGAACGCGGCGGTGTTCTCCCCGCCGAGCACCCAGGTCACCGTCCAGGGCGAGGTGGTGGCGCACGGCTTCGCGCTGGAGATCGACGACCGCGGGCTCGGCCTGAGCGAGCAGCTGCTCGCCGAGACCAACGAACGCCTCGCCGTGGAGCAGGAGTTCGACCTGGCCGACACCGACCGGTTGGGCCTGTTCGTGGTCAGCCGGCTGGCCCGGCGGCACGGCATCCGGGTGCACCTTCGCCCGTCCCCGTACGGGGGGACGACGGCGGTGGTGCTGATCCCGCGCGAACTGCTCGCCGAGGCGCCGGACGGCCTGCCCGAGCCGCCGTCCGCCGGACAGCGGCCCGCTCCGGCCCGGCGCGGGCAGCGCGACCTGGTCGCCGTGCCCTCGCTCGCGGGCGGAGGAGGCGGCGGCGTCGGGGCGGACCGTGGCGGGGTGGACGGCGCGGCTCGGGGCGCCGCCGGCTCGGGCGCCGGGGCCGGGGCCGGGGCCGGGGCGGGGGCCGAGGCCGGGGACGGCGGACGGCAGCAGGGCAGCGGCGGCCCCCGGCCGTCCGCGCCCGAGCCGGGCCGGACGGCGGGCGGGCTGCCGCGACGGGCCTCGCGGACCAAGGGCGGGCCGGTGCTGGTGCCGGCGCCGTCCGCGCCCTCCTCGCCGTCTGCGCGGTTTGCGCCGTCCCTGGACGGCGAGGCCTCGCCGGGGACGGGGCGGCACCGCCGCGACGAGTCGGCGGGCGCCGCGGCCGCCTTCGTGGACGGTCCCACGGACGCGCCGGTGGACGCGCCGGTGGACGCGCCGCTGGACGCCGCCCCGCGGACCCCGGGCGGCCTGCCCCGGCGGGTCCGGCAGGCGAACCTCGCACCGCAGCTCAAGGAGCAGTTGAAGGAACGCCTCCGGGAGCGTGCGGACACCGGGCCCGAGGACCAGGCCGCCGTGGCCGCTCGGGAGGCCCGGGACGCCGAGCGGGCGCGCGAGCGCTCGCCCGAGGAGGCGCGGGCCACCTTCGCCTCCTTCCAGCGCGGCTTCACCCGCGGGCGCGGCGCCGCCCCGCCGGCGGCCCCGGCGAGCGCCCGGCCCGCCGCCGTACCCGCCTGGCAGCCGCCGGACCCGTCCCGGCGGGCGATCAGCCCGGCCCCCGCCCCGGCGGCGCTGCCCGCGCCGTCGGACGGTGCCCGGGCGTCGCTCGCCCGCCGGGTGCCGCCCGGCCAGCCGGTCCGGCTGAACCCGGCGCCCGTACCACCTGCAGCATCTGCACCACCCGCACCACCCGCTTCAGCGGAAGGAACTGATTCATGACCACTTCGACGCAGCCGTCCGGGGACCTCAACTGGCTCCTGGACGACCTGGTGGGACGCGTCGCGGCCCTGCGGCACGCGGTGATCCTCTCCAGCGACGGCCTGGCCACCGGCGCCTCCCGCGACCTCGACCGCGAGGACGCCGAGCACCTCGCCGCCGTCGCGGCCGGGTTCCACAGCCTGGCCAAGGGCGCCGGCGGGCACTTCAAGGTCGGTGGGGTCCGCCAGACCATGGTGGAGCTGGACGAGGCGTTCCTGTTCATCACGGCCGCCGGCGACGGCAGCTGCCTGGCCGTCCTGAGCGAGGCCGAGGCGGACATCGGCCAGATCGCCTACGAGATGGCGCTGCTGGTCAAGCGGGTCGGCGAGCACCTGGCCGCCGAGCCGCGCACCGAAGCCGCCCCGCCGGGGAGATGAGCGGTCCGATGACGGATCCGAAGGCGAAGGCGGCGGGGCGGCCCGGGCCGGACGGGCCCTCCGGGCTGCCCGCGTCGTCTGCGCCGTCCGGACCCGAGGTGCCGGTCGGTCCGGACGCGTCGGTCGGTGCGGACGCGCCGGGGGCTTCGGGGGTCTCGGAGTCGTCGGCGGCATCGGGCGTGTCGGGAGTGTCGGGGACGGCGCAGGTGGGTCAGGACGCGTCCGAGGCCGACCTGTTCCGCCCGCGCACCCCGGTCGACGACCGCTGGTTCGACGACGAGGCCGGCCCGGTGGTGCGGCTCTACTCGATGACCCGCGGCCGCACCCGGCCGGTCGAGGAGGGCCTGTTCGACCTGATCTCGCTGATCACCGCCGCCGAGCCCGGGCCGAACGCGGGGGCCGTGCCCGCGCACGTCCTCGACCCGGAGCACCAGACCATCCTGGCCTGGTGCCGCCGCGAGCCGCTGTCCGTCGCCGAACTGGGCTCCTACACCGACCTGCCGGTCAGCGTCGTCCGGGTGCTGCTCGGCGACCTCTACGACGCCGAGCTGATCAGCGTCACCCGACCCGTTCCGCTCGCCGAGCTGCCGGACGAGCGCCTGCTGCGAGACGTGATCAATGGACTCCGTGCGCTCTGACCATGATGGCGACACCCCGGGCGGCCGCGCCAACGACCCGCGCTGGCGCGGCGGTCCGGGCGTCGCGGTGAAGATCCTGGTGGCGGGCGGCTTCGGCGCGGGCAAGACCACGCTGGTCGGCTCGGTGAGCGAGATCCGGCCGCTGCGCACCGAGGAGGAGCTCAGCGAACTGGGCCGCCCGGTCGACGACACCTCGGGCGTGGAGGCGAAGCGGACCACCACCGTGGCGATGGACTTCGGCCGGATCGACCTGCGGCCCGGACTCGCGCTCTACCTGTTCGGCACGCCCGGGCAGGACCGGTTCTGGTTCGTCTGGGACGAGTTGGCGCGTGGCGCGCTCGGCGCACTGGTGCTCGCGGACACCCGGCGGCTGGCCGACTGCTTCCCCTCGGTCGACTTCTTCGAGCAGCGCGGCATCCCGTTCGTGGTCGCGGTGAACTGCTTCGACGGCACCGAGCGGTTCGCCCCGGACGAGGTCCGGGACGCCCTCGACCTCGACCCGGACATCCCCGTACTGCTGTGCGACGCGCGCCTACGGGAGGACGGGAAGGACCTCCTGGTCGCACTCGTCGAGCACGCTGCCGCCCGTCGCAACCGCGCCCCGGCCCGGGCCTGACGGAGCTTTGTCCGGCCTCCGCCCGAGTCATACCCCGGCCGTACCCCGGCCGTACCCCGGCCGCACCCCGGCCGTGCCCGGCCGTACCCCGGGTGCGCTCGGGCCGTGCCCGGCCGAGAATGGTCGCGCATCGGCCGGGCACGGCACCCGCGCAGAGGCTCCACAGAGCCTTCGACCCGACTGACGTCTCATTCGGCTGTCCGCATCCCGGACGTTCGGCGCGCTGAAGGTTGCCTAGACCGGCGCGGCGTGGAAGGCTCTGGGCACGAAAGCCGCCCGGCCATGCCGTCGGGAGGGCCGGAAACGTTCCGTTCACGCAGGCGCGCACCGACGATGGCGCGCCGTCGCACAGAGCCAGGGGGAGGGCAGCAGGATGACCGTCGGCCAGCGACGCGCCACCACCGATCCCGCCCCCGTCACGCCGGTACTCACCGTCCGCCGCTACATCGACCAGGCGCTGATCTGCAGCGCCTGTTGTCGCTGACCGGCCGGCCCCTTCCCGGTTCGTCCCCGACGCTCCCGGCCCACCCGGCCGCCGTCTGACGCACCGCCAAACCCGTCGACCAGGCCGTAACGGACCCGCCCCATCCGGCGCGCCCGCGGCCGCCGATCCGGCCCCGCCTCGCGGAGAGACCACCAGTGAACATCGCCTGCACCAGCCCCGCCCCCGGCATCGCCGGCCGTCCCCGCACGACCGGGGCGGCCTCCGCGATGCGCGCCGGTGGACTGGCCAGGGGGTGGAACGGGCGCGCGGACCGCGTCGGGGACGGCCACCAGGGTCGCCTCGACCTTGAGCCGTTCTGGCCGTCCCGGCAGCCGCACCTGTTCGATCAGACGTGTCCGGGCTCGCCCAGCGCGTCCCGGCCCTCCGCAGGCTGATTCCGGATCAGCCCCGCAGCACGCCCGGTCGACGCGCAGACGACTCCACCCCGTCCGTCACGCGCGAAATGAGCGGCACACCATGTCTTCCTCTTCCACCGCCACCCTGCCCCTGCCCACCGCGACCCCGCACCTGCGCGCGGTCCGCTCGGTCCCCGGCGTCATCCCGGCCGGCCCCGGCGCCGCCGGCGCTCCGGGCTCCTCCGCCTCCCCGCACTCGCACGGCGCGCCGGCCGCGGAACGATGGCCCGGCGCTCCGGTCCGGCCCTCCCACGCGGCCCCGTCCCGTCCGGCGGGCGCGGGAGTCGTGCCCCAGCCGGGCGCGCTCCTCCCGCCGGCTCCGCAGGCCCTGCTCGCCGCGCTGCCCGAGGGGGCGACCGTCGTCGCCGCCTTGCCGCAGGGCGCGCTGCCGCAGGGTCTACTCGCCCAGTACGGCGCGCAGTTCGGCGGCTCCACCGGGAGTCCGATGGTCGGGTACCTGGTGCTCGTGCCGGCCGACAGCCCGGTGGTGGCGACCGCTCCGGCGGCGGTGGCCAGCGGTGCGTCCACTCGCTCCTCCCTCGGTGGACCCTCGGGCGTGCCCGGCGGTGCGCCCGCTGGTGTGCCGGGCGGTGTGTCCGCGCCCGTCGGCGTCCGTCCGGTCCGCCCGGCCGGGCGCGGGATCGCCGTCGACACCGAGCGGCGCAACGCCTACGTCGACGGGCGGCTGCTCGACCTCACGTACCTCGAGTTCGAGCTGCTCGCGCACCTCACCGAGCACCCGCAGCGGGTGCACACCCGGGACCACCTGGTCTCGGCGGTGTGGGGCTACGGGCACGTCGGCGACGGCCGCACGGTCGACGTGCACGTCGCCCGGCTGCGCCGCAAGCTCGGACCGGCCTACCGCGACACCATCGTGACGGTCCGCCGGGTCGGCTACAAGTACACCCCGGCCAACTGATCGGCCATCGGCGCCCTGTCGCAGCGGACTGCCCGTTCTCCCGTGGAACGGGCGGTCCGCTGCACTGATTTGACTGTCAGTCAGGCACGTTGATCGGGAGGTAGGAGCAGGACGGCGAGCGCGTCGGCGCAGGCGCGGGCGTGGCCGAGGAACCAGTCCAGGCGGTCGTCGGTCAGGTGTGCCGGGGTCGAGCGGACCGCGAGCGCGAACCGGGCCTGCCCCGCGCCGTCCAGGACGGGCACGGCCACCGTCCGCACCCCGGCGGCCGACTCGCCGTCGTTGAGCGCGTGCCCGGCGGACCGGACCTTCGCCAACTCCTCGTCGAGCAGCGCCGGTTCGGTGATCGTCCGGTCGGTGAACGACGGCAGCGGACCGAGCGCCGACACCGTCGGCTCGCCCGGGCGCGGCCAGGCCAGCAGCACCTTGCCGAGCGCCGTGGAGTGCAGCGGCCGGCGCAAGCCGAGACCGGTGTCCGGGCGGACGGAGGCCCCCACCAGGATCACCGCGTGCGGACCGCTGCGGATCGCGAGGTCGGCGGTCGCGCCGGTACGCCGGGACAGCCGGTCCAGCTCGGGTGCGGCCAGGTGCAGACCGCGCTGGTGGAAGGTGAGTTGGCCGAGTTCGGCGACCGCCGGGCCGAGCCGGTAGCGCGCGGTCTGCTCGTCCTGCTCCAGGAAACCGGCGCTGACCAGCGTCCGGGCCAGCCGGTGCGCGGTGGAGACCGAGAGGTCCATGCGGCGGGCCAGGTCGGAGGCGCTCAGGCCGGGGCCGTTGTCGTGGAAACAGTGCAGCAGCCCCAGCGCGCGCTGGACGGCCTGCGCGCCGGCCGGCGGGCTCTGGACGGCGGTGGCGGCCTCGGCCATGGCACCTCGCGTTTCGGTTCGGGAATCCGGCTGGACCACCGGTGAGGAGTCTCAGCGTAGGGCAGCGGGTGCTGCGGGATTGTGTCGACGACGTTGCAATGGAATGGCGTTGATGAACAAGTGATCCCACCATGTGGCAAAACCTTGCCCCCGGCTCGTCCGGCGTGGAACGCTCCTCACATCGCGCCGGACGCCCCGTCCGGCGCACCACCGCACCCCCAGCCCGCAGGAAGGAGCGACGCCGTGACGACCCACCGGTGCCTCGCCTCCTGCGCGTGTTGTCGCTGACGCTCCCCTCGCGCCGTACGTTCCGGCGTGCCCGCACCGTTCAACTCCCCGACGCTCCGGGACCCGTGACCCGTGTGGCGTGCCCAGCCCCGCAGCCTTCCGGCGCCCGCCGAAGCCCTCCGTAGAGGACCACACCGTGCCCAGCCGTTCCCCCAGCGCCCCCGACACCCTCTGGTTCACCCGCTGCCCGGTGCCCACCGCCACCGGGATCGCCGCCGACCAGGGGCGGCTCGCACGCGAGTTCGCCGCAGACGGGATCGCCGTCCGCTCGCTCCAGGACGCCCCGCCGGAGGTGGCCGCCGACCATCACTACACCCACGCGCTCACCGGACTGTTCCGCGAGGGCGGCAACGTTCCGGCGCTGTGGGCCCGTTCGCGGGGCGAGGAGACCCGGCTGATCGGCCTCACCTGGATCGAGGAGCGCCAGGTGGTCCTGGTCCGGGCCGGCAGCGGCGTGACCGGGCCCGGCCAACTGCGCGGTCTGCGGCTGGCGATCCCACATCATGAGATCGGCATCGACTTCTGGCGGGCCATGGCCCTGGCCGGCTTCCGCGGCGCCCTGAGCCTCGCCGGACTCACCCTGGACGATGCCGAACTGGTCGACGTCCCCGGTGCCCCCGGCGGCGGGCAGTGGGCCGCCGAACTGGCCGCACTGCGGGACGGCGTGGTGGACGCCGTGTACGTGAAGGGGGCGCTGGCCGTCGAGGCGGCCCGCCGGATCGGGGCGGAGGTGGCCGTGGAACTGGACGCCGTGCCGGAGCGCCGGGCCCGGGTCAACAACGGGACGCCGCGACCGGTCACCGTCCACCAGCGGCTGCTGGACGAGCGGCCGGAACTGGTCGCCCGCTTCCTCGTTGTGCTGCTGGAGGCCGCGGACTGGGCGGCCGAGCACCCGGCGGAGGTGGTGCGGATCCTGCAGGCCGAGACCGGCGCGGGCGCCGAGGGCGTGGCCGGGGCGTACGCACCGGGCAGCCACCGCACGCTGCACCTGGACCTCTCGGCGGAGCGCCTGGAACTGCTGGCGCAGCAGGAACGATTCCTCGGGGAGCGGGGATTCCTCGCCGCCCCGGTCGACATCCGCACCTGGGCCGACCCGGAGCCGCTGCGCGCCGCCCACGAGCTGCTGCGCGAACGGCGCCGCGCCACGGCGGGCGGCTGAGCGCCGGGCCGCTCGGCGGTGCCCGGCCCGGCTTGCTCGCGGCACCCGGTCCAGCTTGCGGCGGCCCTGCGCCTCCAGCCGGCCGACAGATCACAACTAACAGATGTCAGCGGACAGATTTCAGATTTCAGATAACAGATTTTGAAAGTTGTCAGCTATCACCTGTCCTTCGTTTGGAGACCCCCCGTGAACACCTCCCGCCTCGCCCTCGCCGCCACCGCGCTGCTCGCCTCCACCGCACTGGCCGCCTGCGGCTCGTCCGCCGACGGGGCCAAGGACTCCGCCGACGGCGGGGCCGGCGGTAAGGCCGACGTGGTGCTCCGCCTGCCGGACCCCGGGAACAACGGGTTCCTCGCCCGTGGCAAGAAGGACGGCTCGCTGGACAAGGCCCTGGCCGCCGTCCACGCCAAGGTCGCCTGGACCGGCAGCGCCGGCCCGTTCGCCCCCGCCGCGCAGGCCCTCTCCGCCGACCAACTGGACGTCGCCCAGGGCTCGATCACCTCGGCCGTGGCCGCGCTCGCCCAGAAGCCCGGCTTCAAGCTGTTCGCCCAGACCGCGCCCGACGGCGTCGGCGAGGGGATCCTGGTGAAGAACGACTCGCCCATCAAGACCGTCCAGGACCTGGTCGGCCGCAAGGTCGCCGTCGCCCAGGGCGGTACCGCCGAGTACCTGCTGCTCAAGGCACTGGAGAAGAACGGCGTCCCGGCCGACAAGGTCGAACGGGTCTACCTGCGCGCCGACCAGACGGCCGGCGTCTTCAACTCCGGCCAGGTGGACGCCTGGGCGACCTGGAACACCTTCTCCACGCCCACCATCGCCAACGCCGGGGCGCACTTCCTGGTCAACGGCAAGGAGGTCGGCTCCGACAACTACGCCGTCTGGGCCGTGCGCAACGGCTTCGCCGACAAGCACCCCGAGGTGGTCGAGACCTTCTACACCTACCTGCGCGAGAACGGCCTCAAGGAGAAGGCCGACCCGGCCGCCTACCTCAACGTCTTCACCGACTCCGGTCCGACCGCCGTCACCCCCGCCGAGAAGGACATCGCGGTGAACGTCAGTGGGCAGGGCGCCGCCGCGGACGCCATCACCGACACCGACACAGCCCGCTTCGGCACCGTCGCCCGGTTCTTCGCCGACCAGAAGGTCACCAAGCAGCTCGTGGACGTCAAGCCCTACCTGATCGACATCAACAAGCTCGGGGACGGTGCCAAGTGACCACGGCCGCCCCCGAACGCACCGCCGACGACACCCGAGCCGCCCTCGACGCCGGACTGGTCACCCCGCACACCAGACGGTCCAGGCCCCGCCCGCGCGCCCTCGCCGTGATCCTGCGCACCCTGGGCCCGCTCGCCCTGCTCGGCGGCTGGGCACTCGCCTCCGCCACCGGCGCCCTCACCCAGGACGTCCTCGCCTCGCCCGCCCAGGTCGCCGAAGCCGTCGGCGAGTTGTGGGGCAATGGCCAGCTCACCGACGCCCTCGGCGTCTCCCTCACCCGGGCCGGCCTCGGCCTGTTCTTCGGCGCCACCACCGGGCTGGTGCTCGGCGTGGTCACCGGCTTCACCAGGCTCGGCGAGGAGCTGCTCGACTCCGCGATCCAGGTACTGCGCACCGTCCCGTTCCTGGCGCTGGTGCCGTTGTTCATGGTGTGGTTCGGTATCACCGAGACCGCGAAGGTCGCCCTGATCGGCGTCGCCACCAGCTTCCCGATGTACGTGTCCACCTCCGGCGGTGTCCGCAACACCGACCGCAAGCTGGTCGAGGCGATGCGCAGCTTCGGGCTCGGCCGCTGGGCCATCGTGCGCACCGTCGTCCTGCCCGGCGCGCTGCCCGCCCTGCTGTCGGGGCTGCGCCTGTCCATGACGCTCAGCGTGATCGCCCTGATCGCCGCCGAGGAGATCAACTCCACCGAGGGGATCGGGTACTTGATGGCCCAGGCACAGAACTACTCGCGCACCGACATCCTCGCCGTCTGCATCCTGATCTACGGACTGCTCGGCCTCACCGCCGACGCCGTCGTCCGGGTCCTGGAACGCCTCCTGATGCCGTGGCGCCAGGCCGTCCAGGGAGCAGCCCGATGAGCACCACGTCCGTGACCGCCACGTCCACGACCGTCACGTCCGTGACCGCCACGTCCACGGCCACCACCCCGGCGGTCCATCTACGCGGCCTGCGCCGGGTGTTCGGCACCCGGGCCGTCCTCGACGGCGTCGATCTCTCCATCGCCCGAGGCGAGTTCGTCGCCCTGTTGGGCGCCAGCGGAACCGGCAAGACCACCCTGCTGCGTATCCTCGGCGCGCTCGACCAGGCCGACGAGGGCACCGTGCTCGTTCCGCCGGTCCGTACGGTGGTCTTCCAGGAGCCCCGACTCGTCCCGTCCAAGCGGGTGCTGGCCAACGTCACGGTCGGTCTGCCGCGCGGCGCCGCGACCCGGGAGACCGGACTCAAGGCGCTCGCCGAGGTCGGCCTGGAGAAGCACGCGGACGCCTGGCCGGCCACTCTCTCGGGAGGCGAGGCGCAACGTGTCGCCCTCGCCCGGGCGCTCGTCCGCGAACCCCAACTGCTGCTTCTCGACGAGCCGTTCGCCGCGCTGGACGCGCTCACCCGACTGCGCATGCAGGACCTGGTCGGCGACCTGGTCCGCCGCCACCGTCCCGCCGTGCTCCTGGTCACCCACGACGTGGAGGAGGCCGTCCGGCTCGCCGACCGCGTCGCCGTCCTGCGCGACGGCCTGCTCGTGCGCGACGAACCGGTCACCGTCGACCACCCCCGCGACCCCGCCGACCCGGCCTTCGCCGACCTGCGCCGCCGACTGCTCGCCGACCTCGGCGTCCACTGATCCGCCGGCCGCCCACCGATCCGTTCCGAAGCAACCCACGCCCGCACCACCGGAGTTGAACAGATGACCGTGACCCTCGGCGTCCACGCCAGCAACCCCTCGCTCTACTACCTCGCCCGCCTGCCCTACCTGGACGAGGAGTTGGCCCCGCTCGGCGAGACCGGCGCCTTCCACCACTACGCCGACGGCACCCGCACCGGCGCGCTGCTCGCCGACGGCACCATCGACTTCGGCGGCACGGGTTCGACCCCGCCGGTCACCGCCCAGGCGGCCGGCCACGACCTGGTGTACGCGGCGGTCTCCGCGCCCCGCCCCGACCACGGCGCCCTGCTGGTGCTGGACTCCGGCCCGGTCCGGACGGTGGCGGACCTCAGGGGCGGCACCGTCGTGCTCGGCATCGGATCCTGGCAGACCCACCTGCTCGCCAAGGCCCTGCTCACGCAGGGACTTTCGTATGCCGAGGACATCACTCCGGTGCGCCCGGCGGCCGATGAGGACCAGGCGCAGCGCCTGCGCGACGGTGAGATCGCGGGGTGGATCGCCCAGGGCGCCGAACTCGCCGCCGCCCGCCGCAGCGGCGGCTTTCGCGAGCTGATCCGCACCGGCGACGTCATCACCGACCGCTCGGTGTTCTTCACCCGCCGTGCCTTCGCGACCGGGCGCCCCGAGGTGGTCGCCGCGATCGCCACCGCGCTGCGCCGGGCGGACGCCTGGGTGTCCGTCCACCCGGCCGAGGCGGCCGCGATCGCGGCGGAGCAGCTGGGCGGCTCGGCCGGCGACTGGCAGACCGCGCTGGAGGCGCTGCCGTGGCAACTGGAGCCCGCCACCGCCGGGTTCATCGCCGAGCAGCAGGAGGCCGCGGACATCTTCCACGGGGTCGGGTTCATCGACCGGGCGCTGACCGTCGCCGACGCCCATCTGCCCGAGCTGGAGGCCCCGGTGGCCGCCGCGCTCGCCAAGGCGGTCTGAGCCGTGGCCTCCGAAGTCCTCTGGTACATCATCCCGCGCGAGGGCCACTACCCGTGGGAGCCGGCCGGCCGACGCCCGGTGGACCTCCACTACCTTCAGCAACTGGCGGGCAGCGTCGAGCGGTTGGGCTACAGCGGCGCCCTGCTCGCGACCGACCTCTACGACGTGTGGACGCTCGGCAGCGCGCTGGCGGCGGCCACCACCCCGGAGTTCAAGCCACTGCTGGCCGTTCACCCGGGGTTGGTCTCGCCGACCCTGCTGGCGAAGATGGCGCTCAGCTTCGATCATCTGCACGGCGGCCGGCTGCGGTTCAACGTGGTCAACGGCTCGACCGCGCAACTGCGCGAGTACGGCTTGGACGTCGAGCACGACGACCGCTACCGGCTCAGCGCCGAGTACTGGTCGATCGTCAAGCGCCTGACGGCCGGCGAAGTCTTCGACCACAAGGGCGAGTTCTACGAGCTGAAGAACGCCGGTGCGAGCCTGCGGGAGCTGGCGCCGGTCCAGCCGGGCGGTATCCCGCTCTGGTTCGGCGGAAGTTCGGCGGCCGGCATCGAGATGGCCGCCGAGCACGTGGACGTCTACCTGACCTGGGGCGAGCCGCCGCACCTGCTCAAGGAGAAGCTGGACCTGGTCCGGAACCGGGCCGCCGCCCACGGCCGGAGCCTGCGGATCGGGCTCCGGCTGCACCTGATCGTCCGTGACACCGAGGACGAGGCCTGGGCGGCCGCCGACCGCCTGCTCGACGTCACCAGCGAGGCCACGTACGCCCGGCAGCTGGGCGGGGCCAAGGGGGAGGACGGGGTCGGCTGGCAGCGGCAGTTCCGCCAGCACGGCGGCAAGGTGCCCGCGCGGGCCCGGGAGCTGGAGGCCTACCCGAACCTCTGGCCGGGGATGAGCCTGTTCCGTCCCGGCCCCGGTACGGCGGTGGTCGGCTCCACGGCCCAGGTGATCGAGCGGCTGCAGGAGTTCGAGTCGCTGGGCGTCGACACCTTCATCCTCTCCGGCAACCCTTTGCTGGAGGAGGCCCACCGCGTGGCAGAGACGGTTCTGCCCGCCCTGGGCATCCGCCGCTGACGGCCACTGGCCACCGGCTGACGACTAACAGATAACAGATGACAGCTGACAGATGATGAAATCTGTCAGCTGTCATCTGTCAGTCGTCCACCCGCCCCCGGTGCTCCCCGCTCAGCGGCTGAGCCGGTCGATCTCCGCCAGCTCCTCCTCGGTCAGCGGGCCGCCCGCGAGCGCGTCGATGTTCTGGTCCAGCTGGGCGACGCTGCTCGCGCCGATGATCACCGAGACCACCCGTGGATCGCGCAGCACCCAGCACAGCGCGAGCTGGGCCAGGGTCTGCCCGCGGCGCTCGGCGACCTTGTTGAGCGCCCGCAGCTGCTCCAGCTTTGGTCCGGTGAGCGCCTCCTCGGTCAGGAACCGCCCGACCGACATCCGCGATCCGGCCGGCACCTCGCCCGACAGGTAGCGGTCCGTCAGCAGTCCCTGAGCGAGCGGCGAGTAGGCGATCAGGCTGGTCTGGGTCTCGCCCACCGCGTCCAGCACGCCCTCCTCGACGTACCGGTTGAGGATCGAGTACGCGGACTGGTTCAGCAGCACCGGCGTGCCCAGCTCGCGCAGGATCGCCACCGCCTCCCGGTGCTGCTCCGCCGGGTAGTTGGAGATCGCCGCGTACAGCGCCTTGCCCGAGCGGACCGCGCTGTCCAGCGCGCCCATCGTCTCCTCGAGCGGGGTGTCCGGGTCGTAGCGGTGGGAGTAGAAGACGTCGACGTAGTCCAGCCCCATCCGGCCCAGCGACTGGTCCAGGCTGGCCAGCAGGTACTTGCGGCTGCCGCCGTTGCCGTACGGGCCGGGCCACATGTCCCAGCCGGCCTTGCTGGCGATGAACAGCTCGTCGCGGTACGGGCGGAAGTCCTGGGCGAACAGGTAGCCGAAGTTGCGCTCGGCGCTGCCGTACGGCGGGCCGTAGTTGTTCGCGAGGTCGAAGTGGGTGATGCCCCGGTCGAAGGCGCGGCGCAGCACCGCGCGCTGGACCTCCAGCGGCTGGGCGTCACCGAAGTTGTGCCAGAGGCCGAGCGAGACGGCCGGCAGCTGAACGCCGCTGCGGCCGGCCTTCCGGTAGGTCATCGAGGCATAGCGGTCATCCGCGGCGAGGTAGCTCATGCCGGACATCTTGCCAGCCGCCGCCGGTGGATCAAGCCCTTGCCCCGTTTCTGACCGGTGCCTATGCTCGCGGAGGATCGTACGCGTGCGAGGCGAACTGCGAGGCGAAGGGGGAGGCGCGATGACCGTCCGGGCCGTCACCACAACCGCGACCGCCGGTACCGCCGCCGTCATTGCCGCCGTCACAACCTCCGGCACCGCTGAAATCCCGACCGTCACCGCCGCCGCGCCCCGCTGTTGTCGCCGCCGCCGCAGCACCTCGCGCTGACGCCGCCCCAGAGCCGCTCCGCCGCGATCCCCTCCCGGTGCCGCCCGCGGGAGCGCAGCCCGTAGCGCGGCGCTCCCCGCGGGCCGCGGTCCCGCCCCTCGGCTGCCGTGTCCGCGCCTCGCGGGCCGGGTTCCGTGCCGAGGTCCCATCGAGCGCCCCCAAGGAGACCGCCGTGCGGTTCACCGTCTCGTCCCTCGTCGCCAACGGCCCCGATCCCGTGACCGGCGTCCAGCGCACCCCGCAGGAGAAGTTGCGGAACGTCATCGACCAGGCGGTCGCGGCCGAGCAACTCGGCTACGACGGCTACGGCGTGGGGGAGCGGCACGGTGCGCCGTTCCTCTCCCCGGCGCCGCCGGTGCTGCTCAGCGCGATCGCGGCCCGCACCTCCACCATCCGACTGTTCACCATGGTGACGGTGTTGAGCACCCTGGACCCGGTCCGGGTCGCGGAGGACTGCGCCCTGCTTGACCAACTCTCCGGTGGCCGAGTCGAGTTGATCATCGGCAAGGGCAACGACCCGCGCCACTTCGACCTGTTCGGCCTCCCCGAGGAGCGCCAGTGGGACGCGCTCGCCGAGAACTACGAGCTGCTGCGGCGGCTTTGGCGCGAGGAGCGGGTGACCTGGGAGGGGTCGACGCGTCCGCCGCTCAAGGACGCGGCCGTCTCGCCGCGCCCGCTCCAGGATCCGATCCCGGTGTGGCACGGCAGCGCGACCAGCACGCAGTCGACCGACCTCGCCGCCCGCTACGGCGGTCCGCTCTTCTCCGCCAACTCCTTCCACCCGCTGGCCAAGTACCGCTCCCTGGTGGAGCACTACCGCGAACACTGGGTGCACTACGGCCGGGACCCGAGGGACGCCCGGGTGGGCGCGAGCTTCGGCGGGCTGTACGTCGCCAAGCGTTCGCAGGACGCGGTCGAGGGCTTCCGTCCGTACTGGAACGCGATGTTCGACTCGGCGGCCGGCCGGCACAACAAGTCCCCGTTCACGTCCTTGGAGGACGCGCTGGAGCACGGGTCGGCTCTGGTCGGGAGCCCGCAGCAGGTGGTCGAGAAGATCCACCGCTATCACGAGGCCTTCGGCAACGAGGTGGTCGGCATCGGAATCGACGCGTTGACGGAGGGGGCGCAGTGGGAGCAGTTGGAGCTGTTCGCCGCAGAGGTCGCCCCGGTGATCCGGCGCGAGCTGCCGTGAGCGCCCGCCCGACGTGACGCGCGCCACCGGTCGCGATGGAGTGGCGGCCGGCGGGGAGGGGGAGACGAGCGGGCAAGGGCCGTGGCCGCCGGGGGGCGGCGCACGGCCCTTGGCCGTCCCCCGGACGGGGCCGGCCGGCCCTGCGCCCCGGTCGCAGCCAGGTGACCCCTGGCCCACTGTACCTACTGGTATGTACAGTGATCCGTATGACCACCCAGGACCGCCTCATCGAGAGCACCCAGGCACTCCTCTGGGAGCGCGGCTACGTCGGCACCAGCCCCAAGGCCATCCAGCAGCGCGCCGGTGTCGGCCAGGGCAGCATGTACCACCACTTCACCGGCAAGCCCGACCTCGCCGCCACCGCCCTGCGCCGCAGCGCCGAGCAGCTGAGGGGCGTGGCCGAGGCCGACCTGTCCGCCCCCGGCACGGCGTACGACCGCATCGCCGCCTATCTGCTCCGCGACCGCGACGTGCTGCGCGGCTGCCGGATCGGCCGGATGGCCCAGGATCCGGACGTCATCGCGGACCCCGGGCTGCGCGCCCCCGTCGAGGAGACCTTCGACTGGCTGCGCGACCGGATCGCCGAACTGGTGGCCGAGGGCCAGGCCGCCGGCGAACTCGTGCTCGGCGTCGACCCGGTCGACACCGCCGCCGCCGTGGTCGCCGTCGTCCAGGGCGGCTACGTCCTGGCCCGCGCGGCCGGCCGGGCCGAGCCCTTCGAACAGGCCGTGCGCGGCGCCCTCGGCCTGCTCGCCGCGCACCGTACGACCTGACGCGCCGCACCGCGCCGTCCAGCGCCGGACCTGCGCCGTATCGCGCTGCACTGCGCCGTACCGCGCGCCGCCCGACCTCCCGAGGATCCGACCACCGAGGAGACCCGCCGTGCACGCCATGCAGTACGAGATCACCCTCCCCGCCGACTACGACATGGGGATCATCCGCAAACGCGTCGCCGACAAGGGCCGTCTCCTGGACGCCTACCCCGGCCTCGGGCTCAAGGCGTACCTGGTCCGCGAGCGCGGCCACGAGGGGTCGCCCGTCAACCAGTACGCGCCGTTCTACCTCTGGCGGACCGCCGAGGGCATGAACAGCTTCCTCTGGGGCCCGGGCTTTCGCGGCCTGAGCGCGGACTTCGGCCGCCCTGCCGTCCGGCACTGGCTCGGCGCCGGTCTGGCCCACGGCAGCGGTCCGGCCCGGGGCGCTGCGCCGGACTCCCCCGCGACCACCGCCACCCGCCACACCGTTCGGCTCCCCGAGGGTGCCGATCCCGCCGAGGCGGTCGAGCAGGCCCTCGCCGGGTTCCCGGCACACCCCGCCCTGCACACCGCGGCCGTCGCGGTGGACCCGTACCGCTGGGAGCTGCTCCGGTTCGCCCTCTGGCAGGGCCCGGCCCCGGATGACGCGCCCGGCACCCGCTACCAGGTGCTGCACCTGTCCCGTCCCGAACTCGACCGGCTGCCCAGCGGCCGGCACTGGTGAAAGGTTTCGCCACCCTGATGAGCGCTCCCGCCGTCCCCACCACTCCCACCACTCCCGCCGTCCCCGCCGCCCCGGCCCCCGCCCCGATGACGCCGACCGACCTCACCCCCGCCCCGTGGGACCGCGAAGCCGGTTACGCCCTCCTCGCCGACCTCGCCGGCCCGGTCGCCGCCACCACCCTCGGCGGCCTGGACAGCCTCGCGCCCGGCTTCCCCGACTGGATCGTCACCAGTCTCTTCGGCGGCACCTATCAGCGTCCCGGCCTCGCCCTGCGCGACCGCCAGGTGGCCAACCTGGCCGCGCTCACCGCCCTCGGCGGCGTGGAGCCGCAGCTCGCCGACCACGTCCGCAACAGCCTGCGGATCGGCATGACCAGGGAGGAGGTCACCGAGGTCATCGTCCACCTCGCCCCCTACGTCGGAGTCCCCAAGGCCCTGGCCGGCCTGCGCGTCGCCACCGCCACCTTCGCCGAGGCGGCCCCGACCGAGGCGGTCCCGACCACGACGGCCCCCACTCGGGAGGGCCAGGCATGACCCGTGACGTCCGCACCGTCCACACCGTCCGCACCGTCCACACCGTCCGAACGGTCCGCACCGTCCTCGGCGACCTCGACCCCGCCGAACTCGGCGTCACCGACTCCCACGACCACCTCTTCATCCGAAGCCCCCTGCTGCCCGGTGAGGAGTTGGACGACCCGGCCGCCGCCGAGGGCGTCCTGCGCGCATTCGCGGCAGTCGGCGGCCGTTCGTTCGTCCAGTGGACCCCGTACGGCATGGGCCGCGGCGCGGGCTCGCTCGCGAAGCTCTCCCGTGCGACCGGTGTCCACGTCGTCGCCGGCACCGGCCTGCACCAGGCGGCCCACTACGACCCGGACACCCTCCCCACCCTGTACGACGGGCTCGCCGAACGCTTCATCTCAGACCTCACGACCGGGCTCACCACCGAACCAGCCGCCGGGGCGCCCACCAAGCCGCCCACCGAACCGCACGGCGCTTCCGAGGGTGTCCGGGCGGGCCTGATCAAGGTCGCGTGCGACGCCGGTACCACCACCTGGCACACCCGCCGGGTGATGACCGCGGCCGCCGAGGCACACCACGCCACCGGCGCCCCGATCGCCGTCCACCTCGAACCCGGCGCCCACCCGCACTTCGTGATGCGCTGGCTGCACGCCCGGCACGGCGTCCCGCCCGACCGGATCATCCTCGGCCACCTCACCCGGCTGCCCGACGTGCGGCTGCACCGCGAGCTCGCCGCGGAAGGCGTCCACCTCGCGCTGGACAGCCCCTCCCGGGCCGACCACCCGGCCGACCACCAGGCCTTCGACGTCATCGCCGACCTCGTCGACGCGGGCCACGCCTCCCAGCTGCTCCTCGGCGCCGACACCACCACCCGCACCGCGCGCCGGGGCGACGGCCCGACCCGGCTGCTCACCGACCTCGCCCCACGGCTCGCCCGCACCTTCGGCCGCGAACTGCTGGACCTCCTGCTCACCGCCAACCCGGCCGCCGCCTTCGCCGCCGACTGGCGCACACCCTGAACCGTCTCAGGCCTACCCCGCCCGGCCGCCCGGCCGCCCGGCCGACTGGCCGACTGGCCGCGACAGGACCGGCTCTCCGCGAGGGCCTGTGGCGACGGCCTGTGGCGAGGGCCCACCACCCGCGCTCTACCGTGACGACCATGGTGATCCTGCGAATCCTCACGACCGACGACTGGCCGCTCTGGCGCGACCTGCGCATCGCCGCCCTGACCGACGCGCCGCACGCCTTCAAAGCCCGCCTCGCGGACTGGCACCACGGCGGCGAGGAACGCTGGCGCGCCCGGCTTCACCTTCCGGGCGCCCACCACGTCGCGGCGCTGCTGGACGGTCCGGACGGCACCCCGGTCGGCCTGGCGGACGGTGTCCCCGGCGCCGACGGCGTACGGGAGTTGCGCGCGGTGTGGGTCGGACCGCAGGCGCGCGGCCGGGGCGTCGCCGACCGCCTGATCGAGGAGGTCGAGCGCTGGGCCCGCGCATCCGGCGGCACCACGCTGCGCCTCGCGGTGATCCCCGGCAACGAGCCCGCGCTCGCCCTCTACCGCCGGCACGGCTTCACCGCGCTCGCGGAACCCGGCGAACCGCTCGCCGACGGGGTCACCCGGGAGCTCGTGATGGCGAAGCCGCTGCGCTGACGGTCGGACGGGCCGGTCGGTCACCCGCCGATCCACCCCGCCACCCGCTCGACTGCTGCGAACGGCCCCGAAGGCGAGCAGTCGCGGCAGCTCTTCGTCCGCCACCTCGCGCCCCTCCCCGCGCTCCTCCGCCCCGCCGTCGGCCGCAGGGCGGACGGCGCGCCAGGCGGACACGTCGGCCTCCGTGAGCCGGTACGGCGCGAGGACGGTGAGCAGGGCGAGCCGGGCGGCCGGCCGTTCGGATACGGCAAGCCCGGCCAGGTGCGGGCCGACGGGGTCGCCGCCGAGCGGCGGGTGGGTGCCGTCCCAGGCGTCCAGCGCGTCCAGCGCGTCCAGGACGGCGGCGCGGGCGGAGGCCGTCAGCAGGTCGCCGCCCGCCGACGCGGCCGCGCGCAGGGCCAGATAAGCGGGGCCGATCGCCGCCGCCCGGCACGGGGGCCTCGGCTGAGCCATGGGTCATGAGCCCCGAGTCCCGAGTCCCGAGCCCTGAGGCGGGCGTTACGCGACACGACAGCGGGGCCTGCGCCACCAACCACTCGGAGGAGTGGCCCAGACCCCGCGTCGTCATGCCGTCCGGCGGATCACATGTGGGTGCCGCCGTCGATGCGGAGCTCGGTGCCGGTGACGAACGCGCCGTCGTCGGACGCCAGCATCGCGATCACGCCGGCCACCGTCTCCGGGCCCGCGAAGCCCTGGCCGAGGGCCGGGGCGAGCTTGGCGAGCAGGCTGAGGTCGGCATCGGCGGGCAGGCCCGGGTTGTGGGTCATGCCGCTGTCGATGCTGCCCGGCGCGACGCAGACCGCGCGCAGGCCCTGCTTCGAGTACTCGGAGGCTATGGCGTGGGTGAAGGACTGGATGCCGCCCTTGGTCGCGGCGTACGCGGCCATGTAGGGGTGGGCGAAGCTCGCGGAGGTGGAGCTGAAGTTCACCACCACGCCCTCGCCGCCCGCGAGCAGCGTCGGGAGCGCCTCGCGGGTCATCAGGAAGGTGCCGGTCAGGTTGACGGCGAGGAGCTTGTTCCAGAACTCCAGGCTGGTCTCGTGCGTGTGCGAGGAGCGCAGGATGCCGGCCGCGTTGACCAGGACGTCCAGCCCGCCGAGGCCGCCGATCGCCGCCGCGACGCCGGTGGTGACGGACGCCTCGTCCGAGATGTCCAGGACCTGGATGGTCAGGCGGTCCGCGGTGCCGTCGGCGGTCGCGCGGTCCAGGGTCTTCTTCAGGCCGTCCTCGTTGACGTCGACGGCGACGACCTTCCCGCCCTCGGCGAGGATCCGGTGCACGGTGGCCTGGCCGATGCCAGAGCCGCCGCCGGTGATCAGGACGTTCCGTCCGCTGAAGCGCTCCATGGTGGTACTCCGTTCGTTCGTGGCCTCTCGACCTCAGGAGACACGTTACGCCTGAGTGGCATAACGTGCCAATAAGTCCATGGATGTCATTACGGCGCGACGTGCCACAGTGGCATCGACCCGCGTAGGCTGGCCCTGTGACCGGACGACCCACCCTGAACCAGCGCCGCCGGGACGCCACCCGGATGGACATCGCCCGCACCGCCGCCGCGCTCTTCGCCGAACGGGGGGCCGAGGCGGTCACCGCCGAGGAGATCGCCCTCGCGGCGGGCATCTCGCTGCGCACCTTCTACCGGTACTTCTCCGTCAAGGAGGACGCCGTCGCCCCGCTGCTGGCGGCGGGCGGGCGGCGCTGGGTCGACCAGCTCGCCGAGGCCCCGGCCGACCTGCCACTGCGCGAGGCGCTGGAGCGCTCGGCGGTGTCCTCGCTGACCCCGGTCGACGACGAGGCCGTCGAGGCGATGGAGTGGACCCGCAGCCTGCTGCGCGATCCGCGCCTCGACGGCACCTGGCAGCGGGTCCACGCCGACTCCGAGGAGCGGCTGCGGGTCGTCCTCGCGGGTCGGTGTCCGGACGGCACCGACCCGCTGGAGATCCGCCTGGCCGCCGCCGCGGCGACCGCTGCGATCCGGGTCGCGCTGGAGGAGTGGGCCTCCTCCGGCGCCCCCACTGCCGGTCCGGGGTCCCCTCGGGAGCTCGGCGCCCGCTGCATGCGCGAACTCACGGCGGGGCTGCGGCTCTACGACCGGGAGGGGTGAGCCCGACTCCGGCTGCCGCTCTCGCGGTTGCCGATCCCGGTCGTACTCGTGCCGGACCCGCGCCTCCGCACCCGCTCCCGGAATCCCGCAGTCCAGCCGCCCGTCGGGTCGGCGGTCGACGGCGGGCGACGGCGGTCCGGTGGCGGCGAACAGATGACAGCAGACAGATAACAGATTTCGAAATCTGTTATCTGTCAGTTGTCATCTGTCGCCCGTTCCGCCTCCCCGCCCCGTTAGGGTTGGTGATCGCGCGCCCCGGCGGGGGAACCGGGGTGACCACCTCGGATGTCCTGAGCGGAGGGGGCGGGGAGTTCGAGGCGTGGGAGCAAGTAGGACATGGGTCTGACGAGCCACAAGGTGTTGGCGCTGACCGTATTGATCGCCGTCGTGATGACGGCCGGCACGGTCTGGCTGTGGCCAAGACTCGCCAGGCAGACCTGGCAGGCGGTGCTCGGCCGGATCGGCGCGCTGCTCGCCACCCAGCTCACGGTGCTTGCCGCGCTCGGCCTGGTGGCGAACAACTACTTCGCCTTCTACAGCAGTTGGGACGACCTGCTGGGCACCGGCGAAACCGGCCCGGTGGTGATCCACAACAAGGCGGACGCGTCCGGTCGGCTGCTCGTGGAGACGATCGGCCACGCCTCCGTCAAGGGCGGCGGCGCGATGGGTCGCGAGCCGAGCCAGTCCGGCGAGATCCGCAAGGTGCGGATCGACGGTGCGGCGAGCCGGCTGTCCACCGAGGGGTACGTCTACCTGCCGCCGCAGTACTTCCAACCGGAGTACGCGCAGCGGCAGTTCCCGGCGGTGATCGTCAGCACCGGCTTCCCCGGGCTCGCCGAGAACCTGATCACGCGGTTCAACTACCCGGGCGCGGCGCTCAAGCTGCTCCAGGAGGGGAAGATGCAGCCGACCGTCATGGTCATGGTGCGCCCCTCGCCGGCCCTGCCGCAGGACACCGAGTGCGAGGACATCCCGGGCGGAGCGCAGTCCGACACGTACTTCACCAAGGACGTCCCCTCGGCGATCCAGGCGAGCTTCCGGGTCTCGTCCGACCCGCAGGCCTGGGCCTTCATGGGCAACTCGACCGGCGGCTACTGCGCCCTCAAGTTGGCCATGCGCCACCCGGACGTCTTCCCGACCGCCGTCGCGCTCTCCGCCTACTACGACGCCGCCGACGACCCGACCACGGGCGACCTCTTCGGCGGCAGCAAGCAGCGCCGCGACGAGGCCAACCTGATGTGGCGGCTGAAGAACCTGCCGCAGCCGAAGGTGTCCGTGCTGCTGGCCGGTACCAAGAAGGGCGACGGCAACTACCGGCACGACACCGAGGCCTTCGTCGACGCGGTGCAGGCCCCGATGAAGGCCTCCTACAGCATGCTGGAGAACGGCGGCCACAACTTCGAGACCTGGAGCGCCCTGCTGCCGTCCTCGCTGGAGTGGCTGTCCCAGCACCTCAAGGTGCCGAACCAGACCGTCTGAGCAGACCCGAGCAGTTCCAGCGGACCCAGCAGACCCAGCAGACCCAGCAGACCCGGTGGACCCAGTGGATCTAGTGGATCTAGCTGATCCGAGCGGATCAACGGGCAGGCAAGGCCGACAGCAGGGGACCAGCCCCGGGGCGCGGGAGCGGCGAGGCTCAGACCACCCGCTCCAGCGTCCCGGTGTGCAGCTCGCCGACCCGGCCGCCCTCGCCCTCGTACGTCCAGAAGGCGCGCACCGTCAGTCGGCCGAGGTCCATGACGTGGCTGACGGTGATCCCGCTCTGCTCCGTCCAGCTGATGAAGTAGATCTCCGGTGCCACCTCGGCGACGTGCAGTAGCACGTCCTCCCACTGGCCCGCCGACTCGCCGAGGCCCTCCCAGCGCAGCCGCCGGCCGTCGGCCGAATAGGTGTTGCGGAAGGCCGCGCCGTTGTCGGCCCGGAAGAGGTAGGTGCGGCCGGCGAAGGCGGGCAGGGGCGCGGTCATGGTGGGGCGGTACCTCGTTTCCGTGAGGCCGTGCACGGCGGTCTTGTGCACTGCGGAAGATGTCGGACCTCCAATTTATCCGACCCGGTGAGCCGAGCAGGCGCGCCCGTGGGCAGTGCGCCACGGCACCGGCCGCCACCGTGCCGGCCTCCGGGGTGTATGACCGGCACCTGGGCGCCCGCCGCGGGCCGGTCCTACCGTCCACCCCCATGAGACGCACCCCCACGAGCGCCACCCCCACGAGACCCGGAGCGCCGAGACCCCGCACGCCGAGACCCGGCACGCCGCGCCGCACCCCCACCGCGCTGTCCGCCGTCCTGCTCACCCTCGCCGCCCTCCTCCTCGGCACCCCCACCACGGCCCAAGCGGCCGCCACCGCGCAGGCCGCCACCGCGCAGACCTCCGCCGCCCAAGCCGCCGCCGCCCCCCTCGCCCTGGAAGCCACCTTCCCCGCCCCCGGCAACGGCTGGGCCAAGGTCGAGCGCTACCTCGACACCACCCCCGGCTTCCGCGCCGAGCAGTACCCGGCCGACGGTCGCGGCGACCAGGACGGCGCCCGCCGAACGTACTTCGGCGGCACCGGCGAGCCCTACTCCGGCCGCTTCCTGCTGTACTCCGCGACCGGCTGGGACGCCGGCGGCCGCCAGACCCCCGTCCTGCTGGTCCACGGCGCCAACGACAACGTCGACCGCGCCTGGGCGAACCCGGCCGAGAGCGGCACCTGCGGCGCCTCCGCCTGCCCGTCCACCGGCCTGGCCCAGTACCTCGCCGGCACCGGCCACCGGGTGTTCGCCATCGGCTTCGCCCACAAACAGGGCGACAACCTGCTCCAGGCGCAGACCGTCGGCGACGCCGTCGCGCTGATCCGGGCCCGGCTCGGGGTCTCCCAGGTGGACGTGGTGGCGTGGAGCAAGGGCGAGGTCGCCGCCCGGGCGTACGTGTCCTCGGTGCGCCCGTCCTGGGGGAGGGCGTACGCGGGCGACGTGCGCCGCCTGATCGCCCTCGGCGGGCCGAACGGCGGGCTCGACTACGTGTACGCGCACGGCTGGTCCTTCGACCTGGCCGCCTGGCCGGCCTGCGGCGGCACCGCCAACGCGCCGTCCCCGCACCTGTACATGACCTGCTACGGCACGTACACCGCGCAGCCCTGCCTCGGCGTGCTGCCCACCGGCGGCCACGACTGCTACCCGGGACAGCGTCAGCTGCTCGCCCGCTGGGACGGCCGGTACGGGGTGGACGGCACCTCCCAGGACTGGTGGACCACCTACTACGGCGGCCAGGGCTTCTACACCTCCGGCCAGGGCATCCAGGCGGCGATCGACGCCGGGTCGCTGATCGCGCCGCTGCAGCAGGCCGGAGTCCCGGCGTCGGTGCGCACCTACCTGCTCGCGGGCGGGTCGGCCGACATCCCGGGCGTGCTCAACGAGAACCGGGGGCCCAGCGACGGCATCGTGTTCACCGCGAGCGCCCTGGACACCACCGGTGTCGCGACGATCGGCGGCACCCGGCTGCTCGCCGGTCTCAACCACCTGGAACTCGCCTGGGCGCCGGAGGCCGAGAGCCAGGTCGACGGCTGGCTCGACTGATCCCTTGGTCCGCTGATCCGCTTCCGATCCGCTGCTTCCCTGGTCCGCCGATCCCTTGATCGACCCCAACGGATCCACCACACAGCGTCGTTGATCGACACCACTGTGAGCTGTGCGACAACCGACCCGGCCGGGTTGTCCGTTCACGTACGGTCTGCCTAGCCTGCAACGGTCGTTCGCTCTCGCGGACTCCGCCGCCGGGACGCCGAGTCCTGTCCACCCGCCGGTCGGCAATCGAGCACCACAACGGACAGGAGCGGGGGAACCAAGGTCAGCGCCCGGCCCGTACGCTCCCGCGTGCGGGCCGTGGCTAGGGGTGAAGCCGCTTCCACCGGCGGCCGGGCCACCTCCGCCCGAATCCGACAGCTCACCTCGCAGGCGTCGCAGAGGACACTCCCATGCACCAGCCTGCCCGTCGCCGCGCGCCGCGTCACGCCCGCCCCTCCCGCCGGGGCCGCAGCGCCGCTCTCGCCGCCACCGGAGCGTTCGCCATCACCGGCGCCGGACTGTTCGGCCTGCCGGCCGTCACCGGTGCCCAGGCCGCCACCGCTCCGACCGTCACCCAGGACCGGCTGGCCCCGGCGACCATGGTCGCGACCAAGGCCACCACCGCCTCGCTGACCCTGCACTCCTCGGCCTGCTTCACCGCGAAGACCGTCGGCGTGGGCGTCCGGGACGCGTCCGGCGCCAACCTCGACTTCCCCGGCAACGCCTCCAACGCGCGGATCTGCCCGAGCGGCCTGAACTTCACCAGCGGCGCGCGCACCCTGCCGGCCGGGACGTACACCCAGTTCGGCTTCTGGCAGGACCTCGGCGGGGCCTGGCACAACCTGCCCTCGCAGCAGCTCGTGGTCTCCAACGCCCCGGCGCCGACCTCGACTCCGACCCCGGCGCCGACCGCGACCGCGACCGCGACCTCGACCCCGGCTCCGACCGCGACCTCGACCCCGGCTCCGACCTCGACCCCGGCTCCGACCGCGACCTCGACCCCGGCTCCGACCTCGACCCCGGCTCCGACCGCGACCGCCACCCCGAAGCCGACCGCCACCCCGACCCCGAAGCCCTCCCCGACGAGCAGCCCGAGCGCCACGGCCAGTCCGTCGCCGAGCACCCCGGTCTCCCCGGTCGCCGGCAAGTCGCTGACCTGGTCCGACGAGTTCAACAGTCCGATCAGCTGGGGTTCGCGCTGGGTCGGCGACAAGACCAGCTCGTACAAGTACGGCAACCACAACCCGGACGACAACAAGCTCGACTGGCTGAACAAGAACAACGTCAGCGTCGCGAACGGGGTCGCCACCTTCACCGCCGCGCCGAGCGGCAGCACGCTGGAGAACGGCAAGCAGGCCTGGAACACCGGCTTCCTGACCACCGAGGGCTCCAGCGAGGGCTTCCAGGTCAAGACCGGCGACTACGCCGAGACCCGGGTCAAGCTGCCGTCCGGCTCCGGCGCCTGGCCGGCCCTCTGGACCTGGAAGAACGGCAACGGGGAGGTCGACTCCTTCGAGTACCACCCCGACAACCCGAACCTGCTGGAGCTGACCAACCACGTCAACCCCGGCAACCCCAAGTACTACACCGACGCGAGCGCGATCGCGAAGGACCAGTGGGTGACCATCGGGACGTATTACGGCGCCACCTCGGTGGACTGGTACGTCAACGGCGTCAAGGTCTTCTCGGACGGCAAGGGCGTCGGCGCCAACTGGTCGGCGTACCTGATCCTCAACCTGTCGGTCGGCGCGGGGCAGTACCACCCCGCGCCGCAGGGGACCGCCCCGATCACCTTCGCCGCCGACTACGTCCGCGTGTACCGGTAACCAGTAATCGGTAACCGGGTGCCGCTACCCGCGAACCGGTGACCACCGCGTACCGGTGACCGCCGGCCGGGCCCGGTCAGGAACCGGCAGCCGTCTCGACCACCGTGAGGTCGAACGGCTGCCGGTTGTTGCGCTCGTTCCGGTCGTCCGGGCTGCGCACCGCGACCGCGCCGCCACCGAGCCGGCCGACCGGCAGGCCCGGGTCCAGCCGGACCGGGACGAGCGCGGTCGCGGTACGCAGCGGGGGCAGGCCGGGCCCGAAGACGCACCGCACCTCGCGGCCGTCCCGCAGCACCTTGCAGTCGGACGGGAAGTACGGGCCCTCCGGCGTCACCCCGTCCGGTAGCGTCACCACGACCGTGAACGGCGAGGCGGTGGTGTCCGGGCCGCCGTTGGCCACGAACGCGTGGACGGTGGTGGTGCCGCCGGGCGGAGCGGCGTCCGGGTCCATCCGGACCACCTCCAGGTCGGAGTGCGACGGCGTGGCGGCGACGCTGACGTCCACCGCCGGCCGCGGCTCGGGCCGCCGCAGCGCCCAGGACGGGCCGGCGGCCAGCGTCGCCGCCGCGCAACCCGCCGCCACGGCCGCGACGAACCAGGCCCCGCCGAACCCCCGGCGCACCGGTTCCCCGTACGTCGACTCCCCGTACGCCGAACTGCCGAGCGCCGCGTGGCCGCGACCGGATTCCCCGTAGCCCCAGTCCCCGCAGGCGCCCACCCGGAAGCCGCCGTCCCGGAAGCCGCTGTCCCTGAGACCGCCGTCCCTGAGACCGCCGTCCCCGTGTCCAGAACAGCCGCGCCCCGCATCGCTGCGCTCCATCGCCGCTCACCCGTGCCCTTGCGTTCCGGCGGCCCGCGCCGTCGCGGGCCGCGTCCGCACCAGGGTGGCCGAGCCGCCACCGGGGGTACGGCGCAACCCGCCCGCCGTCCGCCCGAACGGGCGAACCCGCGCACGGGAAGTCGACCGGTCCGACGTCCCCTGCAGCAGCGTCGTTCTGGCGAGGCGTCAGGGTGCGAGGACCTGCCCCAGCCGGGTCGCGATGTGGTGCATCACCGGCACCAGCGAGGACGCGCCGGTCTGCTCCTCCAGCGCCCGGATGCGGGCTTCGGGGCCGGACACCGACAGGGCGGTGGGCGTCGGTGCGCCGGGGACGGCGAGCGCGATGCAGCGGACGCCGATCTCCTGCTCCTGGTCGTCGACCACGTAGCCGCGCTCGCGCGCCTCGGCGAGCTGCTGCAGCAGCTCCTGCGGGTCGGTGACCGTGTACTCGGTGTGCGCGGGCAGCGGGTTGGGGCCGAGGATGGCGCGCGCCTCGTCCTCGGGGAGCTGGGCGAGCAGCGCCTTGCCGACGCCGGTGCAGTGCGGCTGCACCCGCCGGCCGACCTCGGTGAACATTCGCATCGAGCGCCGCGACTGCACCTGCCCGACGTACACCACCTCGCCTCCCTCCAGTACGGCCAGGTTGGCGGTCTCGCCGGTGGCCTCCATGAGTTCGGCCAGGTACGGGCGGGCCCAGCTGCCGAGCAGTCGTCCGGCCGTCTCGCCGAGGCGGATCAGCCGGGGGCCGAGCGTGTAGCGACGCGCGGTGTCCTGGCGGACATAGCCCTGCTGGACGAGGGTACGAACCAGACGGTGGATGGTCGGCATCGGCAGGCCGGAACTGGTGGAGAGCTCGCTGAGCGTGGCCACGCCGCCGGAGTCGGCCAGCGCCTCCAGCAGCTGGAAGGCGCGCTCGACGGACTGCACGCCGCCGGTCGCGCGGTCCGTGCTTGTCGTCGATGCTGTGTCGGGGGTCGGAACCACCGGCGTTCCCTTCGCTGTCGGGGAGGAGTAGAGTCCCGGCGATCACATCAACAAACCGTTGAAATTCTGTATCGCGGAAACTAGTCTCCACCTTACAGAATCGAACTCGCCGACAGGTGGGTTCCGATCAAGGAAGTTCCCACCGGAGCTCCCTTCGCCAGGCTCAACCGCTTAGGAGTGTCCTGCCCATGGCTACAGATCAGGGACCCGTCGGCGCCTCCCCTGCCGCTCCGGTCGTCACTGTCGCCGGTCCGCGCGTCCACCGGGCGGAGGAGGTGCTCACTCCGGAGGCGGTCGCCTTCGTCGTCGGCCTCCATCGCGCCTTCGAGGGCCGTCGGCAGGAACTCCTGGCCAGGCGGAAGACCCGCCGTGCGCAGATCGCCGAGGCCGGCACGCTGGACTTCCTCCCCGACACCGCCGACATCCGGGCCGGCGACTGGAAGGTCGCCGAGGCGCCCCGCGCCCTCCAGGACCGCAGGGTCGAGATCACCGGCCCCACCGACCGCAAGATGGTCATCAACGCCCTCAACTCCGGCGCGCGGATCTGGCTCGCCGACTTCGAGGACGCCACCTCCCCGACCTGGGAGAACGTGGTCAGCGGCCAGATCAACCTGATCGACGCCTTCGAGGGCCGGATCGACTTCACCACCCCCGCCGGGAAGGCGTACGCCCTCAAGCCCGCCGCCGAACTCGCCACCGTCGTGGTCCGTCCGCGCGGCTGGCACCTGGACGAGAACCACCTGCTCGTCGACGGCGCCCCGGTCGCCGGAGCCTTCCTCGACTTCGGCCTCTACTTCTTCCACAACGCCGCCCGGCTGCTCGCCAAGGGCGCCGAGGACCCCAACTCCGGCCCGTACTTCTACCTGCCGAAGACCGAGAGCCACCTCGAAGCCCGGCTCTGGAACGACGTGTTCACCCACGCCCAGGCCCAACTCGGCATCCCGCACGGCACCGTCCGCGCCACCGTCCTGATCGAGACCATCACCGCCGCCTTCGAGATGGACGAGATCCTCTACGAGCTGCGCGAGCACGCGGCCGGCCTCAACGCCGGGCGCTGGGACTACCTGTTCTCGATCGTCAAGAACTTCCGCGACGTCGGCGAGCACTACATCCTGCCGGACCGCAACACCGTCACGATGGCCTCGCCGTTCATGGCCGCCTACACCCGCCTGCTGGTGCAGACCTGCCACAAGCGCGGCGCCCACGCGATCGGCGGCATGGCCGCGTTCATCCCCAGCCGCAGGGACCCGGAGGTCAACGCCGCCGCCCTGGAGAAGGTCAAGGCGGACAAGGACCGCGAGGCCGGCAACGGCTTCGACGGCTCCTGGGTCGCCCACCCGGACCTGGTGCCGGTCGCCCGCGCCTCCTTCGACGCGGTGCTCGGCGAGCGCCCCAACCAGAAGGACAACCCCGGGCCGTCCGAGCCGGTCACCGCCGCCCAACTGCTCGACATCGCCGGCGCCGGCGGCACCTGCACCCGCGCCGGGCTGCACAACGCCGTCCAGGTCGGCGTCCGCTACATCGAGGCCTGGCTGCGCGGCCTCGGCGCGGTCGGCATCTTCAACATGATGGAGGACGCCGCCACCGCCGAGATCTCCCGCTCGCAGATCTGGCAGTGGATCCACAACGGCGTCGTCCTGTCCGACACCGGTGAGAAGGCCACCGCCGACCTGGTGCGCACCCTGGTCGCCGCCGAGTTGGCCGAACTCCTGGCCGAGCTGGGCGAGGACGCGTATGCCGCCGGCCGCTGGCGTGAGGCCGCCCAGCTCTTCGAGCAGGTCGCCCTGGCCGAGGAGTTCGCGGACTTCCTGACCCTTCCGGCGCTCCCCCTGCTGGGCTGAGTCCAAATCTATCCGCCGGCGCCACCGCTGCCGCCTGCCAGGCTGGAGCAGTGCCGCCGGCCCATTACTCCGTTCCGTACGGCGACGATTCCACCTGTCCTCTCGTCGCTGTACGGAACGGCCTTTTCCCCGGTAACCGGTAGAGGAGTTCACTCGTGCCCCGCATCTTCTTCAACGGTCAGGCCATGGTCGGCGGTCCGTTCCACGCCAAAGTCGCCGACGCCCTGGTCGGGCCGGCCCGCACCGCCCCCGGCTACCGCTTCTTCTCCATCGACGTCAACGGGGAGAAGGACGTCTGCCCCGGCCTGCTGAGCGACGCGGCCGTCGACAGCGCGATCGAGGGCGAGCTCTACGACATCACCCTGGAGCGCCTGCGCGACGTCATCCTGCCCGGCGAGCCGCGCGAGCTGGAGCTCGGCGTCATCGAGCTGGAGGACGGTTCCGCCTGCCTGTCCATGCTGCTCGCCCGTGGCGAGGTCGAGCGCGGCGTCCACCGAGAGATCACCCACCACGGCGGCTGGCGCGCCTACCTCGCCACCCTCGGGCGCACCGCCTGAGACGGGCGGCGGACGGCGGGCTGTGGACAGTCGACGGCGAACAGATGACAGCTGACAACTTTCGTTATCTGTTATCTGTTTGCTGAACTCTGTCAGCCGTCAGCCGTCAGCCGTCAGCCGTCAGCCGTCAGCCGCCGCCCCGGCCCCCGCCCGCCACCAACGCGTCGCCCAGCCCGCTGCGCTGGTAGAGGACCCGGCGGCCGTGCCGGGTGCGCTCCAGCAGGCCGGCCGCCGCGAGCGCGCCCAGATGGCGGCTGACCGCGCCCGGGGTGACCCCGAGCCGGTGCGCCAACTCCGTGGTGCTGGCCGGGGTTTCCAGCATCCTCAGCAGCCTCGCCCGGGGTGCCCCGACGAGCCCCTCCAACGGTCCGCCCGGCTGTTCGGGCCGGCCCGTCCCCAGCCCTTCCGCCATGGTCGCCTTGCCGCGCGCCGGATAGCAGACCAGCGGCGGCCCTACCTGGGTGACGTCGGTCTGCGCGCCGAGCCCGAACAGCGTCGGGACCAGCACCAGCCCCCGCCCCGCAACATCCACCGTGGTGCCCACCGCCCGGACGGCGGGGTGCGGGTCGACCAGTCGCAGCACCCCGGCGTGCCAGGTCAGCCGGGCGTCGAGATCCGCGAACAGCCCCTCCGCCCCGCGCTCCGAGAGCATCCGGCCCCGGTGTGCGATGTCCGCCTCCAGCACCAACCGGGCCCGCGGCCACCAGGCGGGGGAGAGACAGCGCGCCCAGTACGCCTCCAACACCTCGGCCACCCGGGCGGTCAGTGCCGACGGATCGTCGATCAGCCCGGCCAGCACCGGCGGCAGCGCGCTGTGGTCGCCCTGGTACGCGGCCAGCACGTCCGCCCGCACCACCTCCGGCGGGGTCGCCGTCAGCCTCGCCAACTCGGCCGCGAACTCCGGGCGCGGACCGGCCGGGCGCGGCGTGAGGAAGTCCGGCACGAAGCCGACCGGCGCGATCAGCGAGTCCAGCAGCACGGTGTCCAGCGTCTCGTACCGGCCCTGCCAACTCGCCACCCAGGGCTGCTGCTCCGGATAGCCGGCCGGCCGGCGGCGGGCGCGCAGGCTCAACACCGTCTCCTGCAGGGCGGAGTAGCCGAACCAGGTGGCGGCGAGGTCGTCAACGCCTAAGCGGAACTCGAACATTGACCGTAACGGTAAAAGAATTCCGCCGCCCGGGGAACCCCGCTGTCCTACTGCCATGACGTCCACCGCGGTGCGCCCGTCCGCCGTCCGCCGCCTCCTGCCGGCCGACCCGCTGTTGCGCAGGCTCGCCCTCGCCGGCGTCCTCACCCTCGCGGGCGCAGCGCTCCCGCGCGCCACCCGGGGCGCCGCCCGCTGACGTTCCGGCCAGCTCCCCACGGGGGTGGGAACAGGCCGGAGCCCACGCCGCAGCCCCGGACCCTCGCCGTGGGTCCGGGGCTGCGGTCCGCGCACCGGCCGAAGGGAGCCGGGTCGCGGAGTCCGGGTCACGCACCGTCCCTGGGCGGCCCGGAGCTGGTGGGGGATGGCAGGAACAGAGCGGGGGTCAGACGGGGCGGGCGGCGAGCTCCTTGGCGGCGCGGGCGCAGTCGCGGGCGATCCGGTCCTCGTTGACGGTGGTCAGCTGGCCCTTCTCGACGACGGCGTTGCCGTTGACGAAGAGGACCGACAGCGGCGGCAGGGCGCCGAGGGTGAGGGCGGCGACCGGGTCGGCGATGGAGGAGTGCATGATCCCGTCGACCTTCCACAGCGCCAGGTCGGCGAGCTTGCCGGCCTCGATCGAGCCGATCTCGTTCTGGCGCCCGAGCACCCGGGCGCCGCCCATGGTGCCCAGGCGCAGCGCCTGACGGCCGGTGAGCGCGGTCGGGGAGCCGTGCAGGCGGTTGATCAGCAGGGCGTTGCGCAGCTCGGTGCCGAGTTCGCCGGACTCGTTGGAGGCGGTGCCGTCCACGCCGAGGCCGACCGGGACACCGGCCCTGAGCATGTCGGGGACGCGGGCGATCCCGGCGGCCAGACGGGCGTTGGAGGACGGGCAGTGGGCGACGCCGGTGCCGGTCTCGGCGAACTTGGCGATGTCGGAGTCGTTCATGTGGACGCAGTGCGCCATCCAGACGTCCTCGCCGAGCCAGCCGACGGACTCGAAGTAGTCGGTCGGGCCCATGCCGAACAGCTCCTTGCAGAACTGCTCCTCCTCGGCGGTCTCCGAGCCGTGGGTGTGCAGCCGCACGCCCTTGCGGCGGGCGAGTTCGGCGGACTGGCGGAGCAGGTCGGTGGAGACCGAGAACGGCGAGCAGGGCGCGATGGCGACGTGCAGCATCGAGCCGAAGGAGGAGTCGTGGTACGTGTCCACGGCGGCCTCGGAGGCGGCGAGGATGTCGTCGAGCTCTTCGACCGCGTGGTCCGGCGGGAGGCCGCCGTCCTTCTTGCTGCGGTCCATGGAGCCGCGCAGCGCGGTGAAGCGCAGGCCGAGCTCCTGGACGGCCTCGATGGAGGCGCCGAGGACGTCGCCGCCGTCCTTGGGGAACACGTAGTGGTGGTCGGAGGCGGTGGTGCAGCCGGACTTGAGCAGGGCCGCGGCGGAGCCCTGGCTGGCGGCGTGGACGAGCTTCTCGTCGATCCGGGCCCAGGTCGGGTAGAGGGCGACGAGCCAGTCGAAGAGGATGGCGTCCTGGGCGAGGCCGCGGGTGATCCACTGGTAGAAGTGGTGGTGGGTGTTGACCAGGCCGGGGGTGATCAGGTGGCCCTCGCCGTTGATCCGGCGCACCACGTTGTCCAGCCACATCGGGGCGGGCCCGTCGCCGACCGACTCGATCCGGTTGCCGAGGATGACCACGTGGCCGCGGGCGTACTCGGTGTCGTCGGCGTCGACGGTCGCGATCGCGACGTTCTCGATGACGATCCGCTGGTCGGCGGGTGGGGGCTGGACTGCCATGGTGTTACTCCTATGGGGGGAGGGTCGGGAGGGGGGTGCGCCGTGCGGCGGGCACCCCTCCCGGGCCGGTCAGGACGGTGTCGCCGTCGGCACCGTCGCACCGGAGGTCTGGCCGGATCCGGTCAGGCGGGCGGCTCCGGCGTGGTGGAAGAGCAGGTTGAGCAGGACGGCCGTCACGCAGCCGGCCGAGATCCCGGAGTGCAGCAGGGTCCGGACGGCCTCCGGGAAGGCGTCGTAGAAGGTCGGCACCGCGATCGGGATGATCCCGACGCCGAGCGAGACGGAAACCAGGATGGTGTTCGAGCTGGACTCCAGGCCGGCCTCCGCGAGGGTGCGGATGCCGCTGGCCGCGACGGTCCCGAAGAGCACGATCCCGGCGCCGCCCAGGACGGGCTGCGGTACCAGGGAGACGACCGAGCCGAGCACGGGGAAGAGCCCGAGCAGGATCAGGATGCCGCCGCCGGCCGCGACCACGAAGCGGCTGCGGATCTTCGTCAGCGCCACCAGCCCGATGTTCTGGGCGAAGGCGCTGGCGGCGAAGCCGTTGAAGACGGGGCTGAGCGCGGTGGCCAGTCCGTCGGCCCGCAGGCCGGCGGCGAGCGTGGGTTCGTCGGCCTCGCGCTCGACGATCTTGCCCAGTGCGAGCATGTCGGCGGTGGACTCGGTCATAGAGACCACCATGACGATGCACAGCGAGACGATCGCGGCGGCGTCGAAGACGGGCGCGCCGAAATGGAACGGGGAGGGGAGCGCGAAGACCTTCGCGTCCTTCACCGCGCCGAAGTCGGCCAGGCTCAGCGGGAAGGCGATCAGGGTGCCGAGCGCCAGGCCGATGAGCAACGAGAGCTGCTGCCAGAAGCCGCGCAGCAGCCGGTTGCAGAGCACCACCGCGACGAGGGTGATCGCGGCGAGGCCGATGGCCCGCATGGAGCCGTACCCGGGGGCGCTCGGCGTGCCGCCGCGCGCCCAGTTGACCGCCACCGGGAGCAGGGACACCCCGATGAGGGTGATCACGGTGCCCTGGACGACCGGGGGGAAGAACCGGATGAGCTTGCAGAAGTACGGCGCCGCGAGGAAGCACAGGACCCCCGCGACGATCACCGCTCCGAAGATCACCGGGAGGGCGTCCTTCGGTCCGTGTTCCTTGGCGATGGCGATCATGGGCGCGACCCCCGCGAAGGAGACGCCGTTCACGAACGGCAGTCGCGCGCCGATCTTCCAGATGCCGAGGGTCTGGAGCAGGGTGGCCAGTCCGGCGGTGAACAGGCTGGCCGAGATGAGCAGGGCGAGTTCGGCGGGCGAGAGCCCGACGCCGGCGCCGACGATGAGCGGGGGCGCGACGACTCCCGCGTACATCGCGGCGACGTGCTGGAGACCGGTGGAGAAGAGCTTCACCGGGGGCAGCAACTCGTCCACGGGGTGGGGTCCGGACCCGGACGGCGTGCCGGGGAGGTGTGCCGACGCGCCGTCCGGGCCGGGGGTTCTTGCCGGGGTGGAACCGCCGTCGTTACTGCTGGTGCTGCTGGGTGCCATGTCGAGCCCCTCTTGTGCCCGTGGCTCCCGGCGCGCCCGTGGCGCTGGAGAGGCCCCGAGGGCGGGACGGCGGTGCAAGAGTCCCTCGGGGAGCTTCTCCAGTGCCCCGGGCCGGCCGCCGCGAGGCAGGCACGAACTCCGGTTGGTGGGGGTGGAGAAACTGGTGGTACGGGTGTTGCCGAAGCGGGTGATGCACGTGGAGCGGGTGGAGCCGGTGGTGCGGATACCGCTGCCCGCCCGGACGTGGCCGGCCGCTGGGGGCCGGAGGGTGCGGCGACTCCGGGCGGTGTCCATGGGGTGGGGGAGGTCAGGCGACCGGGATGACCGGGACGACGCCGTCGCGGTGCACGGTGCCCTCGATGAGGCCGTACATGCGGTCGGCGGCGTAGTAGACCTCGTTCTCGTTCTTGAGGCCGAACGGCTCCAGGTCGACGAGGAAGTGGTGCTTGTTGGGCAGCTCCAGGCGGACCTCGTCCACCTCGGCGCGGTTGTTGAGGACCCGGGTGCCCATCGAGTGCAGGGTCTGCTGCAGCGAGTAGGAGTAGGTCTCGGCGAAGGCCTCCAGCAGGTGCCGCTTCACGTGGGTGTAGGAGCGGTTCCAGTTGGGCTGGGCCTCGCCGTCCCGGCCGCTGTAGCCGTACTTCCAGCGGGCGGTGACCTGGGTGGCGAGGATGCGGTCGTACGCCTCCTGCAGGGTGGTGTACTTGTCCTTGATGTAGCCCCAGAACTCCGAGTTGGTGGAGTTCATGACGACGAGGTCCTTCAGGCCGGAGATGACCTGGACGGACTCGCCGTCGTAGACGATCTCGGTGGTGCGGGTCTCCTGACCGCTGCGGACGAAGGAGTGGCCGACCTCCTCCGCGCCGATGAAGCGGGCCGAGCTGTCCGGCGTCTTGATCCGGTCCCAGGCGTACTCCTCGATCCGGATCCGGGCGCTGTGGACGACGCCGCGCTCGGTGTTGTCGACGAAGTGGCGCGCCAGGAGGATGCCGAAGGCCTCGGCGGACTCGATCCCGTGCTCCTTGGCGAAGGCGTACACGGTGTTCTTGGTGGTGTCGGTGGGGAGGCAGTTGGCGTTCGATCCGGTGAGGTGGACGTCCTCGAACTCACCGCGGAGGGAGACCGAGACGTTCAGGTCCTTGATCTCGTGCCGGGTGGAGTCGCGGTAGATCCGTACGATGCGGTTCTCCGCCTTGCCGTACTGGTTCTGACCGAGCACGTGGGCCATGACATGGCTCCTAGAGGTTCCAGGTCGGTCTACTAGCTTCCGCGGTAGACCGAGTATCCGAACGGGTTGAGCAGCAGCGGCACGTGGTAGTGGTGCTGCGCGGGCGCGACCGTGAAGACGATCGAGACCTCGGGGAAGAACGGCGGCTCCGCGGACTTCGACGCGTAGTGGGCGCCGGTGTCGAAGAGCAGCCGGACGACCGAGCCCGCCTCCACGGCCGGCAGGTCCTTGACCCGGCCGTCGGAGTCCGTGGCGGAGGTGCCGAGCACCTGCCAGCCACCCTCGGTGTGCAGTGCGAGCTCGACCGGGACGCCCTCGGCCGGGCGGCCGAGGCTGGTGTCGAGCACGTGGGTGGAGATGCCAGTCATGGGTGAAGTGACCTTACTGATGACAGAGGTGATGCTGCGTCAGCGAATTCTAACGATCCGTCAGGAATGCGTCAGGATTCGCCGAGCAGGCGGTTGAGCCGGATGTCGTTGATCTTGCGCAGCTCGCCCCGGACGATCTCCGCCTCGGTGGCGGCGTCGTTGGGGTGGCGCTCGCGCAGGGCCGCGAGCATGGTGGCCGCGGTGCGGCCGGTCGCGCAGATCAGGAACACGTGGCCGAACTTCGCCTCGTAGGCCGCGTTGGCCTCGCGCAGTTCGTCGAGGAGTGCCGCCTCCGCGCCGTGGAGGCCGGACTGCTCCCGCTCCGAGGTGGCGTCGCCCGCCTTCGGCCGGCCGATCCGGGCGTGGCCGGCCATCGCGTCGTGCAGGTCGGCGACGGCGAGCCCAGCCATCGCCGCCGCGTTGGCGGCGAGCAGGGACTCCCGGTCGGACCAGGGCTTGGCCTGCGCGACGGCGGCGGCCCAACGGGGGCTGGAGCAGACCTCCAGCAGGATCGCCTCCAGGTCCGCGGCGTCGGCCGCGGCCAGGGCGTCAAGGGTGTGGGGGTGGTTGGTCACGGGTGGACCTCCTGAAGAGTGGTGCCACCCGCACAAGCTAGATCCACCCCACCCGGCCGTCAACACTTTGTTGAACGGTTGGTGGTTACGTTTTGAACCGGCCCCTGTTGCCGGGCCGATTCGTGTGCGATTCGCCAAGTGCGCCCCGCCGGGGGCTGATTCAGACTGGCCGGACCGGCGGGGTGCGCCCGTTCGGAAGGTTTCCGGCAGGGGAATCGCGGGCGGAGCGGAAGGGTTCAGGAGGGCTTCGAGCCGTCCTGGCGGTTGAGGTAGTTGTACACGGTGAAACGGCTGACGCCCAGAGCCGAGGCGACCGTCTCGACCCCGTGGCGGACGGTGAAGGCGCCGCGCTCCTCCAGGAGGGCGACGACCCGCTGCTTCTCCCCGCGGTCCAGCTCGGCCAGCGGGCGGCCGTCGAACTGGCGGGCCATCTCGGCCAGCAGCCGGTCCAGCGCGCTGCTCAGGTGCGGCAGCCGGACGGCGATCGCCGGGGCGCCCTCCCACTCCAGGACGACGTCCTCGGATTTCGCCTCGTCCAGCGGGACGGGCGTCGCGCCGACCGCGTCCAGCAGCGGCTTCATCGCCGTGGCCAGCGGGTGTTCCACGTGTCCGGTCACGGCGTACCGCCCTCCTCGCCCGGCACGTCGTCGCCCAGCACGCTGACCTGGATCGAGATCCGGGTCGCGCCGGCGTCCAGGGTCTCCCGGAGCAGCCTGGTCACCGCGGCGAGGACCTGGTCGGCCTCGCCCTCGGCGCCGGTCCCGAAGGGGCCGACCGAGACGGCCAGACCGGCCTCGTCGACGACCTGGCGGGCCGCCGCGGCGTGCTCGGGGAACGTGTCCAGTTCGAACGGTTCTGTCGTGAACTCCACCATCAATCGCACGTGCTCACTGTAGCGAGCGGGCGGTGGGGGCGGGCAGGGGTCGGTCGATCGAACAGCGGCGACGCCGGTGGGAGGGCGTGCGCGGGCTTCTTCAACAAAATGTTGCGACGGTCTTGACACCCGCTCGCTGGGCCGGAGATGCTTCCACCAAGCAGAATCCCTCTTCCGTATTGTGGAAGTTGAGGATCTCGGAAGAGAGTGAGAGGTGAGTGACGTGACGGCCGCTTCCCGGCACAGCTTCACGGTCAACCTGTCGATCCTGTTCGGCGAACTGCCGCTGCTGGAGCGCCCCGCCGCGGCCGCGGCCGCCGGTTTCACCGCCGCCGAGCTGTGGTGGCCCTTCGGTACCGAGGCCACCCCGTCCGAGGCCGAGCTGGACACACTCCGCAAGGCCTTCACCGACGCGGGCGTGCAGCTCACCGGCCTCAACTTCCTGGACGACCTCACCCTCGGCGCCCGCGGTACCGTCTCGGTGCCCGCCGAGCGGGACCGCTTCCGGGCCAACGTCCCGGTCGCCGCGGGGCTCGCCGCCTCGCTCGGCACCCAGGCGCTCAACGCGCTGTACGGCAACCGGGTCGAGGGCGTCGACGCCGCCGAACAGGACGCGCTCGCGCTGGAGCACCTGGTGCTCGCCGCCAGGGCCGCGCACGAGATCGGCGCGATCCTGCTGGTCGAGGCCCTCAACAGGGCGGAGTCCCCGGACTACCCGCTGGTCTCCGCCGCCGCCGCGGTCGAGGTCGTCGACAAGGTCAACGCCGCCACCGGCCTGGGCAACGCGAAGTTCCTCTGCGACCTGTACCACCTGGCCAAGAACGGCGAGGACCTGGCGGCCGTCATCGACACCTACGCCGACCGGTTCGGCCACGTGCAGATCGCCGACAACCCGGGCCGCAACGAGCCCGGTACCGGCGGTCTGGACTTCGAGGACCTGTTCGCCCGGCTCACCGCCGCCGGCTACACCGGCCCGATCGGCCTGGAGTACCGCCCCTCCACCGGCGTCAGCGCCGACAGCTTCGGGTGGCTGCCGCGCGAGCACCGCGCGGCCAAGTAGCCGCCGTCAAGTAGCGGCCGAGCAGCCGCACGCAGCCGCCTCGCGGTCTCCGCGCAGCCGCCAGGCAGCGCCACTCAGCCGCACGCAGTCGCCTGCCGGCTGGGCCCGGGCACCGACGCCACCGGCCCCGGGCAGCCACGCCCTCCCCACCCCACGAACGACGTAAGGAACGACGCGATGAGCCGCAAGATCGCCTTCATCGGCCTCGGCATCATGGGCAGCCCGATGGCCGCCAACCTGGTCAAGGCCGGCCACCACGTCACCGGCTACAACCTCACCCAGCCGCAGATCGACGCCCTGGTCGCGGCCGGCGGCCACGGCGCCACCAGCATCGCCGACGCGGTGAAGGACGCCGAGGTCGTCATCACCATGGTCCCGGCCGACCCGCACGTCGAGCAGGCCATCCTGGGCGAGGGCGGCGTGCTGGAGAACGTCCGGCCCGGCACCCTCGTGATCGACATGTCCTCGATCACCCCGCAGACCTCCCAGAAGGTCGACGCGGCCGCCCGGGAGAAGGGCGTGCGCACCCTGGACGCCCCGGTCTCCGGCGGCGAGGCCGGTGCCGTCGAGGCGGTGCTGTCGATCATGGTCGGCGGCTCCGCCGAGGACTTCGCCGAGGCCAAGCCGCTGTTCGACGCGGTGGGCACCACGGTCATCCACGTCGGCCCGTCCGGCGCCGGCCAGACCGTCAAGGCCGCCAACCAGCTGATCGTCGCCGTCAACATCCAGGTGCTCGCCGAGGCCGTGGTGTTCCTGGAGAACGCCGGCGTCGACCTGCCTGCCGCGCTGGACGTGCTCGGCGGCGGCCTGGCCGGCTCGACCGTGCTGAACCGCAAGAAGGCGAACATGATCGACCGCGAGTTCGCCCCGGGCTTCCGGATCGACCTGCACCACAAGGACATGGGCATCGTCACCGACGCCGCCCGCGCCGTGGGCGCCGCGCTGCCGGTCGGCGCCGTGGTGGCCCAGCTGGTCGCCTCCGCCCGCGCCAACGGCGACGGCTCGCTCGACCACTCGGCGCTGCTGCGCGGCGTCGAGCGCCTCTCGGGCCGCGAGGTCAAGTAAGACCGACCGGCACATGGTGGGCGTCGCGACGCCGCCCACCATGTGCCGGTCGGTCTAACACCCCGGGGCCCCTCGGGCCCCCTCGAACTCCTCCTGGTGGCGTGTACCTCATCCGGTCGTGCCCGCGCCACCAGGAGGGTCAGACCCGACCGGCAGGCGGGACCGGGGCTCATCCGCCCGCCCGCCGGTCGATCCAACCGGTGATGCGTACTCCCTGTCGGGGGCACTTCGGTCGTGCCTGTACGCCTCGCCTGGCCCCCTCCCCGCCGAGGGGAGCCTCTCGTACGTCGGAAGCGGGACGAGGGGAACGGCGGGGAGGGGGCCGCACCCTCCCGGCGGGGGGTCGTACCTCCGCCGGGGGGACGCATCCCCCGGCGCAGGACATGCCCCCCGGCGGGGGGTCGCACCCCCGGAACTCCCGGGCCCATGCTTGGCACAGGCTGTCGAAACATCGCCAGACCCCGCACGGAAGTGAGGACCGCACCATGCCCCCCACCCCCCACCAGGGCCATGTGGTCGTAGCTCCGGACAAGTTCAAGGGCACCCTGGAGGGTGCCGAGGTCGCCGCCCGGATCGCCGCCGGCGTCCGGCGCGCCGCGCCCGGCGTCGAGGTGCGCGAACTGCCCGTCGCCGACGGCGGCGAGGGCACCCTGGCCGCCGCGCTCGCGGCCGGCTTCAACCGCGTCCCGGCCAAGGTGGCCGGCCCGACCGGCCTCCCGGTGGACGCCGCGCTCGCCGTCCGGGGCGACACCGCCGTGGTCGAGCTCGCGCAGTCCTCCGGACTCGCCCGGCTCCCCGGCGGCCGCACCGCCCCGCTCGCGGCCGGGTCCTACGGGGTCGGCCAGCTGATCGGCCGGGCCGTGGCGCTCGGCGCCAAGCGGATCGTGCTCGGTCTCGGCGGCAGCGCCTGCACCGACGGCGGCGCGGGCATGGTCCAGGCGCTCGGCGTCCGCCTGCTCGACGCCGACGGTGCCGAACTGCCGCCCGGCGGGGCCGCGTTGCGCAGGCTCGACCGGATCGACCTCGGCCCGCTGGCCGATCTGCCGGCCGGTGTCGAGATCGTCGTGGCCTGCGACGTGGACAACCCGCTGCTCGGCCCGCGCGGCGCCACCGCCGTCTACGGCCCGCAGAAGGGCGCCGACGGCGACGACCTGGTGATCCTGGAGGAGGGCCTGACCCGCTTCGCCGACCAGGTCGCCCTGGTCACCGGGCGGGACGTGCGCGACGCCCCCGGCGCCGGGGCCGCCGGCGGGGTGGGCTTCGCCGCCCTCGCCCTGCTCGGCGCCACCATGCGACCCGGTATCGAGTTGCTGCTCGAACTGCTGGGTTTCGACGAGGCCGTGCGTGGGGCACGCCTCGTCGTGACCGGCGAGGGCTGTCTGGACGCGCAGACGCTCCACGGCAAGGCCCCCGCCGGCGTTGCCGCGGCGGCCACCCGGGCGGGGGTTCGGGTGGCCGCCGTGGCGGGGCGGCTGGAGCTCTCCGAGCCCGAGTGGCGGGCCGCCGGGTTCGCCGCCGCGATCGCCCTCACCGACCTGGCCGAACAGCCGGGGGACAGCATGACCAGGGCCGGCGAGCTGGCCGAGGTGGCGGGGGAGCGGCTGGCGGTACAGCTGCTGTCCGGCTGAGTCGGGCCGGTCGGGCCGCCCCGGGCGGCGCCCGTCCCTCGTGCGTTCCTCCATTGACGTTTTGTTGAAGGCGGGCCTAGGCTCCCGGGCAATCCTTCGGTTCCCGCCTTCCCCGACGGCCCTACGACCGCCCCACGACCGCCCCGAGAGCGCCCTTCGAGCGCCTCCTCCGGCGTGCCCCCCACCCCTCCCTTCCAGGTTTCGGAGGTCCCCCATGCCTTTCAGTCAGCCAGCGGTGATCCGCTCCCGACGGGTGGTCCTGCCCGACGGTGAGCGCCCCGCCGACGTGCTGATCCGGGACGGGAAGATCGAGCGGGTCGCCGCGTACGGCTCGCTCCTCGCGGGCGAGCGCCCCGACGCCGACGGCGGCCTCACCGACCTCGGCGACACCGCGCTGTTGCCCGGCCTGGTCGACACCCACGTGCACGTCAACGAGCCCGGCCGCACCGAGTGGGAGGGCTTCGCCACCGCCACCCGGGCCGCCGCGGCCGGCGGCGTCACCACGATCATCGACATGCCGCTCAACTCCATCCCGCCCACCACCACGGTGGAGGGACTGGCCGTCAAGCGGAGGATCGCCGAGGGCCAGGCCTGGGTCGACCTCGGCTTCTGGGGCGGCGCCGTCCCCGGCAACGTCCCGGACCTCGCGCCGCTGCACGAGGCCGGCGTGTTCGGCTTCAAGAGCTTCCTCGCCCCCTCCGGCGTCGACGAGTTCCCGCACGTCGAGGCCGCGGACCTGGAGGCGGCGCTGGCCGAGCAGGCTCGGATCGGGGCGCTGGCGATCATCCACGCCGAGGACCCGGCCGTACTGGCCGCCGCCCCGCAGCAACCCGGCGTCCACTACCGCGACTTCCTCGCCTCCCGCCCCGCCGACGCGGAGACCGCGGCCGTCGCCCACCTGCTGGAGACCGCCCGGCGCACCGGCGCCCGCGTCCACATCCTGCACGTCTCCTCCGCCGCCGTGCTGCCGCTGCTGCGCCGAGCGCGCGAGGACGGTGTGCGGGTGACCGCCGAGACCTGCCCGCACTACCTGACCCTGGCGGCCGAGCAGGTGCCGGACGGCGACACCGCCTTCAAGTGCTGCCCGCCGATCCGCGACGAGACCAACCGCGACCGGCTCTGGCAGGCCCTGGCGGACGGCGAGTTCATCGCCGTCGTCTCCGACCACTCTCCCTCCACCCCCGACCTGAAGCTGCTGCCCGAGTACGGCGGCAGCGGCGACTTCGCGGCCGCCTGGGGCGGCATCGCCTCCCTGCAACTCGGTCTGCCGGCCGTCTGGACCGAGGCCCGCCGCCGCGGTCACGGTCTCGCCGACGTGGTCCGCTGGATGTCCGCCGGACCGGCCGAACTGGCCGGCCTCACCGGCGTCAAGGGCGCCATCGCGCCCGGCTGCGACGCCGACCTGGTCGCCTTCGACCCCGACGGAGAATTCGCCGTCCACGCCGCCGGGTTGCACCACCGCAACCCGGTGACCCCGTACGCGGGCCGGACGCTGACCGGCGCGGTCCGCACGACCTGGCTGCGCGGTCGCGCGGTGGACACCGCGGCCGAGCCCTTCGGCCGTCAGCTCACCCGGCCCGCCGCAGCCCCCACCACCCCGTCCGACCGCCCGTCCTGAGGAGACTTCGTGACCACTGCCGACACCCCGAGCGCTCCCTTCACCGAGCTGGTCAACCTGGCCTCGCGGCTGCTGGGCGCGGGCGTCGTCGCCACCAATGAGGACACCTTCGCCGACGCCGAGAACCTCCTGGTCGCCAAGCCCGCCGAGTTCCGCCCGCACACCTTCGGCCACAAGGGCCAGATCATGGACGGCTGGGAGTCCAAGCGCCGCCGCGGCGTCTCCGCCGACCAGCCGCACCCCACCGACCAGGACCACGACTGGGCGATCGTCCGGCTCGGCGTCGGCGGTGTGATCCGCGGCCTCGTCGTGGACACCGCCCACTTCACCGGCAACTACCCGGAGAGCGCCTCCGTCGAGGCCGCCTCCGTCCCCGGCCACCCCTCGCCCGAGGAGCTGGCGGACGCCGAGTGGACCACCCTGGTGCCGCGCACCCCGCTGCAGGGCGACACCGCCCACGAGTTCGCCGTCGAGGACGCGGGCCGCTACACCCACGTGCGGCTCAACATCTTCCCGGACGGCGGCGTCGCCCGGCTGCGCGTCCACGGCGAGGTGCTGCCCGACCCGCGCGAACTGGACGGCCTCACCTTCGACCTGGCCGCGCAGGAGTACGGCGGCGTGGCCGAGGCCGCGTCCGACCGCTACTTCTCCTCCCCGCACAACCTGAACGCTCCCGGTCGCGCCTCCGTCATGGGCGAGGGCTGGGAGACCCGGCGTCGGCGCGACAAGGCCAACGACTGGGTGCAGATCGCCCTGGCCGGGGGCGGTGAGGTCCTGGCCGCCGAGGTGGACACCACCCACTTCGTCGCCAATGCCCCCGGCTGGGCCGACCTCGTCGGCTTCGACGCCTCGACCGGGGCGGACCCGGCGGACGGCGAGTGGTTCGAGATCCTGCCCCGCACCCGCCTGCAGCCCGACACCCGGCACCGCTTCCGGCTCGACGTCGGCCGCCCGGTGACCCACGTGCGCATCAACGTCTACCCGGACGGCGGCCTCGCCCGCCTCCGGCTCACCGGCCGCCTCACCGAGGCCGGTCGCGCGGCCCTCGCGCTGCGCTGGTTCAACGCCGTCCCGGCCGTCGAGGCCGCCGCGGCCCTCACCGAGGCCGGCCTGACCGCCGACGAGGCCGCCGAGCTGAGCGCCGCCCGTCCGCTGGCGGACCGGGTCGCGGCCACCACCGCCGTCGCCGCGCTCCAGCCCGCCGACGGCCCCGACGGCGAGAACTCCTCCCGCCGCCGCTCGGCGGTCTGGCGCCTGCTCGGCGTCTGACGCTTCGTCGCACACCTCTCCGCGCACCGCTTGTATCGACACCTGAAGGACCCCTCATGTCCAAGATCCTGACCACGGAGTCCGGCGCCCCGGTCGCCGACAACCAGAACTCGGCCTCGGCCGGCGCGTACGGCCCGCTGCTGATCCAGGACCAGCAGCTGCTGGAGAAGCTGGCCCGCTTCAACCGCGAACGCATCCCGGAGCGCGTCGTGCACGCCCGCGGCTCCGGCGCGTACGGCTACTTCGAGGTCACCGACGAGGTGTCGCAGTACACCCGCGCGGCCTTCCTCTCCGAGGTCGGCAAGCGCACCGAGGTCTTCCTGCGCTTCTCCACCGTGGCCGGCAACCTGGGCGCCAGCGACGCGGTGCGCGACCCGCGCGGCTTCGCGCTGAAGTTCTACACCGAGCAGGGCAACTACGACCTGGTCGGCAACAACACCCCGGTGTTCTTCATCAAGGACCCGATCAAGTTCCCCGACTTCATCCACTCGCAGAAGCGCGACCCGTACACCGGCGTGCAGGAGGCGGACAACGTCTGGGACTTCTGGGCCCACTCGCCCGCCTCGACCCACCAGATCACCTGGCTGTTCGGCGACCGCGGCATCCCGGCCTCCTACCGCCACATGAACGGCTACGGCTCGCACACCTACCAGTGGGTCAACGCCGAGGGCGAGGCCTACTGGGTCAAGTACCACTTCAAGACCAACCAGGGCATCCGCTCGCTGGACGGCGACCAGTCCGCCGAGGTGCTCGGCGCCGACGCCGACTCGCACCAGCGCGACCTGCACCAGGCCATCGAGCGCGGCGTCTTCCCGTCCTGGAACCTCTACGTCCAGCTGATGCCGGTCGCCGAGGCCGCGGACTACCGCTTCAACCCGTTCGACCTCACCAAGGTGTGGCCGCACGCCGACTACCCGCTGGTCAAGGTCGGCCGCCTGGTGCTCAACAAGAACCCGGAGAACGTCTTCTCCGACGTCGAGCAGTCCGCGTTCTCGCCGAACAACTTCGTGCCCGGCATCGGCCCCTCCCCGGACAAGATGCTCCAGGGCCGCCTGTTCGCCTACGCCGACGCCCAGCGCTACCGCCTCGGCGTCAACCACACCCAGCTGCCGGTGAACGCCCCGCGCGCCACCGAGGCGGACAACTACGGCCGCGACGGTCTGCACGCCGTCAACAAGTCCGGCCGCGGCAAGAACTACGAGCCCAACTCGTACGACGGCCCCGCCCAGACCGACAACGCGCTCGCCGCGCCGGTCCGGCTGGACGGCTACACCGGCACCTACACCACGCCGGCCCACACCAAGGACGACGACTTCTTCCAGGCGGGCGAACTGTACCGGCTGATGTCCGCGGGCGAGAAGACCCGCCTGATCGACAACATCGCGGGCTTCCTCGCCCAGGTGACCCGCGAGGACGTCATCGAGAAGAACCTCGCCCACTTCCACGCCGCGGACGAGGAGTACGGCGCCCGCCTGGAGGCGGCCGTCGCCAAGCTGCGGGCGGGCGACGAGGGCTGAGCCCCTCCAGCGCCACCTGACCCACCCTCACCGGCCGCCGGGGCCCCGCCCGCGACCCGGCGGCCGCGCGACGGGCCCCTCCTCCCGGGCAGTGGGGGAGGGGCCCGTCGTGTTTCCTCCGGCCGTGTGTGCCTCCGGGCCCGCGCGGCCGGTTCCGCCTCCCCAGGTGGGCGGCGGGTGCTCCACGGAATGTTCACGGATATTCACGGACGGCAGTTGCCGGGCCCGCCGGGTGGATAGGCTGGAGGGTGCCCGCGGTCGCTCCGTGGGGGGACATCGGAAGGGGACGACATGTCGACACCAGCCCCGGGTCGCCACGCCGCGCTGGACCAGGGCCTCACCGGCCCGTTCACCTCCCTGCAGCACGCCCTCAGACTGCTGGAGGCCGTCGACCGGCACCCCGACGGCGCCACCCTGGTCGCCCTCGCGCGGGAGACCTCGCTCGGCCTGCCGACCGTCCGGCGTCTCGCGGAGATCCTCGAGATCGAGGGCTACCTCCAGTGCCAGGACGGGGGTTGGGTACTCGGCGGTACCTTCGCCCTGCTCGGCCAGTACAACCGGGAGCAGCTGGTGAAGGCCCGGCTGAACCGCAAACTCGCCGAACTGCGCGACGAGTTGGGTGCGGCGGTCTACTTCACCCGCTACCACGACGGGGAGTTGTCGGTGGAGGCGGTCGCCGCGGCCGAGTACGCGCCGGCGGTGCAGGAGTGGGTGGACTTCCGGGCCACCGCGCACGCCAGCGCGATCGGCAAGTGCCTGCTCAGCCAACTTGACTCGGAGGCCCGCCGGGACCACCTCTCCCGCCACCCGGTGGCCCGGCTCACCTCCCGGACCGTCACCGACGCCGACCAGTTGATGCACCGGCTGGAGCGACAGCCGGCCACCGTGCCGGTGCTGGACATCCAGGAGTACGCGCTCGGCACGGTGTGCGCGGCCGTCCCGATCACGGCGGGCAGCACGGTCGGCTGTCTGGCCACCTCGATGCCGGTGGACAACGTGCACAAGCTGAAGGCCGCCGCCGAACTGCTGGCGGCCCGGGCGGCGCCGCTGATGCTGGCGATGGCGGTCTGAGCGTCGCGCCGTCCTGCCGTGGGCCCCGCCGGATCCTGCCGATCCGGCGGGGCCCACGTGTTTCCGTGGCCGCCGCCGGTTTCGGTGGCCCGGATGGGTTTCGGTGGCCCGGATCGGTTTCGGTAGCCCGGATGGGTTTCCGTGGCCCGGATGGGTTTCCGTAGCCGCTTCCGGGTGCACATCACTTATTAGACTCGATGTCGATAAGAGATGCCGAAACCCTTGTCCCGGCCGCTACCCGCGAGTACGTTTCCCTCACGCCGAGCCGCCGTCCCGAGGTCAGGAGGGCCTGCCATGCCCCGATCCACCCCCGTACCCGCCCTTGCCGCCCCCGCCGCGCGCGTGCACGACAGCCTCGTCCTCGAACCCCGGGACGTCCGCTTCGACTGGGACCGACTGCCGCTGCACTGGATCCCCGACGAGCCGATGGCCACCCACGTCATCAACGTGCTGCACCTGCTGCTGCCCGAGGGCGAGCGCTGGTTCGTCAAGGTGTTCAAGGAGGCGCTGCCGCTCATCCGGGACGAGCAACTGCGCGAGGAGGTCCTGGGGTTCATCGGCCAGGAGGCCATCCACGCCGAGGCGCACCAGGAGGTCCTCGACCACCTGCTCGGCCAGGGGCTCGACCCGCGTCCGTACGTCCGGCAGGTCGCCTGGCTGTTCCGGCGCGTCCTTGGCGACAAGCCGGGCCTCGGTCCCGCGCGGCGGCGCGAGAACATCATCGAGCGGGTCGCTTTCATCGCGGCGATCGAGCACTACACGGCCTTCCTCGGCAACTGGGCGCTCAACTCCCCGGGCCTGGACCGCGCCGAGGCCGACCCGACGATGCTCGACCTGCTGCGCTGGCACGGCGCCGAGGAGGTCGAACACCGCAGCGTCGCCTTCGACCTGATGGTCCACCTGGACCCCGGCTACCTGCGCCGGGTCCGCGGGATGGCCGTCTCCGGCCCGCTGCTGGTCCACCTCTGGGTGCGCGGCGCCCGCTTCCTGCTCGCCGCCGACCCAACCCTGCACGGGCGGCTCAAGCCCACCTGGCGCGAGGCCGGCAGGATCGCCAAGCGCGGCCTGCTGCCCGACCCGGTCGGGTCGATCCGCTCCGGCCTGCGGTACCTGCGGCCCGGCTACCACCCCACCCAGGAGGGCTCGTCCAGCCAGGCCCTCGGCTACCTCGCCACCTCCCCGGCCGCCCGCGCCGCCGCCGGGGGCTGACGGCGGACGGGGTTCGGTCGACGGCTGGCAGATGACAGCTGACAGATTTCAGCGAACAGAAAACGTTATCTGTTATCTGTTCGCTGAAATCTGAAATCTGTCAGCTGTTCGCCGAGCCCCGCCCGCCCGCCCGCTCGCCGCCCGCCACCCTCCTGACGCCAAGGACCGCCGGATGGACCTGCTCAACCCGCCCCCCGACCTCTACGGCCGCCCCCGCGCGGACACCTTCATGCGCCGCCTCACCGCCTTCGGTGACCGCTACTCCCCGGCCCTCGGCGGCCCCCTGCTGCGCCGCAACCCCCGCCGCCCGCTCAGCCGCCCCACCCCGCCGCTCCAACTGGCCGTCATCGCCCGCCGCCGACTCGCCGCCGACGTCGTCGAGTTGCGGCTCGCCGACCCCTCCGGCGGCCCGCTCCCCGGCTGGCAGCTCGGCGCCCACCTGCGCCTCGCCCTGCCCTCCGGCCGCGAGCGCCACTACTCGCTCACCGGCGACCCCGCCGACCGCACCGCCTACCGGATCGCCGTGCGGCGACTGCCCGAGGGCGGCGGAGGGTCCGTCGAGATCCACGACACCCTGCACCCCGGCACCCGCCTCACCGCCCGCCGCCCGCGCAACGGCTTCCCGTTCTGCGCCGAGCCCGCCGTCCTCCTGCTCGCCGGCGGCATCGGCGTCACCCCGCTGCTCCCGATGGCCCGCGAGGCGCAGCGGCACGGCCTCGACTGGCGCCTGGTGCACGTCGGCCGCAGTGTCGACACCCTCCCGTACACGGACGAGCTGCGCGCCCTCGACCCGCGTCGGGTGGAGCTGCGCACCGACGACGAGCACGGCGTGCCGACCGCCGCCGACCTGCTCGCGCATGCCCCGCGCGGCGCCGCCGTCTACTGCTGCGGCCCGGCCCCGATGCTCACCGCCGTGCAGCGCGCCCTGGGCGGATCCCCGGCCACCGCCCTGCACTTCGAGCGCTTCGGTGCCGCCCCGATCGCCGGCGGCGCCCCCTTCACCCTGCGCCTGGGTGCCGGCGGCCCGGCGCTGGACGTCCCCGCCGACCGCTCCGCCCTGGACGTGCTGCGCGAGGCCCGCCCCGACCTCCCGTACTCCTGCCACCAGGGTTTCTGCGGCACCTGCGAGGTCCGCCTGCTGGCCGGTACGCCGGACCACCGGGACCGCCGCCTCACCCCCGAACAGCGCGCCGCCGGCGCCGTGCTGCCCTGCGTCTCCCGGGCCGCCGAGGGCGAGACCCTGGTGCTCGACCTGTAGCGTGCTCGACCTGTAGAAGGAGCCCCGATGGCGACCCCCCCGACCTTCCCCTACGGCGAGCGCGACCTCGCCCGCTTCCGCGAGACCCAGCGACTCGCCTACCACTGCGCCGAACAGGTCGCCGACTGGATCGAACCGGGCGTCACCGAGCGCCAGGCCACCGCGGAGCTGCGCCGCCGCCTCGTCGCCGCCGGGGTGCAGGACTTCTTCCACGTCCCGTTCGCCTGGTTCGGCGACCGCACGGCCTTCCGGCACTTCCACACCCCGCTGCAGTTCTTCGCCGGCAACCGCCGCCTGCAGGAGGGCATGCCGTACGTGCTGGACTGCGCGCCGATCGTCGACGGCTACACCGCCGACATCGGCTACGGCGGCAAGGTCGGCGAGAACAGGGTCTGGGACCGCCTCGCCGCCGACCTGAAGGTCTACCGCGAGCTGATCCTCAAGGAGGTACGGGCCCGCAGGCCGCTCGACGAGGTGTACGCGGCCGTGGACGCGCAGATCGCCGCGCACGGCTACGACAACCGCCACCAGGTCTACCCGGGCCGGGTGATCGGCCACCAGGTCACCCGGACCACGATGCGCGGACCGGCCGGGGTCAACGTCTTCGGCTTCGGCGTGCGCACCCTGCAGACCCTAGGCCGCGAGCTCATCTCCGAGCGCCTGCACGGCCGTTCACCGCTCTGGGCGGACGGTCGGTCGTCCCGGCACGCGCCCACCCCGGGTCTGTGGGCGGTCGAGCCGCACATCGGCTTCCGCGGCGTGGGCATCAAGTTCGAGGAACTCCTGGTGGTCACCGAGGACGACGCCTACTGGCTCGACGACGACCTGCCGCACGTCCGCCGCTGGACGACCGACACCGCCGAGGCGACTGAGGCAGCCATAGCGCCGACCACCGCGCCGACCACCGAGGCAGCCACCGCGCCGACCACCGAGGCAAGCACCGAGGCGACCACCCTGGAGGCCACCCGATGACCACCGTCCGCCGCCGAACCGTGCACTCCGACGGCCTCCCGCTCGCCGTCTTCGAGCAGGGCGACCCGGCCGCCCCCACCGTCCTGCTGGTGCACGGCTACCCGGACACCCACGCGGTCTGGGACGACGTCGCCGCCGACCTCGCCCGTGACCACCACGTGGTCCGCTACGACGTGCGCGGCGCCGGCGAGTCCGGGGTCCCCGCCACCCGGGACGGCTACCGGCTGGAGCGCCTGGCCGCCGACCTGTTCGCGGTCGCCGACGCCGTCAGCCCGGACCGACCGGTACACGTGATCGCCCACGACTGGGGCTCGATCCAGTCCTGGGAGGCCGTCACCGCGCCCGGCGCCGAGCGGCGGATCGCCTCGTACACCACGATGTCCGGCCCCTGCCTGGACCACACGGCGTACTGGCTGCGCCACCGGATGCGCCGCCCCACCCCGCGCCACCTGCGGCAGCTGCTCCACCAGGGCCTGCACTCCTGGTACATCACCGCCTTCCACCTGCCCTTCCTCGCCCCGGGCGTCTGGCGCCTGGGGCTGGCCCGGGCCTGGCCGCGGGTGCTGCGCGACCTGGAGCACGTCACCCCGCGGCCCGACCACCCGCAGGCCGGCCTGCGCCGCGACGCCGTCCGCGGTATCGAGCTGTACCGGGCCAACTTCCGCCCCACGCTGCGCAGTCCGCGCGAGCGGCCGACGGAGGTGCCGGTCCAGCTGATCACCCTCACCCGGGACCGCTACGTCGCTCCCTTCCTCTCCGAGGGACTGGAGCGCTGGGTGCCCGAGCTGACCCGACGCACGCTGCACGCCGGCCACTGGTCGGCGCTGCTGGAGAAGGGAGCCACCGTGGCCGCGATGGTCCGCGAGTTCACCACCCGCATCGAGGCCGGGCAGACAGGGCAGACAGGGCAGGCGGAGCAGGCCGGGCCGGCCGACGCGGCCCGGGGCGACGGCCGGCTGGTCGTCGTCACCGGCGGCGGCAGCGGCATCGGCCGGGCCACCGCGCTCGCCTTCGCCGAGGACGGCGCCCGCGTGGTGGTCTGCGACCTCGACCTCGCCGCCGCCGAGCGCACCGCCGAACTCGCCTCGCTGATCGGCCCGCAGGCGCACGCCTACCGCGTGGACGTCGCCGACGGCGCCGCGGTGGACGCCTTCGCCGAGGCGGTCGCCGCCGAGCACGGGGTGCCCGACGTGGTGGTCAACAACGCGGGCATCGGCCACTCCGGGACGTTCCTGCAGACCACCGAGAAGGAGTGGCAGCGCGTCCTGGACGTCAACCTCTGGGGCGTCATCCACGGCTGCCGCGCCTTCGGCACGCTGATGGCCGACCGCGGCCAGGGCGGCCACCTGGTCAACGTCTCCTCGGCCGCCGCCTACCTGCCCTCCAAGGCGCTCACCGCCTACGCGACCAGCAAGGCCGCGGTGTTCATGCTCTCCGACTGCCTGCGCGCCGAACTCGCCGGGCACGGCATCGGCGTCTCCACGATCTGCCCGGGCATCGTCAACACCAACATCACCCGCACCTCCACCTTCTCCGCCACCACCGCCGACCAGCAGGCCGCCAAGCAGGCCCGCGCCGCCAGGCTCTACGCCCGCCGCGGCTTCCCCCCGGAGAAGGTCGCCACCGCCATCCTCACCGCCGTCCGCACCGGCAAGCCCGTCGTCCCGGTCACCCCGGAGGCCAAGGCCGCACGCTTCCTCTCCCGCCTCAGCCCCGCCCTCCTGCGCCTCGCCGCCCGCCTCAACGTCACCTGACCGGGCGCCCGGTGGGCCGGTGACAGCGGCAGAATCGCCGAGGGCGGGCTGCCCGATCCCACCGGGCCGGTGGACCCGGGTGAGTGAGCGCTTGCCGATCGACGGGTCCGCGTTCGCCCACCACCCAGGCGGGCGGGCCACCGGCCGGCCGACCCCGTGGGTGGTCCCGCCCGGAGCGGCGGATTGAGCCCGACGTAGCATGAAGGCCCATGGAGATGACGACGGCCCTCTGGTCCTTCGCCCTGGTCGTGGGGCTGCTGACGCTCACGCCCGGGCTCGACACGGCGCTGATCCTGCGCACGTCCGCGCTGGGGCACCGGCGGCAGGCGTGGGGGGTGGTGCTCGGCATCCAGACCGGAACGCTGGTCTGGGGGACGCTGAGCTCGGCCGGGGTGACGGCGCTGCTGACCGCCTCGCAGGTGGCGTACGAGGTGCTGCGCTGGGGCGGGGCCGCCTACCTGGTGTGGATGGGCGTCGGCATGCTGCGCGGCCGGGGCACGCAGGCGGTGGTCGAGGACGAGCCGACGGACGGCGGGTTCGGCCAGGGCTGGCGGCGCGGCACGCTCACCAACCTGCTGAACCCCAAGGTCGGGGTGTTCTACGTGGCCGTGCTGCCGCAGTTCATCCCCGCCGGGGCCCCGCACTTCGCCGCCGGCGTGGCGCTGACCTGCGTACACGTCGTGGAGGGCGTGCTCTGGTCGGCGGTGCTGGTGGGCTTCGCCAAGGCGGTGCGCGGCTGGCTGCGCCGCCCGTCGGCGCGCCGGCTGATGGACCGGGTGACGGGCACGGTGGTGGTGGGCTTCGGGCTCAAGCTGGCACTGACCGACTGACCGACTGACCGACTGACCGACCGACCGGACGACCGACCGAGCCCCGGCCGCCGCACCCGAGCCGTGACAACCCGCGACAGCCCCCGGCCCCCGTCAGGCCGAGTGCGTCAGGCCGCCCCCGTCAGGCCGCGTGCGTCCGGGGCACCTGGTCCTCGGCCCCGGTCTCCTCGGCCTGCTCGGCCCGGGAGACGTCGTGGTGGATCGGCCCGTCCCCGGCGCTCAGCGGCAGGCAGCTGCCGCCGCGCCGGTGGGCGATGATCTCGGCCGCGACGGAGACCGCCGTCTCCTCGGGGGTGCGGGCGCCGAGGTCGAGGCCGATGGGGGAGCGCAGCCGGCCGATCTCGGCCTCGGTGAGGCCGACCTCGCGCAGTCGCGCCTCGCGGTCGCGGTGGGTGCGGCGCGAGCCCATCGCGCCGACGTAGCCGACCGGCAGCCGCAGCGCGCGTTCCAGCAGCGGGATGTCGAACTTGGCGTCGTGGGTGAGCACGCAGAGCACGGTGCGCCCGTCGATCCGGTCGAGCTGGGCGTCGAGGTAGCGGTGCGGCCAGTCGACGACGACCTCGTCGGCCTCGGGGAAGCGCCGCGCGGTGGCGAAGACGGGTCGGGCGTCACAGACGGTGACGCGGTAGCCGAGGAATTTGCCGATCCGCACGACGGCGGCGGCGAAGTCGATGGCCCCGAAGACGAGCATCCGCGGCGCGGGCACGTAGGCCTCGACGAAGCAGGTGACGGTGCCCTGGTCGCGCTCGTCGCAGGGGCGCCCGTCGAGGCCGAGCACGATCCGGCCGGTGCGTCCGGCGTCGAGCATGGCCCGGGCCTCGGCGACGATCGCCCGTTCGAGCGCGCCCACGGTCGAGGGGCTGGGGGAGAGGGCGCCGTGGTGGGTGTCGGCGGTGACGGCGACGGTGGCGCCGACGAGTCCGCCGGGCCCGGCGATCACCCGGGCGAGCGCGACCGGCGTGCCGGAGGCGATGTACGCGATGCCGGCGTCCAGCCCGGCGTCGGCGCCGGGGACGATCGGCTGGACGAACACGTCGAGGATGCCGCCGCAGGTCAGGCCGACGGCGAAGGCGTCCTCGTCGCTGTAGCCGAACCGCTCCAGCACCGGCTCGCCGGACTCGATGGCGGCCTGGCACAGCTCGTAGACCGCGCCCTCGACGCAGCCGCCGGAGACGCTGCCGACCGCCTCGCCGGCCGCGTCCACGGCCAGTGCCGCCCCGGGGTCGCGCGGCGCGCTGCCGGAGACGCCGACGACGGTGGCCACGGCGAAGGAGCGCCCGGAGGCGTGCCAGGCCTGCAACTGCTCGGCGATGTCCTGCATGTCAGGAGCTCCTTGTCGCTTTCGAGGGTAGTGGGGCACGACACCGGGCGCGCTGCCGTGGGGAAACACCGTCGTACGGGAAGCGCCGCCGCACGGGAGCCGCCGCCTGGGACACGCCGCCGTACGGGAGACGCCGCCGTACGGGAAACGATCCCGTACGGCGGCGGTACCGCTTGACGCAGGTCAGTGCACGCCGAGCCAGGACTTGACCGGGGAGAGCGCGAAGTACACCACGAAGACCGCGGTGAGGATCCACATCAGCAGGCCGGGCTCGCGCCACTTGCCCTGGCCGGCCTTGATGACGGTGTACGAGATGACGCCGGCGGCGACGCCCGCGGTGATGCTGTAGGTGAACGGCATCAGGACGCAGGTGAGGAAGGCCGGGATGGCGACCTCGCGGTCCGACCAGTCGATGTGCCGGGCCTGGCTCATCATCATCGCGCCGATGACGACGAGGGCGGCGGAGGCGACCTCGACCGGGACGATGCCGGCGAGCGGCGAGAAGAACAGCATCAGGGCGAACAGGCCGCCGGTGACGGCGGAGGCGAGGCCGGTCCGGGCGCCGTCGCCGACGCCGGTCGCGGACTCGACGAAGACCGTCTGGCCGGACGCGCCCGCCAGTCCGCCGACCGCGCCGCCGGCGCCGTCGATGAACAGCGCCTTGGAGAGGCCGGGCATCCGGCCCTGCTTGTCGGCCAGTCCGGCCTCGGTGCCGACACCGATGATGGTGGCCATCGCGTCGAAGAAGCCGGCCAGCACGAGGGTGAACACGGCGACCGAGGCGCTGATCGCGCCCATGCCCTTGCCACCGAAGGCGCCGAACAGGTCGACGTGGCCGAAGAGGCTGAAGTCCGGCGCGGCGACCGGGATGCCGGGCCAGACCGGGACGGAGTTCTTCCACGCCTCGGCCGGTACGTGGGCGACCTTGTTGACGATCACCGCGAGCACGGTGCCACCGGCGATGCCGATCAGGATCGCGCCGCGGACGTTGCGGGCCATCAGCACGAAGATCGACAGCAGGGTGACGCAGAAGATCAGGACGGGCCAGCCGGACAGCTCGCCGAAGGGGCCGAGGGAGAGCGGGGTGGGGCCGCCGGTGTGCACGAACCCGGCCTTGTAGAGGCCGATGATCGTGACGAACAGGCCGATGCCGATGGTGATCGCGTGCTTGAGCGGCAGCGGGATGCCGTTCATGATCTTCTCGCGCAGGCCGGAGACGACCAGCAGCACGATCAGCAGGCCGTAGATGACGCACAGGCCCATGGCCTGCGGCCAGGTGGTGTGCGGCACGACGAGGGCGGAGACCGCGCCGGAGACCGAGAGGCCGGCGGCGAGGGCCAGCGGCACGTTGCCGACCACGCCCATCAGGATCGTGGTGACGGCGGCCGCGAGGGCGGTGGCCGTGGTCAGCGCGGCGTGGTCCAGCTTGACGCCGGTGACGTCCGCGCCGCTCAGGATGAGCGGGTTGAGCAGGATGATGTACGCCATCGCCATGAAGGTGGTGAGGCCACCCCGTAGTTCGTTGGCGAGCGTCGATCCCCGGGCCGAGATCCTGAAGTGCGCGTCGACCGCGTTCCTCGGTCGTGCGTGCGGGGCCGACGTGGGGGTGTCGGCCTCGGCGGGCCCGTCTTCGCTGAGGGGCCCGTCTTCGCTGAGGGGTCTGTCTTCGGTGGGGCCGGGTTCCGTGGGGATCCGGGTCATGTCCACTCCCAAGTGTCAAAGGGGGTTGGGGTGGGCGAGCCGACCTGATCGCCAGTCAACGAGGTTGGCGCAGGGGGACTGTTCGACTCACTGGGAGGCACGCTCTGTGGCGGTGCCCGCGGTGCGTGGGTGGTGCGCACCGCTGCAGAACCCCGGCGTGGGAGAGGCAGCGGATGGTGCGTGCGTGTGCGGTGCGACAGAAGGTGCAGAGGTGGCGCGACAGAGGGTGGTGCGACAGAAGGCGCAAAGGTGGTGCGACGGAAGGTGGTGCACGGGTGGTGCGGCCCCGGGGCGGAGGGGAAGACGGTCGCCGCCCCGGGGAGGTTGAAGTCCCGCTGTCAGCCCGGGAGTTCCGTGGTCAGGTGCTCGGGCCGGACCGGGATCCGGTTGAGCGCCAGCCCGGTGGCGTTGCGGATGGCGGCCACGATCGACGGCGTCGCCGACACGGTCGGGGCCTCGCCGACGCCGCGCAGCCCGTACGGGGCGTGCGGGTCGGGCAGTTCGAGGATCTCCACCGGGATCGGCGGGGTGTCCAGGATGGTGGGGATCAGGTAGTCGGTGAAGGAGGCGTTGCGCACCTTCCCGTCCCGCACGATGATCTCCTCCATCACCGCGAGGCCGAGCGCCTGGGTGCAGCCGCCCTGGATCTGGCCGACGACGGAGAGCGGATTGAGCGCCTTGCCGACGTCCTGGACGGCGGTGAGCTCGACCACCTTGACCAGGCCCAGTTCGACGTCCACGTCGACGACCGCGCGGTTGGCGCAGAAGGTGTACTGGACGTGGCCGAAGCCCTGCCCGGTCTCCTTGTCGAACGGGACGGTCGGGCGGTGGTGGTGTTCGCGGGTGAGGTCGATGGCCTCGTCGCCGAGCAGGTCGACCATGGAGACCAGCGCCCCGGAGCGGGCCGAGACGACCTTCCCGCCGGCCAGCGTGATGTCGTCGTGGGTCCAGCCGTAGCGGCGGCGGCCCTTCTCGATCAGCGCCCGCTTGACCGCCTCGGCGGCCAGCTTCACGGCGCCGCCGGTCATGTACGTCTGGCGCGAGGCGGAGGTCGAGCCGGCCGAGCCGACCTCGGTGTTGGCCGGGTGGATGGTGACCTGCTCGACGCCCAGCTCGGTGCGGGCGATCTGGGCGTGCACGGTCACGCCGCCCTGGCCGACCTCCGCCATCGCGGTGTGCACCATGGCGACCGGCTCGCCGCCGATCACCTCCAGGCGCACCCGGGCGGTGGAGTAGTCGTCGAAGCCCTCGGAGAAGCCGACGTTCTTGATGCCGACGGAGTAGCCGACGCCGCGCACGATGCCCTCGCCGTGCGAGGTGTTGGACAGCGCGCCGGGGAGCTGGCGCACGTCCAGGTGCGCGGTGTCCAGCGGCGGCGGCAGCGGCATCTCCTTGGCGCGCCGCAGCAGGTCGGCGACCGGGGCGGGGGAGTCGATCTGCTGGCCGGTGGGCATGTAGTCGCCCTCCGACATGGCGTTGAGCTGCCTCAACTCGACCGGGTCCATGCCGAGTTCGGCGGCCAGCTTGTCCATCTGCGACTCGTAGCCGAACGCGGCCTGGACGGCGCCGAAGCCGCGCATCGCGCCGCAGGACGGGTTGTTGCTGTAGAGCGCGATGGCGTGCATCTTCACGTTCGGGATCACGTACGGGCCGTGCCCGAGCGAGGCCGCGTTGCCGACCACGGCGGGCGAGGCGGAGGCGTACGCGCCGCCGTCCAGCACGATCCGGCAGTCGGCGAAGACCAGCTTGCCGTCACGGGTGGCGCCGTGCTCGTAGTGCATCCTCGCCGGGTGGCGGTGCACGTGGCCGTAGAAGGACTCGTCGCGGGCGTAGACGATCTTGACCGGCTTGCCGGTGTGCTGGGCCAGCAGGCAGGCGTGGATCTGCATCGAGATGTCCTCGCGACCGCCGAAGGCGCCGCCGACGCCGGCCAGGGTGAGCCGGACCTTCTCCTCGGGCAGGTCGAGCACCGGGGCCATCTGCTCGCGGTCCACGTGCAGCCACTGGGTGGCGACGTAGAGGTCGATGCCGCCGTCCTCGGCGGGCACCGCGAGGCCGGACTCGGGGCCGAGGAAGGCCTGGTCCTGCATGCCGACCTCGTAGTCGCCGCTGACGATGACGTCCGCCAGCGCGCGGACCTCGTCGGTCACGCCGAGGCCGGAGACCAGCCGCTGCTCGTGGCAGATGTTGCCGTACGCGTGCGACTTGTACTCGTGCGGCTCGTGCACGTAGCCGTACGTCCCGGGGTCGAGGCACTGCTCCTCGGTGACGATCGGGGTGAGCACCTCGTACTCGACCTTGATCTTCTTCACCGCGCGGCGGGCCGTCTCCGGGTGGTCGGCCGCGACCAGCGCGATCGCCTCGCCGTGGTAGCGGACCTTGTCGATGGCCAGGGCCGGCTGGTCCTGGATCTCCAGGCCGTAGTACTTCGAGCCGGGGATGTCCTGGTGGGTGAGGACGGCGTAGACGCCGGGCACCTTGAGCGCCTCGGAGATGTCCACCGAGAGGATGGTGGCGCGGGGGTGCGGCGAGCGCAGTGCCGTGCCCCAGAGCATGTCCTCGTGCCACATGTCGGAGGAGTACGCGAACTCGCCCTTGACCTTCAGGTTGCCGTCCGGGCGCAGCGGCGAGCCGCCGATGCCGTCCTTGGACGCCTGGTTGATGTTCTGGAGGTTCTTCTGACCCTGGATGGTGCGAGCGCTCATGCGGCCACCTCGCTGCGCTCGGCGGGCGCTTCGCACAATGCGCACCCTTCGATGATTCGTTCGCTTCGCTCGCTCATTCCGAAGCCCCCTTGCCGGCGCACTTGCGGGCGGACGCCAGCCGCACCGCGTCCATGATCTTCTCGTAGCCCGTGCAGCGGCAGAGGTTGCCCGACAGCGCCTCGCGGATGTCGTTGTCGCTCGGCTGGGCGTCCTGGTCCAGCAGCGCGTCGGTCTGCACCAGCAGGCCGGGGGTGCAGAAGCCGCACTGGACGGCGCCGGCGTCGACGAACGCCTGCTGGACCAGGCCCAGTTCGCCGTTCTCGTCGGTCAGGCCCTCGACCGTGCGGACCTCGCGGTCCTGCACCTGGCCGGCCGCGACCAGGCAGCTGCAGACCGGTACGCCGTCCAGGTAGACCGTGCAGGAGCCGCACTCGCCCTGTTCGCAGGCGTTCTTGGAGCCCGGCAGGCCGACCCGCTCGCGCAGCACGTACAGGAGGCTCTCGCCCTCCCAGACGTCGTCGGCCTCGACCGGCTTGCCGTTGGCGGTGAACGTCACCCTCATGCCGCGCTCCTGATCTGCTTGCTGTAGTCGTTCCAGGTCCAGGTGAGGGTGCGGCGGGCCATCACGGCCAGCGCGTGCCGGCGGTAGTCGGCGGTGCCCCGGACGTCGTCGATCGGCGAGGCGGCGGCCTTGACCAGCTCGCCGAAGCGCTGGATCACCTCGGTGCCCAGCAGGTCGCCGGACTCCCAGAGCCCGCGCTCGGCGAGCACGCCCCGCAGGTACTCCTCGGCCTCGACGGCGCGGCGCGGCGTGGGGGCGGCCGAACCGATGCCGGTGCCGACGGTGCCGTCCTTCGGGTGAAGGGCGAAACCGAAGGCGCAGACCGCGATCACCATGGCGTTGCGGGTGCCGATCTTCGAGAACTGCTGCGGGCCGTCCGCCACCGGGATGCGTACGGCCCGGATCAGCTCGTCGGCCGCCAGGCTGTTGCGCTTCACACCGACGTAGAAGTCGTCGATCCGGATCAGCCGGGTGCCGCGCACGGAGGCCGCCTCGACGAACACGTCCCGGCCGGCCGCCAGCAGCGCCGGGTGGGAGTCGCCGGCCGGGGAGGCCGCGCCGAGGTTGCCGCCGACGCCGCCGCGGTTGCGGATCTGCGGCGAGCCGACGGTGTGGGCCGCCAGCGCCAGCCCGGGCAGCGGCCCGGACAGCTCGTCGATGATCCGGGCGTACGGGACGGAGGCGCCGAGTCTGACGACGCCGCCGTCGTTCGACCACTGGGTGAGCTCGGTGATGCGGTTCAGATCGAGAATCGCGGATGGCCGGTGCACGTCGAAGTTCATCTCGACCATGACGTCCGTACCGCCCGCGATGGGCAGCGCGGTCGGGTACTCAGCCTTCGCCGCGAGTGCCTCGTCCCAGGTAGCGGGCCGAAGGAACTCCATGCGGGTGTCTCCTCAAGTCGTCGCCTGCCGAACGGGTGGGCACAGTGCCCGGAACTCGGTGTTCGGACCTCTCATACCGCTTCGTCGCCTCCGCGTCGGGCCCCGGTCACCGGGTTGTGTCCGGCGGCGTGTGGCCCAGTGAACCGCCGCGGCGGGGCCCGCTGGCAGTCACCGATGGCATGAAGCCCCGGCTGTGCTCCCGCCCGGCATCCTGTACGTTCCTCTAAGGAGGACAATCGCGCAGCCCAGGTGTTCACCAGGTGCTACCTACGACCGTAATCCGGCCGTGATTCGCAAGCGATGGGCCCGTGATCCGGCCGCCCGCCCGGACGTAACGCCAAGCACGGATGTTCGGGCACACTGTGACCCCCGGACCGAACGCTCGGGCCTCCCACGTTCAGCCCCACCCCACCCTCAGCCCCTGTAAGGAGTCCGCGGATGCGTGTCCGTGACCTGCTCGCCCCCGGCGCCCCGCGACTGCGCCTGCTCGCGGCCGAGGACGAGCTGGACCGGCAGGTCAGCGGCGTCATGACCACGGACCTGCACGACCCCGGCCGCTACCTGCACGGCGGCGAACTGGTGCTCACCGGCATGCTGTGGCGAACCGGCCCGGCCGACTCCGAGCGGTTCGTGCGGACCCTCGCGGCCGGCGGCGCGGTGGCCCTGGCGGCCGGCGAGGCCGAGGTCGGCCCGGTGCCCGAGGACCTGGTCGAGGCCTGCCGCCGGCACCGGATGCCGCTGCTGGCCGTCCCCGACGACATCGCCTTCGGCACCGTCACCGAGTTCATCGGCCGCCAGGTCTCCGCCGACCGCGCCGCGGACCTCGCCGCCCTCGTCGACCGGCACCGCCTGCTGGTCTCGGCGGCCGGTGGCGGCGGGCTGGATGCCGTGCTGGACCTGCTCGGCGGCGACCTCGACCTCGACTGCTGGGTGCTCACCCCCACCGGCGCGGTGATCGCCGGCCCCGCCGACCGCCTGCCGGCCGAGGACCGCGACCAGCTGGTCCGCGCCCATCTGGGTGCCCAGCGCCAGCGCCGCCGCCCCCCGCACCGGGCCCGCCTGGCCGGCGGATCCTACTCGCTGCTGCCCGCCCCGGTCTCGGCCGAGCACGAGACGCCGCTCGCCGACTGGGTGCTCGCCGTGGCCGGCGACGTCACCGAGTGGACCACCAAGCGCCAGCAGCTCGCCGAGAACCTGGCCCGCCTGGTCGCCGCCGAGCGCCACCGCCGCGACGAGGGCCGCCGGCTGCGCCGCCGCCTCGCCGACGAGGTGCTGACCCTGCTGCAGCGCGACGCCGACCCGGCCGAGATCAGCCGCACCCTGTACGCCTCCTCGGCGATGGCCGCCCGCTACGAGAGCCCCGAGCCCAAACCCCAGGCCCCGGAAGCCTCCTGGCTGGTGCTCAGCGCCGAGGGGACCGGCCTGCCGGAGGGCGCGGTGCGCGCCGTCCTGGAGGAGGCACTGGGCGGCACCACCGACCGCGCCCTGGTCGCCGGGGCCGGCTCGGGCGCCGTGGTGGTGCTGCCCGTCCTGGAGGGCTCGGTGCCCGCCGAGACCCTGCGCGACCTGCTCGCCCCGCTGGAGGCCGGCCTCGGTTCGGAGGGCCGGATCACCCTCGGCGTCTCCGCCCCCGCCTCCGAGGCCGGCGGCCTGCGCGGCGCCCTGGAGGAGGCCCGGCACGCCCGCCGGATCGCCGCCGCCCGGGTCGGCCGGGTCTGCGTGGCCGGCCCCGAGGAGCTGGCCTCGCACGTGCTGCTGCTGGCGGCAGTCCCGGACGAGGTCCGCCGGGCCTTCCGCAGCCGGCTGCTGGACAAGGTGATCGCGTACGACATCGAGCACCAGGCGGACCTGGTCCGCACCCTGGAGGCCTTCCTGCGCTCGGACGGCTCCTGGACGCGCTGCGCCGCGCAGCTGCACGTCCACGTCAACACCCTGCGCTACCGGATCGGCCGGATCGAGGAGTTGACCGGCCGTGACCTCTCCCGGCTGGAGGACCGGGTGGACTTCTACCTGGCGCTCGAACTGGCCTGACGGCCCGCGTACGAGGACGGCCCGAGACCAGGGCGGCCCGCGTGCGAGGACGGCCCGCAACGAGGAGGGCCCGCCGCGACTGCTCGCGGCGGGCCCTCCTCCTTGCGGTCGTGGTTACTGCGCCGGGATGACCCCGGTCAGCCACTCGAAGACGCTCGGCACCATGGTCTTCCACAGCTCGGTGGTGTGCGGGCCGTTGCTCTCCTGGACCTGGACCTTGGTCGGCTCCTTGGCCGCCGCGGCGATCGCCTGGGCGTCCTCCAGGCCGTCGCCCTTCTTGCCGCTGATGAAGAGGTTGACCTTCGGCGGTGTCTGGGCGGTCTTCAGGATGGTGATCGGGTTGTTGGCCTCGCGCAGCTTCGGGTCCTTGCCGACCAGGGAGTCCGACTCGGCCGCCGGGTCGTTGTAGCCGGACATCGAGATGCCGGCCCGGTACCGGTTGGGGTGCGCCAGGGACAGCTTGGCCGCGCAGTGGGCGCCGGCCGAGTAGCCGGCGATCGCCCAGCGGTCCGAGGAGGGGTCGGCGCGGAAGTTGTCCAGGACCATCTGCGGGACGTCCCGGGTGATCCAGGCGTCGGCGTTGATCTTGCCGGGGATGTCGGTGCAGCCGGCGTCCTGGTGGTTGCCGAGGAGCAGGGTGCGCGGCGAGACCAGGATGAAGGGGGCGACCTTGCCCTGCTGCATCAGCGGCTTGAGCTGCTCGGAGACCTTGAGGGTGCCGTACCAGGTGGAGGAGGAGCCCGGGTAGCCGGGGATCAGCTCGACCACCGGGAACTTCTTGTCCTTGAACGCCGGGTCGTTGTACTGCGGCGGCAGCCAGACCAGCACCTCGCCGTCGACCCCGGACACCTGGCCCTTGAGCTCGGTCTTCTGGACGTCGTTGGGAACGGCGGGGTCGTTCACGCCGGCGAACTTCTGGGTGATCTTCGGCGGCTGCTTGGCGGCGTCGCCGCCCTGGTTGCCGGCGGGGGCGCCCGGCTCGGCCGGCGGGAGCGAGGGCACGGCCCGGACGTGGTCACCGGTGCCGAGCAGGTCGTCCCAGTTGCCGTAGATCAGGTTGGCGTTGTTGACCATCACGAAGACCATCAGCACGGCCGTGACCTGGCAGAACATGATCATGACCAGTCGGGACAGGATCCGCACCGGGTTCGATCCGCGGACCTTCCCCCAGAACAGCAGCGCCACCGTGATGGACACCGGCACCAGGATGACGGTGAGGATGAGGAATGGCGTACCTGTCAGTTGCATCAAGTTCTCGTATCCGGGTTGCTGGCCGCCCGGGCCCCACTCGCCCGAACGCACTCCAATGGCATCAGACGGCGGGGAACCGATGATCGGTTGCCATCCAAATCTGTGCGGAACCTGAGAGGAACATCACGTTTCCGGGATGTTCCTGTTTCGGGTCGGCGCTTAGTCTGCCACCCGGACGGCCGTCGTCCGGACGAGATGTCCAGCGAACTTCCAGGAAAGGTCCCCCGGGGCACCTTACCTCCCGGGCGGCGCACGCCGCCGGGCGAGGCGGTGCGTGAGCGCGCGGCCCGGGCAGAGAGACTATGGGGATGAGCACAACCCGCTTTCGCCCGTCCCGCCGCTTCTGGCCCGTTTGCGCCGTCCTGGCTCTCGCGGTCACCGCGGCCGGTTGCAGCAGTACCGGAGGCAGACGCGCCGAGGAGGCCCGCGCCAAGGCCGCGGCCTCCGCCGGCAGCGCCGTCACCACCCCGCGCTGGAAAGTCGCCATGGTGACCCACGCGGGAGCCGGCGACGCCTTCTGGGACAGCGTGCGCAAGGGCGCCGAGCAGGCCGCCGCCAAGGACAACATCACCTTCCTGTACTCCAACGACGCGCAGACCCAGAACCAGGTCCAGCTCGTCCAGGCCGCCATCGACCAGAAGGTCGACGGCCTGCTGGTCACCCTCGCCAAGGGCGACGCGATGGCCGACGTCCTCGGCAAGGCCAAGGCCGCCGGCATCCCCGTGATCACCGTCAACTCCGGCCAGGAGTACTCCGCGAAGTTCGGCGCCCTCACCCACATCGGCCAGGACGAGTCCACCGCCGGCCAGGCGGCCGGCACCGAGCTGGCCGGCCGCGGCCGCAAGAACGTGCTCTGCGTCATCCACGAACAGGGCAACGTCGGCCAGGAGCAGCGCTGCTCCGGCGCCCGGTCCAAGGCCGCCGGCGCCTTCCAGGTGATGTACGTGGACGGCGTCAACATGCCCGACGCCCGCGCCGCGATCTCCGCCAAGCTCCAGGCCGACCCGGCCATCGACACCGTGCTCACCCTCTCCGGCCCGATGGCGGCCACCGGTCTGCAGGCCGTCCAGGACGTCCACCGCGCCGTCGAGCTCGACACCTTCGACCTGGGACCGCAGGTGGTGTCCGGGCTCAAGTCCGGCAGCGTCGGCTTCGCCGTCGACCAGCAGCCCTACCTGCAGGGCTACGAGGGCGTCGACCTGCTCTGGCTGTACAAGTCCAACCTGGACATGCTCGGCGGCGGCAAGCCCGTCGCGACCGGCCCGCAGATCCTGACCAAGGACGACGCCGACGCGCTCGCCGAGTACGTCGCGAGGGGGACGAGGTGAGCACCACCGACGTCCTCTCCCAGGACCGCCCGGCCGCACTGCGCCGGCTCCTGGCCCGCCCCGAGCTCGGCTCGCTGATCGCCGCCGTCGCGGTCTTCACGGTGTTCGCCCTGGCCGCCGAACCCTTCCTGCGGGCCGCCTCGCTGGGCACCGTGCTCTACGCGGCGTCCACCATCGGGATCATGGCCGTCCCGGTCTCGCTGCTGATGATCGGCGGTGAGTTCGACCTGTCGGCCGGTGTGCTGGTCACCACCGCCGCGCTGACCTCCTCGATGGTCTCCTACCAGTTCACCGCGGTGACCTGGGTGGGCGTGCTGGTCTCGCTCGCCGTCACCCTCGCCGTCGGGGCCTTCAACGGCTGGATGCTCGGCCGCACCAGGCTGCCCAGCTTCATCGTCACCCTGGGCACCTTCCTGATGCTGACCGGCGCCAACCTCGGCGTCACCAAGCTGGTCTCCGGGACGGTCTCCACCAAGCCGATCTCCGACATGGAGGGCTTCGCCGCCTGCCGCTGGCTGTTCGCCTCCGAGGTCACCGTCGGCGGGCTGACCGTCAAGGCCACCGTCTGGTGGTGGCTCGGCCTGCTCGCGGTCGGCAGCTGGGTGCTGCTGCGCACCCGCTTCGGCAACTGGATCTTCGCCGTCGGCGGCGACGCGGCCGCCGCCCGCGCGGTCGGGGTGCCGGTCGCCCGCACCAAGACGCTGCTCTACCTCGGCGTCGGCTTCGGCGCCTGGGTGCTCGGCCAGCACCTGCTGTTCTCCTTCGACACCGTGCAGTCCGGCGAGGGCGTCGGCAACGAGCTGATCTACATCGTCGCGGCCGTCATCGGAGGCTGCCTGATCACCGGCGGCTACGGCTCGGTGGTCGGCTCCGCGCTCGGCGCGCTGATCTTCGGCATGGCCAGCAAGGGGATCATCTACGCCCAGTGGAACCCGGACTGGTTCAAGTTCTTCCTCGGCGCGATGCTGCTGCTGGCCGCCCTGCTGAACGCCTACGTCAAGCGCCAGGCCGAACGGGGGCCGCGATGAACAGCGAACTGCTCGCGCTGGAGGGCGTCGGCAAGACCTACGGCACCGTCCGCGCCCTGGAGGACGTCTCGCTCACCCTGCACGCCGGCGAGATCAGCTGCGTGCTCGGCGACAACGGGGCCGGCAAGTCCACCCTGATCAAGATCATCGCCGGGCTGCACCAGCACGACGAGGGCCGCTACCGCGTCGGCGGCGAGGAGGTCCGCCTGGCCTCCCCGCGCCAGGCCCTGGACCGCGGCATCGCCACCGTCTACCAGGACCTCGCCGTCGTCCCGCTGATGCCGGTCTGGCGCAACTTCTTCCTCGGCTCCGAGCAGGGCCACCGCCGCTGGGGCGGCCTGCGCCTGGACGCCGACGGGATGCGCGCCACCACCCGCGAGGCGCTCGCCCGGATGGGCGTCGACCTGCACGACGTCGACCGCCCGATCGGCACCCTCTCCGGCGGCCAGCGCCAGTGCGTGGCGATCGCCCGGGCCGTCCACTTCGGCGCCAAGGTGCTGATCCTGGACGAGCCGACCGCGGCGCTCGGCGTCAAGCAGTCCGGGGTGGTGCTCAAGTACGTCACCGCCGCCCGCGACGCCGGGCTCGGGGTCGTCCTGATCACCCACAACCCGCACCATGCGTACCTGGTCGGCGACCACTTCACCCTGCTCAAGCGGGGCCGGATGGCCGGCAGCCACCCGCGTGCCGAGATCGGCCTCGAACAGCTCACCACCGAGATGGCCGGCGGCTCCGACCTCGCCGAGCTCTCGCACGAGCTGGCCCGACCCACTGACCCCGAGCCCCGTGAGGAGCGTCCGAAGCCGTGAACAGCCCCCAAGGCAGCACCCGGCCGGCCGTCCTGCCCAACCTCCTCGGCCTCGGCCCGCGGGCCGAGCGCCGGCGCCGCGCCCTGCCCGCCGGGATACTGCGGCTGCCCACCATCGGCGTCGACATCGGCGGCACCAAGGTGGTCGCCGGGGTGGTGGACGGCGAGGGCAAGGTGCTGGAGAAGCTGCGCACCGACACCCCCCACAAGAGCAAGAGCGCCAAGGTCGTCGAGGACGTCATCGTCGAGCTGGTGCTGGAGCTCGCCGACCGGCACGACGTCCACGCGGTCGGCATCGGCGCGGCCGGCTGGGTCGACGCCGACCGCTCCACGGTGCTGTTCGCCCCGCACCTGAACTGGCGGGGCGAGCCGCTCAAGCAGGCGCTCAGCGAACGGCTGCGGTTCCCGGTGATCGTCGAGAACGACGCCAACGCCGCCGCCTGGGCCGAGTGGCGCTTCGGCGCCGGGCGCGGCGAGGACCACATGGTGATGCTCACCCTCGGCACCGGCATCGGGGGCGCCGTCGTCCGCGACGGCTACGTCGACCGCGGCAAGTACGGCCTGGCGGGCGAGTTCGGGCACATGCAGGTGCTGCCCGGCGGCCACCGCTGCCCGTGCGGCAACCGCGGCTGCTGGGAGCAGTACTCCTCCGGCAACGCACTGGTGCGCGACGCCCGCGAGCTCGTCGCCGAGGAGTCCCCGGTGGTGCAGCCGCTGCTCGCCCGGGCCGGCGGCACCGTCGAGGGCATCACCGGACCACTGGTCACCGAGGCCGCCCGGGACGGCGACCCGACCGCCACCGAACTCCTCTACGAGGTCGGCACCTGGCTCGGCGTCGGCATCGCCAACCTGGCCGCCGCGCTCGACCCGGGCCGCTTCGTCGTCGGCGGCGGCGTCTCCGAGGCCGGGGACCTGCTGCTCGGCCCGGCCCGGGACACCTTCCGCCGCACCCTCACCGGTCGCGGCTTCCGCCCCGAGGCCACCATCGTGCACGCCGCCCTCGGCAACGAGGCCGGCCTGGTCGGCGCCGCCGACCTCGCCCGACAGGTCGCCCGCCGCTTCCGCACCATCAAACGCCGCCGGGTCGAGCGCAGCGCCTCCTGAGGTCCTCCTGCCGCGTCAACTGCCGGGTGGTAGCGGTGCGGTGTGGTTGTCGGAATCATGCCTCCTGTGAAACAACGGAGTTGACGCCGACTCAGGAGGACCCGGATGAGGGCTCTGACCCGTCTCGCACCACCGCTGCTGCTCGCCACCGCCCTGGTCTGGTCCTGTGCCGGGCCGGCCGGGGCGGCGGGCGCGGCCCCGCCGCCGAAGGCCGCCGAGGCGGTGGGCTGGGGCGGGGCGGTGTCCAGCGTGGACGCCGACGCCACCGCGGCCGGCATCGAGGTGTTGCGCAAGGGCGGCAACGCCGTCGACGCGGCCGTCGCGACCGCGGCGGCCCTCGGCGTCACCGAGCCCTACTCCTCCGGCGTCGGCGGTGGCGGGTACTTCGTCTACTACGACCACGCCACCGGCCGGGTGCACACCATCGACGGTCGCGAGGTGGCCGGCCGCACCGCCGACACCGGGCTGTTCCTGGAGGACGGCAAGCCGCTGGCCTTCGCCGACGCCGTCACCAGCGGCCTGTCCGTCGGCGTCCCCGGCACCGCCGCCACCTGGGACACCGCCCTGCGCCAGTGGGGCAGCCGCCCGCTCGCCGACAACCTGAAGCCCGCCGAGCGGATCGCCGACGACGGCTTCGTCGTCGACCGGACCTTCCGCGGCCAGACCGCCGACAACTACGACCGGTTCAAGGACTTCCCCGACACCGCCAAGCTCTTCCTGCCCGGCGGCAAGCCCCCCGAGGTCGGCACCGTCCTGCGCAACCCCGACCTCGCCGCCACCTACCGGCTGCTCGCCAAGGACGGCGTCCGGGCCCTCTACCAGGGCGAGTTGGGCAAGGACATCGCCACCACCGTCCAGCAACCGCCGGTGGACCCGGCCTCCGGCCGCAAGGCGCGCCCCGGCAAGGTCGACACCGCCGACCTCGCCGCCTACCAGGTCAACCGCCAGGCCCCCACCCACGTCGCCTACCGCGACTACGACGTCTACTCCATCGCCCCCTCCAGCTCCGGCGGCACCACCGTCGGTGAGGCGCTCGGCATCCTGGAGGACGGCGACCTCGGCACGTACGGCGACACGCAGTACTACCACCACTTCCTGGACGCCTCCCGGATCGCCTTCGCCGACCGCAACCGCTGGGTCGGCGACCCGGCCTTCGGCGACGTCCCCACGAAGGAACTGCTCTCCGCGCGCTACGCCGCCTCCCGGGCCTGCCTGATCAGCCCCGACCGGGCCCTCACCAGCCCGCTCGCCCCCGGCGACCCGCGCCACCCGGCCGGCTGCGCCGAGGCCGGTCCCGCCGTCGCCGAGCCCTACGAGGGCCCCAACACCACCCACCTCACCGTGGCCGACCGGTGGGGCAACGTGGTCGCCTACACGCTCTCCATCGAGCAGACCGGCGGCAGCGGGATCACCGTCCCCGGCCGCGGCTTCCTGCTCAACAACGAGCTCACCGACTTCGACTTCACCCCGCTCGCCCCGGGCGTCCCCGACCCCAACCTGCCCGGCCCGGGCAAGCGGCCGCGCTCCTCGATGGCGCCGACCATCGTGCTGCGCGACGGCGAACCGCTGCTCGCCACCGGCAGCCCCGGCGGCGCGACGATCATCACCACCACCCTGCAGGTGCTGCTCGGGCGGCTCGACCGGGGCCTGAGCCTGGAGCAGGCCATCGCCGCGCCGCGCGCCAGCCAGCGCAACACCGCCGCCACCCAGGCCGAGCCGGCCTTCCTGGCGCTGCCCGAGCGGGCCGCGTTGGAAGCGCTCGGGCACAGCTTCACGTCCGTCGCCGAGATCGGCGCCGCCACCGGGGTGGAACGGCTGCCGGACGGGCGGTGGGCGGCCGCGGCCGAACCGGTCCGGCGCGGCGGCGGCTCCGCGGCGGTGGTGCGGCCCGCGGGCTGACCGGGACTGTCAGTGCCGGGCGGTATGTTCGGGGTGGGCCTCCCTCGCGGGGGTGCCCACCCCTCGCCGTACCGAAGCACCTGTCCGTACCGAAGCGCCCGTCCGTACCGATCCACTCGTCCGTACCGAACCACCGGGAAGGCCGCCCGCCGTGACCGTCCGCATCGCCACCTGGAACATCAACTCCGTCACCGCGCGGCTGCCCAAGCTCCTGGAGTGGCTGGAGAGCGCCAAGCCCGACGTGCTCTGCCTCCAGGAGCTCAAGTGCGCGGCCGACGCCTTCCCGTACGAGGAGGTGCGCGCGCTCGGCTACGAGACGGCCGCGCACGGTACCGGCCGGTGGAACGGCGTCGCGATCGTCTCCCGGCTCGGCCTGGACGACGTGGTGCGCGACCTGCCGGGCCAGCCCGGCTACCTCGCCGACGGCGCCCTGCTGCCCGACGTCGAGCCGCGCGCCGTCGCCGCCACCTGCGGCCCGGTCCGGGTCTGGTCGGTCTACGTGCCCAACGGCCGCGAGGTCGACCACGCCCACTACCGCTACAAGCTGGAGTGGCTGGAGGCCCTGCGTCAGGCCGCCGTCGAGGACGCCGCCGGGCCCCGCCCGTTCGCCGTCCTCGGGGACTTCAACATCGCCCCGACCGACGAGGACGTCTACGACATCGCCGCCTTCGAGGGCCTCACCCACGTCACCCCCGCCGAGCGGGCCGCGCTGGAGGCCCTCGGCGAGGCGGGCCTGCACGACGTGGTGCCGCGCCCGCTCAAGTACGACCACCCCTACACCTACTGGGACTACCGCCAGCTGGCCTTCCCGAAGAACCGGGGCATGCGGATCGACCTCACCTACGCCAACAAGGCCTTCGCCGACGCCGTCTCCGACAGCTACGTGGACCGTGAGGCCCGCAAGGGCAAGGGCACCTCGGACCACGCGCCGGTCGTGGTGGACCTCGACCTGTGAGTCACGTTGGGTGAGGGGCGGTAACCCGAACGGTCCAGACCGGTGGCCGGGCCCGGGCGGCCTGCCTACCGTCGGGGAATGACCGGGTGCAGTTGTTCGACCACGGGACATCGGAGTCCCCCGGCTGCGCCCGAGAATTCCGGAGGTTCCGGCATGCGCCCCATGCGTACGGCCGCCGCCGCCCTGATCGGCGCGACGGTACTGACCGGCCTGACGGCCCCCCTCGCATCCGCCAGGGACGGCGAGGCCTCGGTCGGCCCGTCCCAGGCCGGTTCCGACAAAGGCCTCGGCTCCGACAAGGGGCCCGGTTCCGGCAATGGCCCGGGTTCGGAGAAGGGGCCCGGTTCTGGCAATGGCCCGGGTTCGGGAAAGGGGCCCGGTTCCGGCAATGGCCTCGGTTCGGGGAAGGGGCCCGGTTCCGGCAATGGGCCCGGTTCCGGCAATGGGCTCGGTTCCGGCAATGGCCTGGGATCCGGCAATGGCGTCGGCTCCGACAAGGGCCTCGGGGACTGGGGCAAGGCGGCCGGCGAGTGGGCGGGCTCGCTCGGCCAGTCCGGCGCCGGCGGCCAGCAGATCGCCCCGCACGGCGCCGTGGAGACCGGCTTCGGCGGCTCGGTCGCGTCCGACCCGGCGGAGCTCGCCGGGGGCGCGGCCCTGGTCGCGGGCGGCATCGGCGGCTTCTGGCTGCTGCGACGGCGCAGTGCCTGATGGCCCCTCGCGCCGTCGCCCCGCGTTTCCTCCGCGCGTCGCCGGACCCTGACGGGGCCGGCGGCGCGCAGGCGTCTCAGCCGGCCTGCGGCTCGGGCGCCCGCCCGCCCCGCTGCCCGTGCTCGCGCTCGTGCTCCCGCCCGTGGTCCCGTTCGTGCTCGTGCCGGAGGATGCCGCCGGCCAGCAGGTACTGGGCCAGGACGTACGTCGCCATGATCCAGAACTGATGCCCCGGCAGCTCCCGCCACTTCGCCAGCTGGGTGGCGATCAGCGTGTCGGAGAGCAGGAACAGGGCCCCGCCCAGCCCGGTCCGCCAGCCCAGCCCGGCCGAGGTGACGGCGGTGGAGGCCAGCAGCAGGCTGTAGCCGGCCACCGGGATCTGCAGGTCCCCGAGGTCCGGCCAGAGCTGCCCGATCATGCCCGCCCAGGCCGTCGCGTACGCGGCCGCGACCACCAGGGCCCGCCGGCGGTCGGTCAGCGCCCCGCGCCGGACGAACATCGTCACGTAGCAGACGTGCGCCGCCGCGAACGAGCCCATCCCGGCCAGGAACGCGGTGTCGTTCTTCAGCTGGAGCAGCACGTCCCCGCCCGCGCTCAGCAGCAGTGCGGGCGCCAGTTCCTTCGGTGCCCGCCGCCCGGCGGTGGCCGCCGTGGTGACGCTGTGCGCGGCCAGCAGCGGCATCAGGGCCGGCTTGGTGGCGTTCTGCAGTACGGAGGCGCCGGACAGGATCGCGCCCAGGTGCGTCGCGGAGGTGGCCGCGAAGCCGCCGAGCAGGCCGGTGGCCGAGCGCAGGCGCCCGCCGAGGACGGCACGGGTGGTCGTACGGATGCTCATGCGGCTGCTGACCTCCGGGGTCGGGCGGTGGGGGAGCGGGACCGACCCTAAGCGACCCGCCCGTACGACGGAAGAGCGGGTTACCGGTGCGTAACCCCGGCGGTGCCCGGTGGATGACGCGGTGGCGGCGAGCCCGGCCGGGCCGGCGGCGTAGCGGAGGGCGGTCGGCCACTTCGGCGCGAGGCCGGTTGCTGCCACCGGGTGACCCGGTCACCGTCTAGTCTGGTCCCCGACATGGAGCAGCAGGAGTACGCGGTCGGCGCCACCCGGGTGGCCGCCGGAAGGCCGGACGGGCGCACGGGCGGGACGGGGCGAGGGACCACCGACGCCGTCCTCGCCGTACGCGAACCCGCAGCTGAGGCCGCGCCCGAAGCCGTGTCCGGCCCCCGTGCTGATGCCGCGCAGGCCCCTGAACCCGCCTCCGACCCCGTGCTCTCGACCGACCCCGTGCTCTCGCCTGACCCCGGCCTGCTGCGGCTCGCCCACTGGTTCGCCGCCGCCACCCCCGGCACCGCCGACGACCTGTGCACCGCCGCCTTCGGCCTCTACCCGGCCCGCCACCTCGGCGCCCCCGCCGAGGCCGCGTCCGACGCCGCCTGCGACGCCGACGTCAGCTGGTGGCACGGCCCGACCGCGCACGCCACCGCCGCCCAGCGCTCCCGCGAGGCCCGCACCGCCGGCGGCCTGCGCCGGGCCCGGCGGGACGCCTCCGCGCTGCCCGTCGTGCGGTCAGGCGCCAAGCCGGGCAGGCCCGGCAGGCACCGCAAGCCCGAGCGCACCCGCCCGGTGCCGGGCGCGCAGGATCGTTCCGGCCGGGACCTGCCGACGCCCCCCGCCCCGGTGGCCGGGCCCGGCCTCCCCGTTGCCGAGCTCCCCGACGTCCCCGAGGTCCCCGACGTCCCCGACGTCCCCGAGGTCCCGGGCCTGCCCGCCGCCGAACGCCGCATAGCCGCCCGGCTGCTGCTGGCGCATCCGCTGGTCACCGCCTCCGGCCCGCACGCCGACGGCTTCCCGCTGATCCGCCGTCACCGCGACTGGCTCGTCGAACGCTTCGACACCCTGCTCGGCTACCGGCTCGTCGTCGGCCCCTGGCATGCCCGGCTCTGCAAGGCCGGCCTCGGCCCCGGCGCCGCCCGCCGCCTCGAACACCCCGCCACCGGTGCCCCGTTCACCCCCGCCGGCTACGCCCAACTCGCCCTCGCCCTGGCCCTGCTCGTCGACGCACCCGAGCAACTCCCGTACGGGCGGCTGCTCGACGCCATGCGCGTCGCCGCGCCCGGGCTCGCCGCCGGCCCGGCCGACCGCGCGATGGCCCTCGCCGCGCTCGCCGACTGGCAGATCCTCGGCGGCCTGCCGACCGACCGGGCCGAGCCCGCCGACCTGGTCGACCCGGCCGACCCGGCCGATCCGGCGGTGCGGACCGCCGTGCTGACCGTCGACCGCGAACTCGCCCGCGCCGTCCCGGCCGGCCCGCCCGCCCTCGCCGCCGACGCCGCCGACCTCATCCACCGCGCCGCCGACGCCGAACCCGCCACCGCCGTGCGCCGTCTGCTCGCCGAGACCCCCGCCGTCCTCGCCGCCGACCTCCCCGAGGACCGGCGCGCCTGGCTGCACGAGCACCGGCTGAGCGGCCCGGCCGCGCTCGCCGACTTCCTCGGTCTGGAGACCGAGCTGCGGGCCGAGGGCGTCGCCCTGCTCGACCCGGCCGACGAACTCACCGACCTCGCCCTCCCCGGCGCCGGCACCCTGCCCCAGGCCACCCTGCTGCTGCTCGAACGGCTGGTCGAGGAGGTCCGTCCGCTGCCCGGCGAGACCACCACCGGCTGCGACGTCCCGATCCCCGACGCGCTGATAGACGGCGTTCTCGGCGACATCGCCGACGAGTACGGCCTCCCGGCCGGCTGGCACCGCGACTACCTCGCCGACCGTACCGCGCTGCGCCGGGACGCCCTCGACCTGCTCCACCGCCTCGGCCTGATCACCCCCACCCCCCGCGGCACCCGCCCCCCGGGCTGGCTGCTGCGCCCGCCCGCCGCCCGTTACGCCCCCGCGCCCGACCTGCGGCCCGCTCCCGGCACCGGCCGCCATTCCCGCCCTGCCCCGGCGGTCCCCCGCCCGGCCGGCGCCCGGGAGCAACGGCGCGCCTGAGCGGCGTCCCCCGTGAAAGCCGAAAGCACCGCGTCCGGGTGCGGACGGCGGTGCTGAAGGGGTCGGTCGGGGGGCCTGCCGGTCACTTTCTCGCGGTGGCCGTGGCGGTGGCGAGGGTGCCGTGCTGGACGGTTTCGACGGTGGCGCCGACCCCGAGCGCGCCGAGGGCGACGGAGGCGAGGACGGCGGTGCTGGCGAGAAGGCGGCGGTGGCGCTGGGGGAGCGGGAAGCGCGGTTCCTGGTAGGGCGCCTGAGGGCTGGCGTTCATGACAGGGAGGGTTCCAGGGCGGTGTGAACGGTCGGTACGCGCGGGTGAAGTCCGGACGGGTGTTGGGCGTCGGTTGGCCGCGTACGCCCCACTCCCGCGGGTGGGGCGTACGCGCTGGTCAGCGCGGTCGTCCGCGTTCGGCGAGGGCTTCGCCGACGGCGACCCGGACGGCGTCGCGCAGGCCGTGCGCGGGGTGGAAACGGGAGGGGCCGGCGGCCGGGTCCTCGCGGAGCTCCTTCACCAGGGACACGCACAGCAGCAGCATCACGACCACGAACGGCAGCGCCACCAGGATCGTCGCGTTCTGCAGCGCGGTGAGCCCGCCGGCCAGCAGCAGGGCGGCCGCGACCCCGCCCATCAGCACGCCCCAGACCACCACGAGCCAGGTACTCGGGTGCAGTGAGCCGCGGCTGGAGAGCGAGCCGAGGACGAGCGAGGCGGAGTCGGCGCTGGTGATGAAGAAGGTCATCACCAGCAGGACGGCGACCACGCTGGTGACGGTACCGAGCGGCAGCGAGCGCAGCATCTCGAACAGGGAGGCCTCCGCGCCCTTCGGGATGGTCGAGACCAGGTCGGCCGCACCGGTGCTGACCAGCCGGATCGCGGTGCCGCCCATCACGCAGAACCAGATCACGGTCGCCCCGCTGGGCACCAGCAGCACGCCGATCAGGAACTGCCGGACGGTGCGGCCGCGGGAGATGCGCGCGATGAAGGTGCCGACGAAGGGCGCCCAGGAGAGCCACCAGGCCCAGTAGAAGATCGTCCAGGAGCCGAGCCAGCTCTCGTCGGTGAAGGCCCCGGTCTGGGTGGACATGCCGAGCAGGTCGGAGAGGTAGCCGCCGACGGTGGAGGGGATCGAGTCCAGCGCGAACACCGTCGGGCCGAAGACGAAGACGAAGAGCATGATCAGCGAGGCCAGGACGACGTTCGCGGTGGAGAGCCACTTGACGCCCTTGTGGACGCCGGAGAAGGCGGAGAGCACGAAGGCGGCGGTCAGCGAGCCGATGATGACCAGCTGGGCGTTCTGGGTGTTGCGCACGGAGGTGATGTATCCGAGGCCGTCGGCGACTTGGAGCGCGCCGAGGCCGAGGCTGGTGGCGGAGCCGAAGACGGTGGCGAAGACGGCCAGCAGGTCGATCGCCCGCCCGGCCCAGCCGTCGGCGCCGCGCTGGCCGATGAGGGGGACGAAGGCGGCGGAGACGCGGTTGCCGCGGCCCTTGCGGAAGGTGGTGTAGGCGAGGGCGAGGCCGCCGACCGCGTAGATCGCCCAGGGGTGCAGGGTCCAGTGGAACAGCGAGAACTCCAGGGCCTGCTGGGCGGCGGCCGCGCTCTGCGGTTCCAGCCCGGAGCCGGGCTGCGGGGTGGCGAAGAGCTGGAGCGGCTCGCCGACGCCGTAGAACATCAGGCCGATGCCCATGCCGGCGCTGAACATCATGGCGACCCAGGCGAGGGTGGAGAACTCGGGTTCGTCGTCGTCGCGCCCGAGCCGGATGCGGCCGAAGCGGCTGAAGGCGAGCAGCACGGTGAGGACGAGGAAGACGTCGGCGGCCACCACGAACAGCCAGCCGAAGTTGTGCAGGACCCAGCCGAGCGCGGTGCTGGAGGTCCGGCCGAGCGAGTCCTCGGCGAAGACGCCCCAGGCGACCACGGCCAGCACCAGGACGGCGCTGATCCCGAACACCGCCCGGTCGGCGGGCAGGGTCGCGGCGGGTTCGTCGGGCTCCCTCCCGCGTTGGTCGGACTTCGGCGGCTGGCTGCTCATCGGGTGGACCTCTCCTACCTCGGGGGGCGGACCTGGGCATCGGCGACATGCTCGGATCAAAGCTGCATGTCGCACTATGTCCAGTTCGCGCCGCGAGGGGCGGGAGGGCGCGCCGGGGAGGCGGCGGGTGGGGACCTACGTCCTGTCAGGCCGCGCGCTCGTGGGCCGGGGCGTGCGCGGTGGCGAGGTAGTGGGAGAGAGCCCGGCGGCTGCGGGTGAGGTCGTCGATCCGGGCGTCCAGGTCGGCGAGTTCGCCGCGCAGGGTGGCGAGCAGCACCGGGCAGGCCTCCAGGACCGGGACGGGGCCGGTGGCGCAGGGGAGGATCTCGGCGATGACCCGGGTGGTCAGGCCGGCCGCGAGCAGGCTGCGGATCTGGCGGACCCGGACGGTGTCCGACTCGGCGTACTCGCGGTAGCCGGCCGCGCTGCGGGCGGGCCTGATCAGGCCCTGCTCCTCGTAGTAGCGGAGCAGGCGGGTGGACACCCCGGTCAGGCGGGCGAGTTCTCCGATGCGCATGACCGGGCGAACGCCCGACCGTGCCGGGGTGTTCCCGGGCGTCCGGGGGTGTCCCTGGGGCGGGTGCGTCCGGGCGGCGCTCAGCTCTTCACGAACTCCAGGACCACCTCGCGCAGTTGGGGCAGCAGTTCGACCACCGGCAGGTGCCCGCCGGCGAGTTCGACCCAGCGGGCGCCGGGGATGCCCTCGGCCAGGGCGCGGTGCTGGGACGGCGGGACGAGCATGTCCTCGGCGGTGCTGACGACCAGCGTCGGGACGCCGATCGCGGCGAGCTCGGCGCGTACGTCGGCCCGGCCGGCGAGCCGGAACTGCTGGCGGAAGCCGTCCGGGACCGGGGACTTGAGCGCCTCCCGCAGCTCCTCGCGCCGGTCCTCGGGGAGGGCGTCCACCCAGGTCTCGCCGAAGACGACGGTGAGCATCAGCCGGGCGAGGTCGGCCGGCCGCTCGGCCAGGTCGATCGCGAGGTCGGCGAGCAGCCGCAGCCGCGCCGAGCCGCCGGCGACGCCCGCGAGCAGGAGCAGTGAGCGGACCCGGCCGGGGTGGCGGGTCGCGGCCCGGACGGCGACGGCGGCGCCCAGCGAGTAGCCGGCCAGGTCGAAGGAGTCCAGGCCCTCCTCGATGGCGGTGGCGACCAGGCGGTCGGCCAGCTCGTCCAGGGTGGGCTCGCCCGGCTCGTACGGGCTGTCGCCGGAGCCGGGGTAGTCGGGGGCGACGACGGTGCGGTGGGCTGCGAGGTCCGGCAGCAGCGGGCCCCAGTTGTCCCGGGCGCTGCCGCCGGCGCCGTGCGCGAGCAGCAGGCCGGGGCCGGAGCCCTGGACGATCCGGGCGAGCGGGGCGATCCGGGCGAGCGGGGCGGGGGGCATGGGCGCTCCTGAGTGGGCTGCGGCTTCTCCGACAACGGGAACGGTAGGAGTTCACACCGGTGAGAAGGTCAAGTCCGGTGCGTACCGGGAAGGTCGTGGTGGGCCGGGCGCGCCGTCCGGTCGGCGCCCCGTCCGCGGCCGTAGCCGCGCGCACCGCGAACCGCCTACCCTGACAGTGAAGGAGTGCCGCCATGGCCGCCGAGGTCCACACCCCCGCCGCGCCGATCGATGAGGCTCCCGTGCCGCTCGACGAGGCCGGCTACGACCGGCTGCGCCGCCGTCAGTGGCTGGCCAGCGAGGCCCGTGCCGACGGAGTGGATCGCCGGACGTTGCTGCGGATGCTCTCCGCCGCCGGGGTGCTCGCCACGCCCACCCTGGCCGTCCCGGTGCTCGCCCCGGCCCGGGCGGCCGCCGAGGAGGTGCCCAAGCCCGTGCCCGGAATCGTCAAACCGTTGCCCGCCGAGTGGTTCGTTCCGCGCGGCACCAACGCCGAGATGCGCTGGGACGCGCTGCGCGACGCCGACGGCGAGGCCGCCGTCGGTCGCCACGTCCCGGTGGAACGGTTCTTCGTCCGCAACCACACCAGCACCCCGGTGATCGACCCCGACACCTGGCGGCTGAAGCTGTTCGGCAGCGGCCTGCGCGGTGCCCCGGTGGCCGAGCGGCCGGTCGAGTTCGACCTGGACGCCCTGCGGAGGCTGCCGTCCACCCGGATCAGCGCGCTGATCGAGTGCGCCGGCAACGCCCGGAGCTACTACCGGAGCCAGCAACAGCAGAGCGTTCCCGGCACGCCCTGGACGCTCGGCGGCGTCGGCTCGGCGAGCTGGCGGGGCGTGCGGCTGGCCGACGTGCTGCGCGCCGCCGGGCTGACCCGGGGCGCGGTGGACGTGCTGCCGACCGGCCTCGACCCGCACTACGTCGTGGGCGGCACCGACTACGGCCCGGTCCGCCGGCCGCTGCCGGTCGCCAAGGCGCTGGACGACGTGCTGCTCGCGTACGAGATGAACGACGAGCCGCTGACGCCCGACCACGGCGCGCCGGTGCGCCTGGTGGTGCCCGGCTGGGTGGGCATCGCCTCGATCAAGTGGGTCGGCACGATCGAGGTGGCCGACCATCCGCTGTACTCGCCGTGGAACACCGACTTCTACCGGTTCTGGGGCCCCGACTACCCGGACGGCGGCAGCGCGCCGCTCACCACCCAGGTGGTCAAGAGCGCCTTCGAACTGGCCTCCGGCGCGGTGCTGGAGGCCGGCCGCGGCCACCGGCTGCACGGGCGGTCGTGGTCCGGCGCGGCTGCGGTGCGCGGGGTCGAGGTGAGCACCGACGGCGGCCGCAGCTGGCGCCGTGCCGACCTGCGGGACGAGCCGCGCGCCCACGGCTGGACGCGCTGGAGCATCGACTGGCGCCCCGAGCGGTCCGGCCCGTACGAGCTGCGCGCCCGCGCGACCGACCGTCAGGGCACGACCCAGCCCACGCGGGCGGTGTTCAACCGCGAGGGCTACCTCTTCGGCGCCGTGGTGGTCCACCCGGTGACGGTGGCCCAGGACTCGGGGCCCCGAGCCCTCGGGGCCTGAGACCTTCAGGGCCCGGGGCCTTCAGTCCCCGGGGCCTTCAGGGCCGGTGGGCGGCGGGCTGGACCTCGTACGGGGCCGGGTACGGCGTCTCGTACGGGTTCAGCACCAGCCGCACCACGTCCTCCAGCCGCCGCCGGGCGTCGCCGAGGGTGGTGCGGCCCGTCACCCAGGCGGTCAGCTCGCCCTGCCAGGCGTGGGCGACGATGTGCCGCACCAGGTCGCTGGCGGCGGCCGGCACCTCGGCCGTCACCGCCTGGAGGGCGGTGCTGTCGGCCCGGGCCATGCCCTGCAGGGCCTCGCTGGCGAACGGATCGGTGGAGGCGGCGACGGCCACCCGCAGCCGGGCCAGCTCGGGCTGGCGCTGGTAGGCCCGCATCCCGCCGCGGACGAACCGGACCGCCCGGTCGGTGGCCCCCAGCCCGGCCCGCGGGCCGCGCAGCTCCGCCACCAGGTCGGCCAGCAGCAGACGGTGCCACTCGGCGATCGCCGCCGCCAGGAGGTGGTCCTTCGACGAGAAGTAGCGGTACGCCGTCCCCAGGGCGACTCCGGACCGCTCGCAGACCTGCTTCATCTGCAGCCGTTCGACGCCGATCTCGTTCACCAGGGCGAGCGCGGCCGCGATCAGGCTTCCGCGGCGTTCTAGCTGACGCGGAGACATCGCCTCCACCGGCCGTGGTGACAGGTCAACCTTGGTCACCCGCACCATGATACGGGCCGGGGCCGCTCAGGAGTATGACGCCGACCGGCCCCCTTGCGTTCGTCGGGCGGTCACCGGGCCGTCCGGGTCCGCTCGGGTCCGCTCGGGCTCGCCCCGTCCGGGCCCGCGCCGGGCGGGCCGCCTCAGCGCAGCCGGCGGATCAGTGCCTCCTGTACGGCGGAGGCGACCAGCTGCCCGTCGCGGTCGTAGAACTCGCCGAGCGCCAGCCCGCGGCCGTCCGAGGAGGACGGGCTGCGCTGGGCGAACAGCAGCCACTCGTCGGCCCGGAACGGGCGGTGGAACCACATCGCGTGGTCCAGCGAGGCGATCAGCAGCCGGGGCGGCTCGGTGCGCTGGAAGAAGTTCGGCTGCTCGTGCAGCCCGGCGGTGGAGGCCAGGGTGAGGTCGGACAGGTAGGTGAGCGCGCAGACGTGCAGCAGCGGGTCGTCCTCGGGCAGCGGGGAGGCGATGCGCAGCCAGACGAACTGCTGCGGCATCCCCGGCACGGACGGCGGCACGCCCGGCGCGTCCGGCGGGACGAAGCGCAGTTCGAGGTCACGGAAGCCGCCGGTGCCGGTGATCGCCGCGCGCAGGGCCGGATCCCAGCGCGAGAAGGCGTCCGGCAGGCTCTCCGGGCCGGGCAGCGGCGGCATCTCGCGATGGCGGTCGGGGGCGGGCTCGGCACGCTTGAAGGAGGCGGAGAGGGTGAAGATCGCGTTCTGGTCCTGCAGCGCCGTCACCCGGCGGGTGGTGTACGAGACGCCCTCGCGGACCCGCTCGACCTCGTACCGGATCGGCTGGGTCGGGTCGCCGGGCAGCAGGAAGTAGCCGTGCAGCGAGTGCACCGCGCGCCGGTCGTCGCAGGTGCGACCGGCGGCGGTGAGCGCCTGCGCGGCGACCTGCCCGCCGAAGGCGCGCATCGGGGCGCCGGCGTGGCAGCGGCCCCGGAACGTGTTCTCGTCCAGTCGCTCGATCTCCAGCAGTCCGGCGAACGAGCCGGTCGGGCGGGCGGCCCGGATTTCCTGTTCGGTCAGGTCGGTCACGGGCCCATAGTGGCAGAAGGCGCCCGCGCCGCGGTGTGACCTGGGTAACGCTCAGGGGCTCGACAGTCGGGTAGAACCTGTTCCAGTGCGACGGCGGGCCGACGGATTGTCAGTGCCCTCACCTAGCGTGTTCGGCATGACGCAATCCGCACACGCGTACGCCTATCTGCGCCCGTCCGCCGTCCTCGACGGCGCCGACGGCCGGCACCTCGACCTGGCCACCTCCGGCGGCGCCACCCCGGTCGGCGCGGTGGCCAATCCGCGCTTCTTCGCGGGCTTCCTGGCCGACCCGGCGCCGGCCGCCGCCGCGCTGCTCGCCGTGGCGGACGTCGCCGCCGCCCGGTACTACCAGCCGCAGCTGCGCGCCTCGCTCGACCCGGTGGTCACCGCCAACGGGGACCGGCTGCGCTTCGAGTCCTTCTCCGGCTGCTGCGGCGTCTACGCCCGCCTCGACGTGCTCCAGGCGGGCCTCGACGGTGACGACATCGGCCACGGCACCACCAACGTCGACGTCAACAACCCGCTGCGCGAGGCCCTGACCAGGATCGGCCCGGCCGACCCGCTGCACCTCGCGGTCGGGCCGGACGCGCTGGAGGTCACCAGCTTCGACGGGCCGCTGGTCGAGAAGAAGGTCCCGCTGCCACAGCGCTGGCTGCGCGGCTTCGCCGAGACCCAGGTGGTCGCCGCAGGCTTCGACCTGCGCGCCGAACTGCCCGCCGCCGAGGCGGTCCGCTTCCTGCGCTCGCTGCCGCGCGGCGGCCGCAGCGTGGGCTGGGTCGTCCCGGCCGGGCGCACGCTGCGGCCCACCACCCGGCCGGTGCCCGGCGCGGTCTGCCTGCCCGGGCCCGAGCGGCTGGTGGCGCTCCAGCGGGTGCTGCGGCACGCACTCGCCCTGCGGGTGTACGGCCCGGTCGCCGCCGGCCCGGCGGCCTCGGCCTGGGAGGTGGTGCTGCCCGGCATGCGGCTCACCCTGACGCTCTCGCCGGACGTCTCCCGCGGCTTCTCCGGCGAGGGCGGGGTGCTCGGCGCGCTCGCCACCGGCGCCGCCGAGCAGGACGCCGAACTCGTCGCGGTGCTGCTGGCCTGGGAGCCGCGGATCGAGGTCGCCGACCTCGCCGAGCAGTCCGGGCTGAGCCCCGAGCGGGTCCGCGCCGCGCTCACCCGGCTCGGCACCGCCGGGCAGATCGGCTACGACACCGCCGAGGCCGCCTACTTCCACCGGCAGCTCCCGTACGACGCCGACCGGGCCGAGGCCGCCAACCCGCGGCTGCGGGCCGCCCAGGCGCTGGTCGCGGCGGGCGCGGTACGGCTGGAGCCGGGCGGTACGACGGCCGTCGTCACGGTGGACGACCACATCCAGCGGGTGCGGACGGACGAGGCGGGGCGCCTCGGCTGCACCTGCCTCTGGTGGGCCAAGTACCGCGGCGGGCGCGGGCCGTGCAAGCACGCGCTGGCGGTCGGGATGGTGCGGGACGCGGCCCGGCGGGCGGCCGACGAGCAGGGGCGGGCTGGGGAGCAGGGGCAGGCCAGCGGGCAGGGCCGGAGCGGGGCGCACGGTCAGACGGTGGCGAAGGGGGTCCAGGCGTGAGCGGGGTGGCACAGGTGGCACAGGTGGCGGAGACGGCATCGGACACGCGGGCAGCGGCGTCGGACGCACCGGGAGCCGGCCCGGCCTCGACCGCGGTCGAGGAACTGCTGGCCGCCGCCCGGGGCGGTCGGATGCCGCAGATACCGGCGCTGGTGGCCGCGTTGGACCAGGCGCAGCGCCGCGGCTGCCTGCCTGCGCTGAAGGCGTTGCGCAAGGACGTGCGCGACGAGTGGTCGAAGCAGGCGACGGCCGTCAAGGGTGCCCTGATGCTGGCCGGTGCGGGCTGCCACACCGGCCCGGCCGCCGCCGCCACCTGGCTCGGCGCCCGCGACTTCACCTCGCGCGAATGGGCCCGCCACCCCGCGCTGCGCCAACTCGTCGCGGCGCAGCCGGAGGAATGGCAGGTCGAGGTGGCCACCCGGCTCGCCGCCCGGCCGGGGCCGCGCTGGGGCTGGTCGCTGTACCCGGTGATCGAGGACGTGGTGCGCCGCACCGGCTGCGCGGTGCCGCAGACCGATCCCTTCGTCCGCGAGTGGACGGACCGCATGCGCCTGGGCAGCGGCCCGCGGCCCACGCTGGCCGAGCAGTTGCGGGCCGACGACTTCACCCCGGTGCTGCTGCCCCGGGTGTTCGAACTCGCCGACGTCGGCGGGGCGTTGTCCTGGCGGTTCACCCCCCGCCCCGGGGACGCCTGGACGGAGGCCATCGCCGAACTCGCCGCGGCCGGCGACCTCGACCGGGCCGACCTGATCGACCGCTGCCTGGCCCGGCTGCTGCGCGGCGGCAAGCCGGCCGACCAGCGGTTCTTCCTGGACGTGCTGCAGGCCCTCGCCCCGACGCCGCAGGAGTACGCCGCCCGGGTGCGCGACGTGCTGCCGCTGCTGGACGGGCTGTCGGTGGTCGCCGGGCACGCCCAGGGGGTGCTCGCCGGACTGGACGAGGCCGGGCTGATCGAGCCCGAGGTGCTGACCGAGGCGTCGGCGGTGGTGCTGTTCCGGGCCGAGAAGAAGCTCGTCCGCGCCCAACTGGGCTGGCTGGAGCGGGCGGCCCGGCGCGCGCCCGGGCGGTCCGGGCCGGTGGTGCTCGCGGCCGCCGAGGCGTTCGGGCACCCGGACCGGGGCGTCCAGGAGCGGGCGCTGAACGTGGTGGCCCGCCACCTCCGCGCGGCCGGGGAGGCGGTACTGCCCGAACTGCGGCTCGCCGCCGAGGCACTGGACCCGGCCCACCACCCGCGCGCCGGCGAACTGTTCGGCGCACCGGTCGGCGGCGGCGAGGACGACGACCCGGACACCGGGTGGAACGAACTCCTCCCGCCCGCGCCCCAACCGCTCCCGCTCGGCCCGCCGATCGCCTCGGCGGCCGAACTGGCGCAGGAGCTGTCCGCCCTGCTCGCCGCCGACGAGCCCGAGATGGCGGTCTTCGAACGCGTGCTGGACGGCCTGGTCCGCCAGGCCCACCAGGACCGGACAGCGCTCGCCGAGGCGCTGGAGCCGGTCCGGCGGGTCCACCCGTGGGACGGCGTCGGCCGTTGGCACGACTGCGCGCCCCGGGACGTCCTCTACGTCGCCGCCGCGGTGGCGGGCGAGACGTCGCGGCACCGGATCTGGGACTTCCTCGGCGGCAAGGGCCGCTCCCCGCTGCGCGGTCAGATCAACACCGTGCAGGGCAACGTCCTCGCCGCCCGGATGGAGGAGGCCGCCCGGCAGGTGGTCGCCCAGCCGCCGCCCTACCTGCTGGCCACCCCGACCGACACCACCGGCGCGCTCGACCCGGGCGCGCTGGTCGAACGCCTCGCCGGCTACCAGGCGGCGGGCGTCACCCCCGGCCGGGCCGACCTGTGCGCGGCCCTGCTGCGGGTCGGCCCCCACGCGGACGCCGAGGTGCTGCGCGCGGCCGAGGCGCTCACCTCGCCGTCCGGGCGGTGGGCCGCCCACTGGCTGCGCACCGGCGGCCTGCCCGGCCAGCCGTCCGAGCGGGTGCTCTTCGCCCCGGGCCGGGGCTCGCGGCACGGCCACCACTACGAGGACCGCTGGTGGGAGGACGTCCGGCGGGTGGCCGTCGCCCAGCCCGGCATCGGGGCCGGCCCGAAGGGCCCGGACGGCGAGCGGCTCGCCCCCGAGTTCCGGGCGCTGCTGGAGGGCACCGAGCCGAGCGTGGCCCGGGCCCGCAAGGTGGGTGAGTGGACCTGGCGGCCCACCGTGCACTGGGCCGCGATGCTCCCCTGGCACCGGGAGGAGCTGGCCGCCCGCTGGCTCGACCACTTCGCCGCCGGCGCCGACCGGGACGAACACCACAGGGGCGGGCTGCTGCCCGCCCTCGCCGAGGCCGGCGGCCCGGCCGGGCTCGCCGTGCACCTGGCGCTGGCCTACGGCCTGGGCGCCCGGTACACCGAGGACCGGACGGCCGCCGTCGACGCCCTGCTGGTGCTCGCGGCGCGCGGCGACCTGGACGGCGGGCAGCTCGGCCGCGAACTCGGCGCGCTCGTCGACTGCGGCGCGGTGAAGTCCACCCGGCTCGGGGCGGCGCTCACGCTGGCCGCCGGGACGGGCGCCTACGGCACGGTGTGGTCGGTGCTCGGGCCCGCGCTGCCGGCCCTGCTGGGCGGCGCGGGGAAGTCCGCCCGGGGCCTCGGCGACCTGCTCGCCCTCGCGGCGGACTGCGCCCGGCGCACCGGCGCCCGGGGGCCGGTGGCCGAGGTGACGGCGACGGCGGCGCAGGGCGGATCGAGCCGCGTGGTCAAGGAGGCCCGCGCGCTGCGGGACGTCCTGGCGGGCTGAGGCCTCGGCTGGGGCCGAGGTCTCGACCTCAGCCGCGGTTCTGGGGCTCCAGCGTGCAGTTGCAGCTGAACCTGGCGGGGATCGTGCTGGCCGGGGTGCTGACGTTGCTGGTGCAGAAGGGGGCCTGGGCGCTGATCCGCCGCCGGCGGCGGCCGGGGCGCGGCGAGCAGATGGCAGCGAACGGGTAGCGGCGAACAGGTGACAGCGAACAGATGACAGCGAACAGATGACAGAAAACAGATAACAGATTTCAGCGAACAGATTTTGAAATCTGTTCGCTGAAGTCCGTCACCCGTTCACGGACGGGCGCCGCGCCCCGCTCGTGGACCAGCGGTTCGATGCCGCGCGGCGTGGCCGCGACCGCGCGCCACCACAGCCGCAGCGCGGGCGGGTCGGCCGGTTCGAAGGGCTTGCCGGGCCGGGGCACCACTAACCGGGCGCCGAGCGCCTGGGCGGCCGTGACCACGCGTTCGGCGGGCTCCTCCCACGGGTGCGGCGCCAGGTTGAAGGTGCACCAGTGGATCGGTAGCAGCAGGTCGCCGCCCAGGTCCAGGTGCGCCCGGACGCCCTCCTCGGGCGTCATGTGCACCTCGGGCCAGAAGTCGCTGTACGCGCCGACCTGCATCATCGTCGCGTCGAACGGCCCGAGCCGGCGGCCGATCTCGGCGAAGCCGGGGAAGTAGCCGGTGTCCCCGCTGTGGAAGAGCCGGTGCCCGCCGCCGGCCACCACCCAGGACGCCCAGAGGAACAGCGAGCTGGTGCGCGGGCCGCGGCTGCAGTAGTGCCGGGCCGGGGTGGCGGTCAGGGTGAGCCCGGCGACCTCGGCCGACTCCCACCAGTCCAGTTCGACGATCCGCCGCGCGGGCACTCCCCAGTGCTCCAGGTGCGCGCCGACCCCGAGCGGGACGGCGAACACCGCGTCCGTCCCGATCAGTTCGCGGATGGTGGCCATGTCGAGATGGTCGTAGTGGTCGTGCGAGACCACCACCACGTCCACCGGCCCGAGTTCGGACAGCGGCAGCGGCACCGGGTGCAGCCGCTTGGGGCCGGTCCAGGCGAACGGTGAACAGCGCTCCCCCCACACCGGGTCGAGCAGCACCCGCCGCCCGCCGATCTCGGCGAGCACGGTGGCGTGGCCGAGCCAGGTCAGCCGCAGCCCGGAGTCCGGTGGGGCCGCGAGGTCGACCGGGAGCAGGCGGTGCACCGGCACGGCGGCGGTCGGCGCCCGGCGGGTCTTGTCCCCGGTCAGCTGGGCGCGGGTGATCTCCAGCGGGCTGCGTTCGTAGACCAGGCGCCGGGTGGGCAGCGGGTTGCGGAAGGCGCCGGCGGCGAACTGCGGTGAGCGGCGGATCCGGGCCAGTCGCTCCCCCCGGGGCTCGGCCCCGAAGGCCTCGGTCCGGACCCGGTGCCAGGCCGCGCGGGGCAGTCGGGCCAGGCCCCGCCCGGTGGGGTCCGCGGCCGGGCGGGTGGCCGAATCGGTGGTCGGCGGGGCCAACTGCGAGGACAGACCGGCGAGGCGGGAGAACCAGGGGGCGGGGCGGGGCACGGCTCCTCCAAGGACGGTCACGGCTACCGGGCGTGCCGGGGGCGTATCCCGGTGGCCGGTGAGGCCGCTGTGATACGACAACCATCTCGTCGGAGATTACTCGTCGTGGGCCGTCCGGACCTGGTGGGCGGCCCCGCGCGGGCCAATCGGCGTACCCGCGCCCGCCCCACGCCCTGCCCGGGCCCCGTCCGGCGTACCCGCGCCGCTACGCGTAGAACCGGGTGATCGTCTCCGCGACGCAGTGCGGCTTGGCGCTCTCCGCACTGGTGATCGTGAACCGCACCACCGCCTGGACCCCGCCCGGCACCTCGGTGGCCGAGACCAGCTCGGCGGTGGCGCGGATCGCCGTCCCCACCGGCACCGGCGCCGGGAAGCGCACCTTCTCCGAGCCGTAGTTCAGCGCCATCCGCACGCCCTCGACGCCGTAGCACTCCTTCGCCAGCACCGGGATCATCGACTGGGTCAGGTAGCCGTGCGCGATGGTCGAGCCGAACCGGCTCTCCTTGGCCCGCTCCGGGTCCACGTGGATCCACTGGTGGTCGCCGGTCGCCTCGGCGAACAGGTCGATCTGCCGCTGCTCGATGGTGTGCCACTCGCTGGTGCCCAGTTCGGTGCCGACGGCGGCGGTCAGATCGGCGAGGGAGGCGAAGCTCGTCACGGGTGCGCTCCTGGGGGAGAGGTCAGGACGCCGGAAGCGTATGCCTACCCGCCGGTATCTGTCAGGGGGTGCGGACGCGGGGTGTGAGATCGGGGAACAGCCGGCGGCCGCTGACCAGCTCAGGCGCCAGCGAGACGAACATCGGCTCCGGGTCCCCGACCCACGGCCGCAGACCGGACCGCAGCACCCGCCGCACCTGCTCGGGCTCGCGCACCACGTCGGCCCGCCCGTGCACCAGCACGCTCCAGCCGGTCCGGGCGACCGGGTCCAGCAGGTCCGCCTGGAAGGCCACCACCGTGCCGTCAAGCCCGCGCGCGGTGGCACTTCCCCGGCGCACGGCGAGTACCAGTCGCCCGTCCAGTACCTCGAACGAGACCGGTAGTACGGCCGGCAGCGCGTGCTCGGTGTACACCACGCGCCCGACGGGCACGGTGCTGAGCAGCCGCAGGCACTCGGCCTCGCTCAGGGTCTCCACACGGTCCTCACGCTCCATGCGTCCGATCGTCCTCCGGTCGGCGCGCGCGTCGATAGGGCCCATGGTCCCTGAGCGGACGGGTCGGGAGCCCCGTCGGCGGCCGCCCGGAGCGGTAGCCTGCCCGGCGGCGGTACGGTACGCGCCCCTGCGCACCACGGCAGCGGTGGGCGCGGCGGGCGGCCCCGGGTGCGCCGGGGCCGGCGAGGGAGGGGGCGTGCGGATGGCGGGCGGGGTCGACCTGGTGGTGATCGGGGCGGACGGCGGGCCCGATCGGGGCTTCGGTGGTTCGGCGCTGGCGCCGGACGGCGCCCGGCTGCTCGCACAGGTGCTGCCCGGGATGTGCTTCGACGTCGGCGCGGCGGGCTGCCGGGTCACCGAGGTGGCGCCGGACGCGGACGCCAACGCGATGCTCACCGCCGTCCGGGACGCCGCCCAGCACCCCGGCCGGTGGCTGGTGGTCTGCCTGGTCGGCCAGTTGGCGGTCGATCCGCGCGGACGGCGGCTCGCCCTGGTGACCGGCGGCAGCACCGCCGACAACGCCTACCGGCGCGGCCTGGCCTGGGACTGGGTGGTCAGTGCGATGGTGCACGGCGATCAGGAGGAGGCGCTGCTGCTGGTCGACGCGGTGGCCGACCGGGACACCTGGGCGGCGCTGGAGCGCGGTGGCGGCGAGGACGGCGCGGGCGAACTGCTGGCCTACCCACGCGTCCCGCTGTGGGGCCGGGTCGGCCGCTACACCCCGGGCAGACGCGGCCGGGACGCCGTACTGCCGGGTGGCGAGGGCTCGTTCAGCCACGCCCTCACCGCTGTGCTCCGGCAGGGCGTCCCGGGTGCTCCGGCCGCCGTCGCCCCGCTGGATCTCCAGCCGTCCGTCGCCGCGCTGCTCGACGGGGGCGATGGGTCGGGTAGTTCGGGTGCGCCGGGCGCGCGCCTGCTCGTTCCGCCGCAGGGTGGGCGCCTGTTGATGCGCAATCGGGCCGCGGTTCGGGGCGCATTGGCCGGATTGTCGCTTTCCGAAGAACTGTTGGCCGTTCTGTGGCGGGAAAGTGCCCCGACGGAACCGCCTTCCGCGTAAGGTCAGGGGGCCTGAGGTGTTGCCGTGATGGGGTGGGTTGGCGAAGAATCGATCCCCAGCGGAAACACCGGCGGGACGGCGGAATTCTTCCGGCGGCCACGGATCACGGATCGGTCGGTCGCGACGAGGTGGGGCGATGCGGCAGCGCGGAAATGTGTTGCGCCCTGGGGCGGTTGGGGTCGGTGGGGTGGTTCTGGTGTTGCTCCTCGGCGCTTGCGCGAGCAGCGGTGCCGATGGTTCCGTCGATCGTCTCGGGACGGCTGCGCCCAGTGTTGCGGGAGTGGCTCCGGTAACTCCTTCGAGTGGTTCGGTAAACGATTCGATCGCGCCGACCGAAGGTCCGGAAGGTGCCATGGGTCGGCTGGCCCTGAAGACGTATCAGGACTGGTGGCAGGCTCAGACCGAGGCCTTCGGGCGGTCGGATTCGGACGGATTCGCGCTGGAGACGTACTCCTCCGGGCGGGCCCTTGCCGACACCCTCGTCAGTCTCGGCCAACTGCGTGACGCCAAACTGGTGATGACCGGTACGCCGCGCAATTCGGCGGTGGTCAAGGCCGTCGACCTGAAAGCCGATCCGCAGACCGCGGTGATCGAGGACTGCGTCGACGTATCGGGCTGGCACCGCGTCGACGCCGTCACCCAGGTGGCAAAGGATCCGGGCGCCCGACTGAACCGCTACGTCGCGACCGCGTCCCTGCGCTGGTTCCAAGCACGTTGGCTGATCTACGACTTCAAGCGGGAGGTGGACCGGACATGCTGAACACGCGTAAACCGGCCCGGCGATTCGCGATCCTCGCGCCGTTGTCCGCCGGGTTGCTGGTGGCCTCGGCGGTGACGGCGGTGGCGGACGAACCGCCGAGCGGAGGCGCCGAACAATGTTATCCGGACGTGATCTGTTCGGGGGTCAACTCCGGCGGCACGAAACCGAATCCCGGACCTTCACAGCCCGGCGGTGGCGGCGGTGGCAGCACCGCTGACGGCCCGCTGCTGTGCAGCTACCACGACCAGCAGTGGCCCTGCCACGACCCGGAGCGCGGCTGGTTCAACAGCGGCGTCGGGTGCTACTTCCGCCCCCTGGACAACCCGCCCGCCGAGGGCGCCCCGGAGTGGCAGGGGCACAAGCCGTCCGAGGGCGCGCTCTACTCGAAGGTCTGCCCGCAGACGGGAGGCGGGCAGGACGGCGCCGAGATCGTGTTTGAGGCCACCTCGCCGGCCGGGCCGCCGGCGCTGAACCTGGTGGACGTCGGTTACGGGTTCGCCCACGAGATGCGCTTCCCGAAGCCGGCGGCGGGCGTCGCGCCCAAGGGCACGGCGGTGGTGAAGGCGCCGGTCTGGCTCTGGCTGGACGGCGTCGCGGCGCCCGCGCCCAAGACGCTGTCCGTCCCGGGCGCCTCGGTGACCGTCACGCCCGTGCTGAGGAGCGTGACCTGGAGCTTCGACAAGGACGTCTCGGTGACCTGTGACACGGCCGGGACGCGGTACGACCCCGCGTACGGCGCCGCCGCGTCACCGGACTGCGGCTACCAGTTCGCCGTCGGCTCGGGCACCAAGAAGAGCGGCGTCTTCGACGGGACGGTGACGGCGAACTGGGTGGGCCAGGTCGTGGTCACGGGGCCGAACGCGAAGACCTTCGACGTCAAGATGCCGCAGTCCTCGAAGTTCACGCTCAAGGTCGCCGAGGTGCAGGTCCTCAACTGACCTGCGGGAGGAGGCGATCCGAGCGCCGACAACCTCACCATCGACGACCCCACCATCGACGACCCCAGCACCGACGACCCAGCACTGACGACCCAGCACTGACGACCCGGAACGAGCACGAGCACGAGGGAAGGGCGGAACCCGGTGGAGAACCGTACATTCGCGACGCCGGGATCCGGCACACCCGCAGGGGCCGCGGTGTCCGTGGCGGTCCCGGACCAGGGCCAGGGGCCGGGCCAGGCTCCCGGCGGCGGCCCGAGCAAGGGCAAGGGCAAGGGGCACGCCGCCCCGCACGCCCCCGGCCGGACGCTGCGGGCCCGGCGGCGCCGTCCGGCGGTGCTGGCGATGGCGGTCGCGCTGATCGCCGCCGGCGGCCTGGGCGGCGCGGTGCTCTACAACAGCACCGGCCAACGGGTCGCCGTACTGGCGCTGGCCCGGGACGTCCCGTGGGGTCAGGTGATCACCGACGACGACCTGGTGGTGGCCCGGATCGCCGGCGACCCGGCGCTGCGGCCGCTGGCGGCCACGGAACGGGAGAAGACGGTCGGCATGCGGGCCGCCACCGATCTCAAACGCGGCGCGATGCTCACCCGGGCCGACGTCGCGCAGGCGCTTCTGGTGCAGCCCGGCCAGATCGTGGTCGGCGTCTCGGCCAAGCGCACCCAGCTGCCCGCCGGTCGGCTCCAGCCCGGGCTGCAGATCGTCGTGGTCTACACCCCGGACAACAACAAGGCCGACTCGATGCCCGCGACGGTCATCACGGTCGGCCGGGTGGACACCGACGGCAGCCAGGTGATCGACGTGGCCGTCGGCGCGGCGGACGGCCCCCGGTTGGCGCAGTGGGTGGCCGGCGGGCGGATCCAGGTCCTGCTGGCGCCGCGCGCCGCCGCGGCGGGCGGTGCGGCCGGGACGGGCGGCTCGGGCGCGGTCGGCGGCACCGGTGGCACCGCCGCGCCGACGGCCCCGCCGACCGGTGCGGCCTCCGGGGCGCCCGCCGGTGCGGGCACGGCTCCCGCGGCCCCCGTGCCCCCGACCGGGGCGGGTGGCGCCTGATGGCGGTGATCGCGGTGGTCGGCGGTCCGGGCGCGCCCGGCGCGACCACGACGGCCCTGGCCCTGCTGCTGGCCTGGCCGCTGTCGCCCGGACGGCGCGTCCTGCTGGTGGAGGCCGACCCGGACGGCGGCGCGGTGCTCGCGGGCGCCCTGGAAGGCCGGGTCGACGCGGTGTACGGGCTGCGCAACCTGGCCGTCGCCGACCGGCGCGGACTGCTCGCCCAGACCATCTGGGAGCAGCTGATCGACCTCTCGCCCGAGGGCACCGCCGAGCGGCTGCTGCTGCCCGGCCTGACCGACCCCACCCAGGCCCCGGGCCTCGCCTACACCTGGGAGCCGCTCGCCGACCTGCTGCACGGCCTCGAACCACAGGGCTACGACGTCATCGTGGACCTCGGCCGCTCCGGCGCCACCGGTGTGAGCGCGGTGCTGGCCCGCCGGGCGGACGTGGTCGCGGTGACCGTCCGCACCACGCTGCGCGGCCTGAGCTCGGTCCGGCCCCGGCTGTCCGCGCTCGCCGAGGACCTCTCCACGGCCGGCACCGGGGTGGACGCGCTCGGGCTGCTGCTGGTCGCCGAGGGTCCCTACTCGGGGGCGGAGGTGTCGCGCGAGTTCGGCGTGCCGCTGCTCGGGCTGCTGCCGCACGCCACCCGCACCGCCCGGGTGCTCTCGGACGGCGGTGACATCACCGACCGGCGGTTCATCCGCTCGGAGCTGATGCGGACGGCGCGTTCGGCGGCGGACGAGGTGCAGCTGCTGGTCCGCCGGCGGCGCCAGCGGCTGGCGCCGACGGCCGCGCCGATCCCGGCCCAGGCCCAGATCACCGCCCAGGCCCAGGCCCCGGTGCCGCCCCAGGCCCAGGTCCTGACCCCGACCCCGGTCCCGGCGCCGCACGTGCCCTCGCCGGCAACGTCCGCGCCGCCGGCAACGTCCGCGCCGCCGGCGGCGTACGTGGAGACGGCGGCGTACGCGGAGACGGCGTGGGGGAGCGCCGAGGGGGAGCAGCCCTCGTACACCCCGCCGCAGCCGGTCGCGCCGGTGATCGTCACCGGCCCGGTGGCACCGCTGGCCGGGCTGGCCCCCCAGCCGGCCGCGCCGGCGCCGTTCCCGTCGCACGTCCAGTCGCCGCAGCCGCCGCCGTACGGGCAGCAGGTCGCGTACACCCCGTACGGCCGGCAGGCCCCGTCCGATCAGCGGCCCCCCTCCGTCCGGCAGGAGCCCGAGGACGAAGGCCGGTACCCGCTCCAGCAGCCCGCCGTGACGCCCGACCAGGCGCAGCCGAACGGTGTGCAGTCGAACGATCCGCAGCCGTACAACCCCGGGGAGGTGCTCCGTGCGCGGTAGCCCCCTGCACCAGCACCCCGCGGCCGACCCGGCCGCGCTGCCCTGGGCCACCCACGTCCAGGCCCAAGCCCAAGCCCAGGTCCAGGCCCAAGCCCAAGCCCAAGCCCAGGTCCAGGCCCCGATCCAGGGCCCAGCGCCCGCCGCCGCGCCGCCGCAGGCCTACCAGCCGGGCCCGGTCGCCCCGCAGCCCGGGCCGCAGCCCGCGCCGCCGTACGCCCACCAGGGCGGCGCGGCCACGCCCACCGCCGTGCCCTCCCAGCTGCCCTCGCTCGACCTGCGCGGCGCCGCCACCCGCCCGGCCGTCGACCCGCAGGTGGCCCGCGAGCTGAAGCGCCAGGTCGCGGCCGAACTGCACCAGCAGATCACCCGGTTGACCGCCACCTCGGGCGCCGAACCGGACCGCGCCACCCGCCGCCAGCGCGGCCGGGCGCTGATCGAGGAGGCGGTCGCCCGCTGGTCCGACGCCTACGCGCAGACCCACGGCATCCCGCCCACCCGGGAGCAGGACCGCGCCCTCGCCGAGGCCGTCTTCGACCTGCTGTTCCGGGCCGGGCGCCTCCAGCCCTACCTGGACGACCCGGAGATCGAGAACATCCTGATCAACGGCTGCGACGACGTCTGGGTCTCCCGGGTGCACCAACCCCTGCGCCAGGTCCCGCCGGTGGCCGACAGCGACGCCGAACTCGTCGAACTGCTCCAGGACCTGGCCCGCCAGCACGGCGGCGGCGAGCGCAGCCTGTCCACCGCCAGCCCGACCCTCGCGCTGCGCCTGGAGGGCGGCATGCGCCTGCAGGCGCTCACCGAGGTGACGCCCCGCCCGTACGTGGCGATCCGGCGCCACCGGGTGGCCTCGGCGACGCTGCCGGAGATGGTCGAACTCGGCACTCTGGACAGCACCTTGGCCGCCTTCCTGGCCGCCGCGATCCGGGCCCGGAAGAACGTGATGATCACCGGCACCCAGGGCGTCGGCAAGACCAGCCTGCTGCGGGCGATGGCCGCCGAGATCCCGCCGGACGAGCGGATCGGCACCCTGGAGTCGGAGTTCGAGCTGTGGCTGCACACCCTCGGCCACCTGCGCCAGGTCGTTCCGATGGAGGCCCGCGAGGGCAACGGCGAGCGCGTCGAGGGCCGCCTGGCGGGCGAGTTGAGCATCGGTGACCTCATCCCGGCGGCGCTGCGGATGACGCTGTCCCGGATCATCGTCGGCGAGGTCCGCTCCGGCGAGGTCGTGCCGATGCTGCGGGTCATGACCAACGGTGAGGGCGGTTCGATGTGCACCCTGCACGCCCGCGGCCCGCACATGGTCGTCGACCGCATCGCCGAACTCTGCCTGGAATACGGCTCGCACATGACCGACTCGCTCGCCTACCGGCTCACCGCCAACGCCCTGGACCTCATCGTGCACGTCACCATGGTCGACGAGACCGCCGTCGGCGGCCGCCGGCACCGCTTCGTCTCCCACGTCCTGGAGGTCACCGGCCTCGGCGAGAGCGGCCGGCCCGCGCTGAACACCGTGTTCGGCCCCCGGGTCGACCTCGGCGAGCCGCGGGCCGTCCCGCACACCCCGCCGCAGTGCCTGGACGACCTGCGCCGGGCCGGCTTCGACGCCGCCCTGCTCGGCTCCCGGTACGGGGGCTGGGCCACCCCGCTGCAGCTGCGGATCGGCGGTGGCGCGCGATGATGCTGCTGTTCGCCCTGTGCGGGCTGGCGGTCGCGGGCGGCCTGGTCGCCCTGGTGGCCTGGGCCCGCGGGAGCGAGCCGGCGGACGAGGAGGAGACGCCGCAGCGGGAGGGCCCGCCGGCCGGCCGCGCCCACGTCCTCTGGTACGGCGCGCCCGGCGCCGGCTCGGCCCGGGTCGTGCGGCTGCGCCGGATCCAGCTGCCGCTCGCGCTGATCGGCGCCCCGCTCGGCTGGCTGTTCACCGGCATCCCGCTGACCGCGCTGCTGGTGCCGCTGGCCGTGTTCGGCCTGCCCTGGCTGTTCGACACCACCCGCCCGGACACCCGCCGGATCGAACGCCTGGAGGCGCTGTCCGAGTGGACCCAGCGCATCGCCGACGTGCTGCTGCTCGGCGTCGGCCTCAACCAGGCCATCGTCACCAGCCGCCGCACCGCCCCCGCCGCCCTGGAGGAGGAGATCGGCGAGCTGGCGGCCCGGCTACAGGCCCGCTGGCGGCCCGAGGAGGCGCTGCAGGCCTTCGCCGACGGCCTCGCCGACGCCACCGCCGACAAGGTGCTCGCCGCGCTCGTGCTGCGCTCCGGCGACAGCGGCCCCGGCCTGGCCCGGGCGCTGTCCGACATGGCCGACTCGGTGCGCGAGGAGGTCCGCCAGCGCCGCGCCATCGAGGCCGACCGGGCCAAGCACCGCACCACCATCCGCTGGCTGGTCGGCATCATCGTGCTGGTCGTCACGGTCGGCTCCTTCAACACCGAGTACACCCGCCCGTACGGGACGCTGCTCGGCCAGATCGTGCTCGCCGTGGTCGCCGCGCTGTTCGTCGCGATCATCGCCTGGATGCGCGCGCTCGCCTCGCACCCGCCGGTGCCCCGGCTGCTGACGCCGGACCGGCGCAGCAAGGGCGGGCGCCGCGCCCCGGTGCGCGAGGACGCCGCCGTCGAGCAGCTCGGGGAGGTCCGGTGATCTCCCCCTGGTCCGTGCTGGCCGGGGCCGTCGCCGCCGGCGGCCTCGCCCTGCTGATCGCCGAACTGCGGCCCGCACCGCCCGACCTGCGCCAGGCCCTGGACCGGCTGCACCGCACCCCCGCCGAGCGGGACGCGGACCCGGACGAGCGGCCGCGCTGGTACGACCGGATCGGCGAGCGCTCCGTCCACCTGCGCGGGGTGTCGGTCCCGCACCGCGAACTCGCCCTGATCGGCCGCACCCCGGCCCGGTTCATGGTGCACAAGCTGCTGTTCGCCGTGATCGGCCTGGCGCTGCCCGCCTACCTGGGCGCGATGGCCGCGCTGATGGACGTCGGCCTGCCCTTCGCCCTGCCGCTGCTGGCCGGGCCGCTGCTGGCCGGCCTGCTCTGGTTCGTCCCCGACGCCATCGTGCGCGGGGAGGCCAAGGAGGCGCGCACCGAGTACCTGCACGGCATCGCCGCCTACCTGGAACTCGTCGCCCTGGAACGGGCCGCCGACTGCGGGCCCGCCGAGGCGCTGCGCCGCGCCGCCGCGGTCGGGCGCGGCACCGTGTTCCGCCGCATCCGCGACGCCCTCGACCGCGCCGCCACCGACCGGCTCCCGCCCTGGGCCGGACTCGACGCGCTGGCCGAGGAGTTGGGGCTCAGCCCGCTGCAGGACGTGGCCGACATCATGCGGCTGTCCGGCACCGACGGCGCCGCCGTGTACGACACCCTGCGGGCGCGCGCCAAGGGCCTGCGCGGCGAACTGCTCGCCGAGGACCTCGCCCGCGCCAACGCCGACAGCGAGCGGATGGTCGCGCCGGGGGCCGCCCTGACCCTGCTGATGACCGTCCTGATCGTCTTCCCCGCACTCCACCAGATGCTCAACTGACGTCCCTCACAGTGCATCTGACACCACACCACACCACCGGGAGACCCGAATGACCGTCCGACTCGCCCGCCTGGCGGGCAGGCTGATCCGGCCCGTCCTGCTGCCCGTGCAGTTCGCCCTGCTGTTGTTCACCCTGCGGCTGGGCCGGCTGCGCGCCGCCCGCGCGCGCGGCGACCGCGGCGCCATCAGCATCGAACTCGCCCTCGCCATCATCGCGTTGGTCTTCGTCGCGGGCGCCGTCGCGACCGCGCTGTACCTGCTGAAGGACAAGGTCGTGCAGAAGGTCGAGCAGGACCCGAACATGCCGGGCGCGGGTGCGGGTGGCGCCACCAAGTGACGTACCGACCCCGCCGTCGCGGCGACCGGGGGTCGATGAGCGTGAGCCTCGCCATCGTCTTCCCGGTCGTCCTGGTGCTCCTGCTGCTCGTCGTCCAGGCCGCGCTCTGGTGGTACGACCGGCAGCTCGCGCTCACCGCCGCCCGGGAGGGCGTGGACGCCGGCCGGGTGCAGGGCAACGCGACGGACGAGGCGAAGAACGAGGCGGCGGGCCGGCAGGCCAGCGACTTCCTCGACCGGCAGGGCGTCCGCTCCTACACGGTGACGACCGACGGAAGCACGCCCGAGCTGATCCGGGTCACGGTGGCGGTGCGGCCGCCGCTGCTGATACCCGGGCTGTCGGCACCCTCCCTCCGGCAGTTCGCCGAGGCGCCGCGCGAGCGGTTCGTCCCGCCCGCGGTGGTGCGGCCGTGAGACGGCGGACCCGCGCCCCGCGCGCGTCGGCACCGCGGCCGGCGCGCCTGCCAGCGTGGTGGCCCGGGCGGCGGGGCGACGGCGGCGGGATCGCCATCGAGGCGGCGATCGTCGTGCCGGCCGTGGTCGGGCTGGTCCTGGTGGCCGTCGCCGCCGGACGGGTGCAGACCACGGCCGGCACGGTCGAGGCCGCCGCCCGCGCGGGCGCGCGCACCGCCTCGCTGCAGCGCAGCGTCGACGGGATGGTGCAACCGGGCCGGGAGTCGGCCCTCGCGACGCTGCGCCAGCAGGGCGTGTCCTGCCGCAACGGGGACGTCCAGGTGGTGCCGGGCGAGTTGGACCTGCCCGGCGGAGCCGTCACGACCGTCAAGGTCACGGTGGTGTGCGACGTCGAACTGGCCGACCTGCTCGGCGGACCGTCCGGCGTACCCGTGACGAAGCACCTCGTCGGCGAGTTCACCTCGGTGGTGGACCGCTACCGGGGCACATGACGGCCCGGGAGGGCGCCCGGCGGGACACGGGCCACAACGGGGGATTGGGGACGGCCCGCGCGGGGGAGACGCAAGCGGAGAGCGCTCGGGGGATGACGCAACGGGACCGAGGGGCGCCCGGTGGGGGCCGGTGGGGAGAACGAGTGCGGAAGGGGCAGGGGGGATGAGAGTGCCGTTCAGGGCGCGGCTTCGGCGCCGCTCCGACCGGGGCGCGGTCGCCCTCTTCGTGGCGATCTGCGCGGCCTACGTCGTGCTCGTCATCGCCCTGGTGATCGACGCCGGCGGCCGGTTGCGGGTCGCCGAACGCACCGACGCGTACGCCCAGGAGGCCGCGCGGGTCGGCGGACAGCAGCTCGACCAGGCCGCCGTCCTCCAGGGCAAGGGCTTCAGGATCCAGCAGGACTACGTCCGGCAGGCCGCCGACGCCTACCTGGCCCTGTACGGCCTGCGGGCCGGCGAGGTCGAGTTCTCCGGCGACGGCAAGGTCGTCACCGTCACCGTGCGGGCCGACTTCCGGCCCGTCCTGCTGGGCTCACTCGGGGAGCGGAAGGTAACGGGCAAGGGCAGTGCGACCCTCGTCCACGGAGTCGAGAAAGCGGAGACCGACTGATGGCCGCGCCACGTGCCAAGGACCAGGCCCGAACCGCCCCGGGCCGGGCTCGAACCGCCAACGACCGGGCCCACACCGGACACCGGGCCGCCGGCCGGCCCGCCGCCCCGGCGCCCCGCCCACCGCGCGGGCGCGGCCGCGGCGCCGCCCTGATCACCGCACTCGCCGCGCTGGTCACCCTGTTCGCCCTGCTGCTCGGCGTCCCCGCGCTGCTGCTCTACGGCACCCGCGCGGTCGCCGCGATGGGCGAGGTCGCGCCGGAGGGCGTCGGCCAGGCGCTCACCGGTCCGGACGACGGACGGCTGTTCCTCTGGCTGCTGGTCGTGGTCGGCTGGCTCGCCTGGGCCTGCTTCGCGCTCTCCGTCCTGCTGGAGATCCCCGCCCAGTTGCGCGGCCGGATCGCCCGCCGCATCCCGGCCTTCGGCTGGAGCCAGCGGCTCGCGGCCGGGCTGGTCGGCTCGGTGTTCGCGCTGATGCCGGTCGCCGGCTCGGCCTTCGCGGCCGCCCCCGCCCACACCGTCACCGCCCCGGCCCAGTTGACCGCGGGCGTACAGCGCGCCGCCCTGCCCGCCGCCCAGTCCGCGCCCGCCCTGGCACCCGCCGCCGAGCAGAACCCCACGTACACCGTGCGGGACAGCCGGCCCGCCGACAGCCTGTGGTCCATCGCCGAGAACCAACTCGGCTCCGGCGAGAGGTGGGTGGACATCGCCAAGCTCAACGACGGCCGGGTGATGGACGATTCCGGCATCCGCTTCGACGCCGACCGGCCGATCCAGCCGGGGTGGTCGCTGCTGATGCCGGGGGACGCCAAGGCGGACGAGGCGAAGGCTCCGGCGCCCGCCTCCGGTACGGACGCCGCGCCGGCGCCCGGCGCCGGGTCGGCTTCAGGGGCGGCGTCCGGCTCTGCGCCCGGGTCGGCGCAGGCGCCGCAGTCCGGGACGGAGCCGGGTGCGGGCGGGCACGCGACGGTGACCGTGCAGGCCGGGGACAGCCTGTCCGCCATCGCCCAGCGGGAGTTGGGGGACGCCGAGGCGTGGCCGAAGCTGTTCGAGGCGAACAAGGGGGCACAGGCGCCGGACGGGGAGCAGCTGACCGATCCGGACGTGGTGGTACCCGGGATGGTGCTCACCGTGCCGGGGGCCGCCGCTCCCGCGCCCGCCTCCTCGCCGGCTCCGGCTCCGGCTCCGGCGCCTGAGCCTGCTCCTGCGCCTGCGCCTGCTCCTGCGCCTGCCCCTGCCCCGGCCCCCGCGCCGACCCAGGTGGCGCCCTCCCAGGCCGCGCCGAAGCCGGCCACCCCGGCGCCCACCCAGGCGCCCGTCCACGCGCCCGCGCCCGCCGCGCACGCCGAACCGGCCGCCGGCGACGACTACTCCATCGCTCTCACCGCCTCCACCGTCGGCGTCCTGCTCGCCGCCGTCATGGTCGGCACCGTCGCCCACAAGCGCGGCACCCAGCAACGCGCTCGCCGCCCCCGGCACCGCATCGCCATGCCCGCGGCCGAGGCCGCCGCCTTCGAGAACGAGCTCAGGGCCCGCCAGGACGACGCCGGCCTCGACCTGCTCGACCGCGCACTGCGCACCATGGCCCGCAACACCGTGCGCGGCGGCAAGCGGCTGCCCGCCATCGTCGCCGCCCGGATCACCCCCGGCCACACCATAGAACTGCACCTCTCCGGCCCGGCCACCCCGATCGCGCCGTTCCGCGCCGCGCACGCCGCCAACGTCTGGTGGTGCAGCCCCGACTCCGGCGACCTGCTCAGCGCCGCCCAGGCCCGCAAGACCGCCGCGCCCTACCCCGCCCTGGTCACCCTCGGTGCCTCGCCCGACGGCTCGGTCGTCCTCGCCGACCTGGAGGCCGTGCGGCTGCTCCACCTCTCCGGCCACCCCGACGACGCCCGCGACATCCTGCGCACCCTCGCCATCGAACTCGCGCACAGCCCGCTCGCCGACCGGCTCCACCTGCACCTGGTCGACCTCGCCGAGGAGGTGCCGATCAGTGGCCCGGCCGCCGAGCGCGTCCACCGCCACCCCACCCTGGAGGCCGCGCTCGCCGCACTCGGTCCGCGCACCGCCAAGGCCCGTGCCACGCTGGTCGCCGCCGAGGCCGCCAGCCCGCGCGACGCCCGCAGCCGGGGCCAGGCCGACGAGTCCTGGATCCCCGAGATCGTGCTCTGCGCCCAGCAGCCCGACGGCGACATCCCGGCCGAACTCGGCCGCCTGCTCGACGCCCGCCCGCGCACCTGCGTCGCCGTGATCACCCGCGCCCCCGAGCGCGGCACCGGCCCCGTCGCCCGCTGGACCCTCCCGGCCACCGGCCAGGCCGCCATCCCCGGCCTGCACCTCACCGTCGAACTCCAGCGGCTCAGCGACCAGCAGTACGACCAGGTCGCCGAGCTGCTCCGCGCCGCCGACGACCTCACCCAGCACCCGGCCCCCGCCTGGACCCTGGACGGTCCCGGGTCCGACCCGGACGCGGACGACGCCGACACCGCCGAACTGCCCGCCGCCGTACCGGTGCTGGCCGCCGTCGGCGCCCCGGCGGTCGGCGCGCAGGACGGTACGGACACGGCCTCCGGGCCTCGGCTGCTCGCCCGGGGCATCGGCACCGGCGCCAGCCCGTTCGCGGGCACCGACCCGGCGACGCCGGTACCGGCCCCGTCGGCCGGACCGGGGCGGTACGCGGTCAACGGGCAGGGGCGGCAGGCCGCGTCCGCCGAGACCGGGACGGAGATCGGGAGCGGGACGGAGGCCGGGAGCGGGATCGGAACGGAGGCCGGGAGCGGGACGGAGGTCGGGACGGAGGTCGGGACCGGGGCCGAGAGCGAGCCCGTGGCCGAGCAGGCCGTCGACGAGGCCACCCGGGACCTGCGCCGTCCGGGCGCGGCGGAGGCGGCGGAGGAAGCCCCGGCGGCCGTCCAGCCCGTCCAGCCCGTCCAGCCGGTCGTGCCCGCGCCGCGCGCCGAGCCCGCTCCGACGCACCAGCCTGCGCCCGCGCCCACCGGCGCCGACCCGCGCATCCCGTCCCGCCCGGAGCCCCTGGCTGATCCCGGGCCTGGCGCCGCGTCCGAGTCCGCGTCTGCCGCCGGGCCCGCCGCCCGAGCCGTCGCCGAGCCCGGCCCCGCCGCGGCCCTGGTCGCCCAGACCACCCCCGGGCGCAGCGACAGCGACGACCTGCTCGCCATCCTCCGCTCCCCGGAGGCGCACGCCACCCGCAATGCCCCCCGGATCCGCCTGCTCGGCCCGGTCGACGTCGCCGGGGCCCTCGGCACCGCCGAACCCGGCGCGCTGCCCCGGCTCACCGAACTCGCCGTCTACCTCGCGCTGCGCCCCGGCGCCGACCACCACGCCCTCGACCACGACCTCCACCCCGGTGCCGCCCACCTCGACCCGCACCCCACCGCGGCCGACGCCAAGAGCCCGCTACCCGGCAAACTCGCCGACCTGGCAGCCTGGTTCGGGACCTCGCCCGAGGGCCGCGCCTTCCTGCCCACCGACACCACCGACGGCTACTCCTTCACCCCGGTCGTCACCTGCGACTGGGACGAGTTCCGCAGCCTCTACCGGCGCGGCATGCGCAGCACCAGCGCCACCGCCGACGCCGCCCTCGCCCATGCCCTGGCCCTGGTGCGCGGCGCACCGTTCGCCGAGGCCCCGCCCGCCTCCTACGGCTGGGCCGAGGCCGAACGCCAGGACATGATCGCGGCGATCGTCGACACCGCCCACGAACTGGCCGCCCGCCGCCTGCAGTACGGCGACCACCGCAGTGCCGAGGCCGCCGTGTTCCGCGGCCTCGCCGTCGCCCCGGACGTCGAGCTCCTGCACCGGGACCTCTTCTACGCCTACGCCTCGGCCGGTGCCCGCGACCAGCTCCTGCGCGCCGTCAACCGCCTCGACGCGCTCAGCCGCCGCACCGGCCGCGACCTCGACGCCGACACCGTCGCCCTCCTCCGCGATCTGCTCGCCGGTTCCTGACCCGGCCCGTTCCGCTGCCCGGCCGCCCCTCGGAGCGGCCGGGCAGCGACACGCGGGCGGGGTGCTGTGCCCGGTCAGCCCGGGCAGGCGCACCGGCCGTCGGCGGCACGGGTGGTGGCGGTGTGGACGTCCCGGACGGCGGTGGCCGGGAACCGGGCGACCGCGACACCCACCCGCTGAGGGTCCGTCGGGGTCCGGGCGACGACGTCGACCTGCCGCTGTTCCTCCTGTGTGGCCCGGGCCAGCACGCTGAAGAGGTACGCCCCGTCCTCGACGCCGTATCCGTCCGCCCACAGCTCGATCAGCACCCCGCCGTCCAGTGCGACGTGCCAGGGCAGTGGTGGTCCGGCGGCGTAGTCCATGGCGGGGGAGTGTAGTCAGACTGACCGCAGCCAGGCGTCCAGGGTGGCGAAGTCGGCGTCGGCGAGGCCGCGTTGGTGATCGACGCGGTGGAGGAGCGTGGGAGCGGGCGAGTGGGCCGAGACCCAGCGGCGGTCGGCGGCGGTGATCTCGTCGTCCACCCAGGCGAACGGGCGGCCGGCGGCCCGGGCCACCAGTGCGCGGGTCTTCCAGTGCAGGCCGACCGGTTCGTCGTCGTTGGCCACCGGCCAGTCCAGAACGGGGAGTTGAGGCAGGCCGAGCCAGGGGGAGAGGCAGGCGTTGGCGTCGGACATCCAGGTCGTCGCCCAGACCAGTTCACAGGGCAGGTTCAGCAGGCGTCGGCCGAGTGCCGGATCGACGCGGGCCAGCAGGGGGCTGGCATCCGGGCCTGAGCCGGGGCCTGGGCCTGGGCCGGTGGCGTACGGGCCGCGGTAGGTGGGGTAGCCGCCCGGGGGCGGCGCGCCGAACGGGATCAGTGGTCCGTCGATGTCGAGGAACAGAAGAGGTACGCCGAGGCCTGCCATGACGGCACGATAGCGGGCCGTGTGGCGCGCTGATCGGAGACCCGGCCTGGATCGGGTGTGCCGGGATCTCGTAGGGTGGCGCAACGGGAGTGGTGGCAGGCACCACACAGCAAGGGCATCAGACGCCGCGAAGCGGCGGGGTGGGGCGGTGACCAGAAGATGGCGGAGACGACAGCTGTCCCAGGAGGCCCCGAACCGGCAGCGGACTCGGGCCCGTGGGACGCCGTACCGCCGCCGCGCATCCCGGCGGAGGAACACCCGCCCGGGCCCGCCGCGCTGTACGAGCCGCCGCCCGCGCCGCCGGTCCCGCCGTCCGCCCCGGTGGGCCCGGCCCCGCTGCCGGCCGCGCCCACCGGATGGACCGTCACCGGCATGCCCGTCGTGAGCGTGCCGCCCTCCGCGGCCACGCCGCTGCCGTTCCCGGCACCGGGTGCGGGTGCGGGTGCCTCCGGTGCGGGCGGGCTCGGGGCGGCGCCGCGCGGACGGATCCTGGTCGTCGAGGGCGGCTACGGCAACTCCGGGCGCCGCACCTGGGGCCGTGGTGGTCCCGCCCAGGCGTCGGTGCTGTCCGCGATGCTCGCGGCCGTCTCGCCGCAGGTGCTGCTCGCAGCGGACGCGGTGGACGCCGTCCACCTGCCCGGCGCCAGTGACCCGCACACCGTCCTCGCCCACCTGCGCGCCGCCTCCCGCCACCCGGGGCCGCTGCTCGTCCATCTGGGCGGGCACATCGTCGCCGACAAGCGCGGCGGCCAGCTTCAGCTCACCCTGCGCGACTCCAAGCAGGACGGTCTGCCCTGGCAGGCCGTCGCCGCCGAGCTGGGCCACCGCCCGGCCGAGTGGCAGACCCTCGTCATCGCCGACCTGAGCGCCGACCAGAACGCGTGGCCGTACCTCCAGGGCGCCGTCTCGCCGCTCAGCGAGGGCATTCCGCTGTGGGCCGTCGTCAGCCCGGACCCGGAGCAGATCGGCACCTTCACCCGCGCCCTGATCGAGGCGCTGCACGGCGGCCGCCCCGGCGCGGGCGACGTGCTCGCGCCCGAGCAACTGCGGCAGCAGGTGTACTCGGTGCTGCGGCCGGACGTCATCATCCTGGCCACGCACGCCCCGGACCGCCCGGTCTTCCGCAACACCGCCCGCCGTGGCGACGGTCTGTCGGACGTCGTGCCGTCGGTGGCCGAGGCCGTGCCTTTCGCCGAGGCCGTGCCGCCGGTCGACGCCGCGCCGTCCGAGCCACCTGCACCGTCCGAGCCACCTGCACCGTCGGTGCCGCCGGCGGCACCGGCGCCGCTGGTGCCGGGCCAGGCGGAGCCGTGGGACGCCGTCGTCGAACCGTCCGTGGCCGCCCCGGTCCCGGCTCCGGCCCTGGCCCCGGTGGCCGAGGCCGGACTGGTGAGCCTGGTCAAGCCCGGTGTGCCGCCGACCCCGCCCCGGCCGGCCCGCCCGGTCAGTCTGCTGAAGGCGCAGCCCGCCGACTCGTCGGGCGTGACCCTGCGCAAGCTCGCGCCGGCGGACGAGGTGCCCGAGGTCGTCGAGGCCGCCGAGGCCGTGGAGTCGGCTGCGGGCGTGTCGCTGGCCAAGCTTCAGCAGCCGGAGCCGGAGCCGGAACCGGAACCGGAACCGACGGAGCAGCCGGAGCCGACGGATGCCGTCCCGGTCACGGCGGAACCGCAGGACGCCGTCCCGGCGCAAGCTCCTCTGGCAGACGAGGCCCCCGCAGACTCGGCGCCGGAGGCAGAGCTGCCGAAGGACGCGGCGCCGGCCGAGGACGAGGCCCCCGTGGACGCGGTGCCGGTCGATGCGGTGCAAGTCGACCCGGCGCCCGCTGACGCTCCGGCGTCCGTTCCGCCGCGCGCCGACTACCGGGAGGTCATCGGCCGAATCGTCCGCAGCGCGGATGCCGGGGACCACGGTGCCGCCACCGACCTCGCCTTCGCCCTCGAACTGGAGGCGATCGCCGAGCACGGCGCGGTCTCCGAACCGGTCCTCCAGGTGCGCCAGGTCCGGGCGCACGTGTGCCGTCTCGCGGGTCGGCCCGCCGAGGCCGCCGACATCTACCGAGAGGTGGCGCTGACGCTGCTCCGCTCGCAGGGCCCGGACCACCCGGAGACGCAGCAGGCGGCCACCAACGCCGAAGCCTGTTGGCGCTCGATCCCCGACCGGGCGGCGGCCCTCCGGATCGCCCCGGAGATCATTGAACTCCGCGCCTTCCTCCCGGGCCGGGACGGCCGCAAGCTCCGCGCCGCCGAGCGCTACCTCGCCCAGCTGGCCGCCGCTCCTGCTCCTGCCCCTGCCCCTGCCCCTGCCCCTGCCGCCCCCGTCCCCTCCCCGGCGGACCGCGCCTGACACCTCGGCCGGACAGCTGGCAGCCGACAGCTGACAGAGAACAGAAAACAGCGAACAGATAACAGATTTCGAAATCTGTTATCTGTTCGCTGTTAGTTGTTACCTGCTACCGGTCACCGACCGGCGATGGCGTGAACGAACTTGGCGCCGTTGATGGTGCCGAGGCCGCTGGAGAGGTCGTAGCCCTCGGTGGCGGTGTAGCCGGTGACGCCGTTCCAGGAGTTGTCGCCCTCCTTCACGTCCTCGATGCCGCTCAAGCCGCTCGGGAGCAGGTTGAGGCCGTACAGGCGCCAGTTGAGCTGGCCGAGGCGGTGGCCGGCGAGCTGGTCGGCGAGGGCGACGACGCCGGAGAACAGCGGGGTGGCCTCGCTGGTGCCGCCGGTGAGGTGCCAGCCGACGGCGGTCGGGTCGTAGGACTCGTAGGTCCAGGCGGCGCCGTCGACGGCCGCGCTCATGCTGATGTCGGGCGTACCGCGGTGGTTGCCGGTGACGTTGGCGACGCCGGCCTGGTACCACGGGCGGTCGAAGATGCCCGAGACGCCACCGCCGCCGGCGCCGGACTTGTCGTGCCACACCTTGTCGGGCGCGGTGCGCGCGCCGTTGTCGTCCAGGGTGAGCTGGGTGCCGCCGATGGAGGTGACCAGCGGGTCGGAGGACGGCCACGAGTTGACCTTGTACGGGTACAGGTCGGTGCCGTTGGTCTGCGCGTCGGTGGCGCCGTTGTCGCCGGAGGCGGCGAGCACGGTGACGTTGCGGTCGGCGGCGGCCTTGAAGGCGTAGCGCAGGTCGGTGAGCGACTTGAAGTCGCCCTTGTCGTAGCCCGGGAAGGTGTTCTCGGTGGCGCCGAAGCTCTGCGAGATGACGTCGCCGCGGCCGGCCTTGATGAGGGCCTGCTCGGCGTCCATCATCTCGGGCAGGCCGGTGGTGCCCTCGGTCTCGGCGACACCGGTCTCGACCAGGACGATGTGGGCGTCCGGGGCGATGGCGTGGGCGTACTCGACGTCCAGGGTGGTCTCGCCGGCCCAGCCGGTGTGGTCGGGGTTCTTGGGGTCGAAGACGGGGACGTTGCCCCACTTGGCCACCTCGACCTGGGTGTCCTGGATGCCCCACTGCTTGTCGAAGACCTCCAGGTCGTGCTGGATGGTCGGCGAGCCGAAGGAGTCGACGATGACGATCGTGCGGCCCTTGCCGGTGACGCCCTCCTGGTACAGCGGGTTCAGGTTGTAGGCGTTGCGGTACTGCAGCGGCGAGTAGCAGTGGATGCCGATCTGGCTGACGCACTGGGTGGTGCTCAGCGGAGCGACGCGCGCCTGGGCGTTGTGGTGCCCGAAGGAGGCCGGGCGGACGTGGACGCCCGCGAGGTCGTGTGCGGGGGCGGCGGTCGCGGCGCCGACCGCCGGTACGGCGATGGTGCCGGCCGTGAGGGCGGTGGCCCCGACGGCGAGCAGAGCCAGGGCGCGGCGAAGGGGGGCGGGGCTGCCCATGGGACTCCTTGGGACGCAGGGCCCGACCTGGTCCGGTCGGGTGGTCCGGCCATCCCATCGATTGTCGCATGATCATGCCATAGTCATTTGGTGGGGTCGTTTGATCAAGGACATGGTCATGCTCGGCCACGCGAAAAGGTAAAGGCCGTCCCAGGTGAAGGTAACCTCGCACCTGGGACGGCTATGTGATGACACGTCAGTACGATCGTCAGAATACCTGATGACCCTGCCGTGGCTACCGGGCCCCGCCGTTGACGTACAAGGTCTGCCCGCTGACGTAGGAGGCGTCCTCGCTGGCAAGGAAGGCGACCACGGAGGCGATCTCCTCCGGCTGCCCCACCCGGCGCAGCGGGGTCCGGGCGGAGACCTCCGCCTGGTGGTCCTCGGCCGTGCTGCCGACCCGCTCGGCGGTGGCCGCGGTCATCGCGGTGGCGATGTACCCGGGGGCGACGGCGTTGACGTTGATGTTGAACGGGCCCAGCTCGATCGCGAGGGTCGCGGTGAGCCCCTGGATGCCGGCCTTGGCGGCCGCGTAGTTCGCCTGGCCCCGGTTGCCGAGGGCGGAGCGCGAGCTGAGCGAGACGATCTTCCCGTACTTCTGCGCCACCATGTACTTCTGTGCGACGTGGCTGCAGTTGTACGCGCTGGTCAGGTTGACCGTCAGCACCGCGTCCCAGTCGGCCTTCGGCATCTTGAAGAACAGGTTGTCCCGGGTGATCCCGGCGTTGTTCACCAGGATGTGCACCCCGCCGAGATCCGCCGCGACCTGCGCGAACACCGCCTCGACGGCGTCGTAGTCGGCCACGTCGCAGCCGTACGCTCGCGCGGTGCCGCCCGTGGCGGTGATCTCCGCGACCGTCCCGGCCGCCCGTTCGGCGGTGAGGTCGAGGACGGCGACCGTGGCGCCCTCCGCGGCGAGTCGGCGGGCGGTGGCCGCACCGATGCCCTGCGCCGCGCCGGTCACGACGGCCACCCGGCCCGCGAACCTGCGCGCGTGGCCCGTCACTTCACCGACCTCGTTCACTTCACCGACCTCGTTCACTTCGCCGGCTCCGCTCGCCGCAGACACTTCAGTCACTTCAGTCACTTCCGGTGCTCCCTCAGAGGACGTTCTCGACGAGGACGGCGGTGCCCTGACCGACGCCCACGCACATGGTGGCGAGGCCGCGCCGGGCGCCGGTGCGGCGCATCCGGTGCAGCAGGGTGGTGAGGATGCGCGCGCCCGAGCCGCCCAGCGGGTGGCCGAGCGCGATCGCTCCGCCGCTCGGGTTGACCAGTTCGTCGGCCTGTTCCGGGTCGAACCCGAGGCCGTCGGCGGAGGCCAGGGCCTGGGCGGCGAAGGCCTCGTTCAGCTCGGCGGTGTCGAGGTCGGCGAGCGACCAGCCGGCCCGGCCGAGCACCTTCTGCGTGGCCGGCACCGGGCCGATTCCCATGATGTCGGGGTGCACCCCGGCGGAGGCGCCGGCCACGTACCGGCCGAGCGGCCGCAGCCCGAGCTCGCGCAGCGCCTCCTCGCTGACCAGGACCAGCCCGGCCGCGCCGTCGTTCATCGGCGAGGCGTTGCCGGCGGTGACGGTGCCGCCGGGGCGGAAGGCGGGCTTGAGGCGGGCGAGCTTCTCCAGGCTGGTGTCCTCGCGGATGCCCTCGTCCTGGCCGACCGTCACGCCGTCGGGCCGCTCGACCGGGATCAGCTCGGCGTCGAAGTGGCCGTCCTTGCGGGCGGCGGCGGCCCGTTGGTGGCTGCGCAGCGCGAAGGCGTCCTGGCGCTCCCGGCCGATGCCGTACCGGCTCGCCACCTCCTCGGCGGTCTCGCCCATGCTGAGCACGCCGTGCAGGTCGGCCATCCGGGGGTTGGTGAGCCGCCAGCCGAGCCGGGTGTCGTAGGTCTCGATCCGGTGCGGCAGGGCCTCGTCGGGGCGGGGGAGGACGAAGGGGGCGCGGGTCATCGACTCGCAGCCGCCGGCCAGGACGACGTCCGCCTCGCCGGAGCCGATGGCCCGGGCGGCGAGGGTGACGGCCTCCAGGCCGGAGGCGCAGAGCCGGTTGACGGTGGCGCCGGGGACGGTCTCCGGCAGGCCGGCCAGCAGGACGGCCATCCGGGCGGCGTTGCGGTTGTCCTCGCCGGCCTGGTTGGCGGCGCCCCAGTAGACGTCGTCGATGCGGGCGGGGTCGAGGGTGGGGACGTCGGCGAGCAGGGCGCGCAGCACGGTGGCCGAGAGGTCGTCCGGGCGGACCGTGGCGAGCGCTCCGCGCAGCCGGCCGATGGGTGTGCGGCGGGCTGCGGCGAAGTAGACGGGACGCACGTCGTCGGGCTCCTTAGCAGACGGAACAGCGGTGTTTTCAGCGGGTGTTGACGTGTTGTCGGAACGTGTGGTCAGAACGCGTCGACGCCGGTCAGGGCGCGGCCGATGAGCAGTTGGTGGATCTGGCTGGTGCCCTCGTAGAGCGTCATGACCCGGGCGTCGCGCAGGTACTTGCCGACCGGGTACTCGTCGATGAAGCCGTAGCCGCCGAACACCTGGAGCGCGTTGTTGGCGGCCCGGACGGCGGCCTCGCTCGCGTACAGCTTGGCCACCGAGGACTCGGTGGCGAACGGCAGGCCGCGTTCGATGTGGTCGGCGACCTTCCAGGTGAGCAGCCGGGCGGCCTCGACGTCGACGGCGATGCCGGCCAGCAGCTCCTGGACGAGCTGGTGCGAGGCGATCGGCTTGCCGAACTGCTCGCGCTCGCCGGCGTAGCGGACGGCGGCCTCCAGGCAGGCGCGGGCGATGCCGACGCACCCGGCCGCGACCGACATCCGGCCCTTGGCCAGCGCGGACATCGCCACCCGGAACCCCTTGCCGACCTCGCCGAGCCGGGCGCTGTCGGGCACCCGGACGTTGTCGAGGGCGAGTTCGGCGGTGGCCTGACCGCGCAGTCCGAGCTTGCCGTGGATCTCGGTGCGGGTGAAGCCGGGCAGCCCGGTGGGCACGAGGAAGGCGGTGATGCCCTTGTGGCCCTGGTGCTCGGGATGGTCGCCGCCGGTGCGGGCGAAGACCAGGGCGACGTCGGCCCAGGTGCCGTTGGTGATGAACGTCTTGGCGCCGCTGATCAGCCAGTCGTCGCCGTCCCGGACGGCGCGGGTGGTGAGGTTGGCCGCGTCGGAGCCGGTGCCGGGCTCGGTGAGGGCGAAGCAGCCGAGCGCCTCGCCCGAGGTGAGCCGGGGGAGCCAGTGCCGCTTCTGCTCCTCGGTGCCGTAGCCGTTGACCGACTTGGCGACCAGGCCGAGCGTGACCGAGACGATGCCGCGGACGGCCGAGTCGCCGCGGCCGAGCTCCTCCAGGACCAGGCAGTACGCGAGGTGGTCGCCGCCGCTGCCGCCGTACTCCTCGGGGATGGTGAGGCCGAGGAAGCCGAGTGCGGCGAGTTTGCCGATGATCGCGCGGTCGACGGACTCGGCGCGGTCCCACTCGGCGGCGTACGGCGCGATCTCGCGGTCGGTGAAGGAGGCGGCGAGGTCCCGGACGGCGCTCTGCTCCGCGGACAGCTCCAGGTTCACGGCGGCTCCCGATCCCTTAAACTAGCGCTGCAAGTTTTATGGAGGGACTGTAGCCCCGGCCGGCCCGCGCTGGGAAGGGGCACCTGTCAGAATCGGTCGCCGCCCCACCCGACCGGAGGAACCGGAGGACGTACCCCGATGGCCCGCCCGCGCACCCCGCTGCTCAGCCGCGAGCGCATCGTCGCCGCCGCTCTGCGACTGATCGACGCCGAGGGCCTGGCGGCCCTCTCCACCCGCCGCCTCGCCACCGAACTGTCGGTCAGCGGGCCCTCGCTCTACAACCACGTCGCCACCAAGGACGAACTGCTGGACGCGGTGGTGGACAGCGTGATCGGCGAAGTCGACCTGTCGATGTTCGGCGCCCCCGGCGGTCGGGCGACGCCCTGGCCGGACGCGCTGCGCGACTGGGCCCGCTCCTACCGCGCCGCGCTCGCCGCCCACCCCAACATCGTGCCGGTGCTCGCCCAGGGCCCGGGCCGCCGGCCGAACGCGCTGCGCCTGGCCGACGCCGTCTTCGGCCACCTGGTCGAGGCCGGCTGGCCGCGCGGCCAGGCCACCCGGATCGGCGCGCTGATGCGCTACTTCGTCACCGGATCGGCGCTGGCCTCCTTCGCGGCCGGCTTCCCCGCGGACGCCGAGGTGTACGACGCGGCCGACTACCCGCACCTCGGCGAGGCGCACCGGCTGGCCGGACACCGCGGGACGGTGGACGAGGGCGCCTTCGAGACGGGCCTGGAGGCACTGCTCGACGGGCTCGTCCTGCGCTTCGAGCGCCTGGCCGAACGCCCGTAGGCCGGGCCGTCGTAGGCCGAACGCCCGCAAGCCGGGCCGTCGTGGGCCGAACGCCCGTAGGCGGGGCCGTTGTAGGCCGAACGTCCGCAAGCCGGGCAGTGGTAGGCCGAACGCCCGTAGGCGGGGCGGGCGTTCGCGGTCCGTCGAGCCTTCGTACGTCCGGGGTGAGCCCGCCGGATGTCCGGACGTGCGCCGGGCAGCCACGGGCCCGCGTTCACCCGGTGGGCCTCACCAGGGTTCGCGCGGCACGAAGGCCGGCCGCAGCGACGGGTCCACCGCGTCGTAGTACCGGTGGTAGACCGGGGTGAGCCCGCCGGAGACCGGGGGCACGATCCAGCTCCAGTCCGCCGGGGTCGGCCGGCCGAGCCGCTTCTCCTGGGCGACGTGCCGGAGGAACCGCGCGGACTCGGTGTGGTGGTCGGCGATCGTCACCCCGGCCTCCTGGAAGGAGTGCAGCACCGCGATGTTGAGTTCGATCAGCGCGCGGTCGCGCCAGAGGGTGCGGTCGCTGGAGGTGTCCAGGTCCAGCCGCTCGGCGACGGTGGCGAGCATGTCGTAGCGGTCGGCGTCGGCGAGGTCGCGGGCGCCGATCTCGGTGCCCATGTACCAGCCGTTGAACGGCGCGGTCGGGTAGCGGACGCCGCCGATCTCCAGCGTCATGTCGCTGATCGCGGGCACCGCGTACCAGCGCAGGCCGAGGTCGGCGAACCAGTCGTACGCGGGGTGGGCGAGCGGCACCTCCAGCGTGGTGTCGTCCGGCAGCTCGTACCAGCGGGGGCGTTCGCCGGGGCGCTCCTGGACGAGCAGGGGCAGTACCTCGAAGCGGTCCTCGGCGCACTTCCAGCCGAGGTCGCGCGCGCGGGTGGTGAGCGCGGCGCCGGCCGGGTCGCCGACGACGCCGCCGTCGACCCGGTGGCCTGCGTAGCGGACCAGTTGCTGGTTGACGATGCGGGCGGCCGGGCGGCCCGGGCGGTCGGGGGCGAACACCGAGACCACCGGGCGGATCCGCCCGCCGTTGCCCGCCAGCCGCAGGTGCTCGAAGCACTCGGCGGCGATGTCGTCGGCCGAGCCGAGGTGCCGCAGGTCGCGCACTACCAGGCTGCGCCAGTACAGCCGGCCGATGCAGCGGGCGGCGTTGCGCCAGGCGAGCTTGGCGCCGTAGGCCAGTTCGGCGGGGGTGTGCTCGTAGGTGCCGGTGCGGTCGATCTCGTCGAGGACGCTCCGTATCCGTATCCGGGCGTCGGCGGGGCCGGCGGTGGGCTGTTCGCCGTGGAACCGCCGGATGAACTCGGCGGCCTGCTCCGGATCGGTGAACGGCGGTGGCGCCGACGGTGGTTCGGCGGGCGCCGGGGCCGGTGCCGTGTTCGCGGCCACCGGAGCCGGGGGCCAGACCGGGGCGTGAACGTGGGTGTGGGCGTACGGGCAGCCGCCGGCAGGGGCGGCGGGTCTGCGGGCGCGAAGCCGGTCGAAGATCAAGGACACATCCCTCCTGGCGAACAGGAGTACCGGAGGTGCCCACACCGCCGCAGGGAGTAAACGATTCGGCCCCCGCACCGGCGCTGATGGCGCTAGGGTGCGGGGGCCGAAAGGTCTGACGGTCGGATCAGCCCATGTCTTCCAGGCGGACGCCCTTGGTCTCCTTCATGAACTTCGCCACGAAGACGATCGACAGGGCCGCGAACGCCGCGTACACCAGGTAGGTCGCGGACAGGTTCCAGCGCGACATCGACGGGAACGAGACGGTGATCGCCCAGTTGGCGATCCACTGCGCGGAGGCGGCGACGGACAGTGCGGCGGCCCGGATGCGGTTAGGGAACATCTCGCCGAGCATCACCCAGACGACCACGCCCCAGGACATCGCGAAGAACAGCACGAAGGCGTTGGCGGCGACCAGCGCGACGGTGCCCTGGAGGTCGGGCAGCGTGACGTTGCCGCCGCTGCCGGTGGCGGAGGAGAACGCCCAGCCGGCCGCGCCGAGCGCGACGGCCATGCCCGCCGAGCCGATCAGGGCGAGCGGCTTGCGGCCGATCCGGTCCACCAGCAGGATCGCGACCACGGTGCCGAGGATGTTGATGACCGAGCCGACGAAGCTGATCAGCAGCGAGTTGCTCTGGTCGATGCCGACCGACTGCCACAGGATCGACGAGTAGTAGAAGATCACGTTGATGCCGACCAGCTGCTGGAAGACCGACAGGCCGATGCCGACCCAGACGATCGGCAGCAGGCCGAAGCGGCCGCCGAGCAGGTCGCGGAAGCGCGGGCGGTGGTCGGAGGCGATCAGCCCCTGGACCTCGGCGATCCGGGCGTCGGTGTCGACGCCCTGACCCTCGACGTCGGCGAGCACGGCGCGGGCGTCGTCCAGGCGACCGGCCTGGATCAGGTAGCGCGGGGACTCGGGGATCACCGAGGCGAGCGTGAAGTAGACCGCGGCCGGGACGACGCAGATGCCGAGCATCCACTGCCAGGCCTCCAGGCCGAGCAGCTGGCCGCGGGTGTCGCCGCCGGCCGTGTTCGCCAGCAGCCAGTTGACCAGCTGGGATATCGCGATGCCGAGCACGATCGCGGCCTGCTGGAAGGAGGCCAGCCTCCCCCGGTACTTGGTGGGCGCGACCTCGGCGATGTAGGTCGGGGCGATCACCGAGGCGATGCCGATGGCCGCGCCGCCGAGGACGCGCCAGAAGGCGAGGTCCCAGGCGGAGAAGGGGAGCATCGAGCCGACCGCGCTGACGGCGAACAGCAGCGCGCCCGCCTTCATGACCTTGATGCGGCCGTAGCGGTCGGCGAACCGGCCCGCCAGCGCGGCGCCGACCGCCGAACCCAGCAGGGCGGAGGAGACGATCAGACCGGTCACGCCGTCGCCGACGCCGAACTTGTCCTGGATCCCGGAGACGGCGCCGTTGATCACGGAGCTGTCGTAGCCGAACAGGAACCCGCCGAGGGCTGCGGCGGCGGTGATGAAGACGACGAAGCCGAGGCGGTCGGGCGCGGGGGCCTCGACCGCCTCGACCGCCTCGGAGGGCTTCTGGGGGGCGCTCATGATCTTGACTCCTGGTACTCAACGCTGAGCTCGGTGCCGAGATCGTAACCCCTATTCGTTTAAGGCTTGTACGTAGGAACCTCAATTCTTGCTCTGAGCATTAGTAAGGTGAACAAGCAAATGGGGCGGCATTTGCGCCGGCCGCCGCAGGGCTCACGCCGGGGCGGACAGCGACAGCCCGAACCGGCCCTCCTCGTCCGTCCACCAGTGGCTCAGCCGCAGTCCGGCCGCCGCCAGCTCCCCGGCCACTCGCTCCCGGCGGAACTTGGCCGACACCTCGGTGCGCAGCTCCTCGCCCCGGTCGAAGTGCACCGGCAGGTTCAGGGCCGGGATCTTCACGGTCTGCGCGCGCAGCGAGCGCAGCCGCATCTCGATCCACTCCCGTTCCGGGTCCCACCGCGCGACGTGCGCGAACGCGGTCGGGTCGAAGTCGGCGCCCAGCTCGCGGTTGAGCACGTTGAGCACGTTGAGGTTGAACTCGGCGGTCACCCCGGCCGCGTCGTCGTAGGCGGCGACCAGCACCGCCGGGTCCTTGACCAGGTCGGTGCCGAGCAGGAGGAAGTCGCCCGGGTCGAGGGCGGCGCGCAGCCCGCGCAGGAAGGCGGCCCGCTCGTCGGGCAGCAGGTTGCCGAGGGTGCCGCCGAGGAAGGCGACCAGCCGGGGGCCGCCGTCCGGGGGCAGGCCGAGCCGTGCGGTGAAGTCGGCCAGCACGCCGTGCACGGCGAGCCCGGGGTACTCGGCGGCGAGCGCGGCGCCGGCGGCGGTCAGCGCGCTCTCGCTGACGTCCACCGGGACGTACGTCTCCAGGGTGCCGAGTGCGCGCAGCGCGTCCAGCAGCAGCCGGGTCTTCTCGGAGGAGCCGGAGCCCAGTTCGACCAGGGTGCGGGCCCCGGTGGCGGCGGCGATCTCGCCGGCCCGGGCGGTCAGGATGGCCCGCTCGGCGCGGGTCGGGTAGTACTCCGGCAGCCGGGTGATCTCCTCGAACAGCTCGCTGCCCCGCGCGTCGTAGAACCACTTCGGCGGCAGCCACTTGGGTTCGGAGGTCAGGCCGCGCTGCACGTCGTGGCGCAACGCGGTGCTGAAGTGGTCGGAGGGCAGCAGTCGGGTGAGATCGAAAGTGTCCATGACAGGGTGGTCCTCTGTTCAGAAGATGAATGGACGGTGGAGGATCAGTGGTGGCCGAGGAGTTGACGGACGGTGACGTCGGATCCCTCGACCATCACCAGCGAGCCGTCCGGGACGGCCGTCCAGCCGGGGGCGTCGTCGTACGGCTCGGAGGCCACCACCGTGCCGAGCCCGGGCAGGGTGCGGTGGTGCAGGGTGTCGCCCCAGGCCGTCGCGGCGATCGCGTGGCCGTCGGTGAGCAGCAGGTTGAGTCGGCCGGTGGTGTGCGCGGTGACGTCCGCGACGGTGTCCGCCAGCGCCTCGCCGAGCCCGGCCCCCGCCCGCAGTCGGTGCAGGACGAGCGCCCACAGCAGCGCCGAGTCGGAGCGGGCCTCCAGGTCCAGCAGTTCGGCCGGCGGAAGCAGGGCGGCCAGGGCGTTCAGCTTGCCCGGCCAGCCCGCCACCGCGCCGTTGTGGCTGAACAGCCAGCGCCCGGCGGCGAACGGCGCGGCCGCAGCCTCGCCCGCCGCGCAGCCGTCGGTGGCGGAGCGGACCGCCGCCAGCAGCGCCCGGGTGCGGATCACCCGGGCGAGGTCGGCGAACGCGGCGTCCGCCCAGATCGGCCCGGACCGGCGGTAGCGGGCGGGCACCTCGTCGCCGTCCGCGTACCAGCCGAGGCCGAAGCCGTCCGCGTTGACCGTGCCGTACTGCTGCGCCCGGGGCGCCCAGGACTGCCGGTACAGCCCGTGCGGCGGGTGCACCAGCAGCTCCTGCGGCGCCACCGGCTCACCCAGGTAGGCGAGGTGACGGCACATCAGGCTGACTCCAGATCGCGGGCGGTGCGGAACCCGGAGAAGATCTGCCGCCGGACCGGGTAGTCCCAGTTGCGGAAGGTGCCCCGGCAGGCGACCGGCGCCACCGCGAAGCAGCCGCCGCGCAGCACCTTGTACTCGGGCCCGAAGAAGACCTCCGAGTACTCCCGGTACGGCCACGCCCGGAACCCGGGGTAGGGGTGGAGGTCGCTGGCCGTCCACTCCCACACGTCACCGATCAACTGCCGTGCACCGTAGGGGGACTCGCCCTCCGGGTAGCTGCCGGCCGGGGCCGGGCGCAGGTGCCGCTGGCCGAGGTTGGCGTGTTCCGGGCCGGGGGCCTGGTCCCCCCACGGGTAGCGGCGGGAGCGGCCGGTGGCGGGGTCGTGCCGGGCGGCCTTCTCCCACTCCGCCTCGGTCGGCAGCCGCCGCCCCGCCCACCGGGCGTAGGCGTCCGCCTCGTACCAACTGACGTGCAGCACCGGCTCGTCCGCCGGGACCGGCTCCACGGTGCCGAACCGGCGGCGCAGCCACTGGCCGTCCTCCTGGCGCCAGAACAGCGGGGCGGTCAGGTCGGCGCGCCGGCGGTGCTCCCAGCCCTCCGCCGTCCACCAGCGCGGTTCGTCGTAGCCGCCGTCCGCGATGAACCGCTGGTACGCGGCGTTGGTGACCGGCGTGGTGTCCAGCAGGAAGGCCGGCAGGTCGACCACGTGCGCCGGGCGCTCGTTGTCCAGCGCCCACGGCTCCGTGTCTGTGCCCATGGTGAACGGCCCTGCGGGGACGAGCACTTCGGCGGGCAGGGCGGCCGCGTCCGCCGGGGCGGGCGGCGGCGGGGGAGCGGCCAGCGCAGGCTCCCCCTTCCGCAGCTGGTGGGTGATCAGCATCGTCTCGTCGTGCTGCTGTTCGTGCTGGGCGATCATCCCGAAGGCGAACCCGGCGTCCAGCAGCGGTGCGCCCTCCAGCGGACTGGCCGCCAGCAGGTCCAGTACCCGGCCGCGTACCTCGTGCGCGTACGCCCGGGCCTCGGCGGGCGGCAGCAGCGGCAGGCTCGGCCGCTCGGCCCGGGGGTGCTGGAAGGCGTCGTACAGCGGGTCGATCTCCGGGTGCATCGGGTCGCGGCCGCCGACGTTGCGCAGCAGCCAGAGTTCCTCCTGGTTACCGATGTGCGCCAAGTCCCAGACCAGCGGGGACATCAGCGGCGAGTGCTGGGCGGTGAGGTCGCCGTCCTCGACGCAGTCGGTCAGCGCGGCGGTCCGGGCGCGGGCGGCCAGCAGCTCGGCCGCGATGGTCTCGCGCAGCGACTCGGTGCCCGCCGCCGGGGCGGCAGGGGGTCGGACGTCGGTCATGGTGCGGCCTCCTCCGGAGGAGTGCGTCGGGTGCCGGAGCGCAGGGCGTCCAGCTGGTCGTCGGCCGGGCAGCGGCCGCGCGCGGGGTAGCGCTCGGCGAACTCGGCGACGGCGGCGCGCAGCCGCCCGGCGCCGGGCAGGCGGCCCAGCGCGGCGTCGGCGGTGGCGAAGCAGGTCAGGGCGGCGCGGCGCAGCTCGGGATCGGCGACGGCCAGCGTGGCGGCCCGGCGCCAGACGTCGCTGCGCGGCGGGCGCGGACCGCCCGGGCACGCCAGCGGCTCCAGCGCGGCGAGCGCGGCGTCGGCGGCCACCGGGTCGTCCAGCAGCGCGGTGACCAGTGCGGTGGGCACCACCCAGCCGTCCCCGGGCTGGGCGTCGATCATCCGCAGCTCCAGGTGGCCGCGCGGGCGCACCGGCGGGAACAGGGTGGTGCGGTGGTAGTCCAAGTCGGCCAGCGTGGGCGGGCGTTCGCCGGCGCCCCGGATCCAGTCGCGGAAGGTCAGCCCGGGCGGGGCCGTCCACGGCAGGCCCTCCGGGCGGCGTACGCACAGCACTTGGGCGTCCAGCACGTACTGTGCCCAGGCCTCGCTCGGGTCGCCGTGGTCGGGCTCCGGGGCGAGGGTGCGGGTCGGGTCCATCTGGGACCAGACGGTCTGCCGGGTGGACCGGTGACCGGTCGGTCTCCCGTCCAGCAGCGGGGAGTTGGCGAAGGCGGCGACCAGCACCGGGCCGAGCAGGTGGGTCAGCCGCCAGCGGCGCTCCACCGCGTGCGGGCCGCCGGCGTCGCCGGCGTCCAGGCACACCTGCACCGACGCCGTGCCGGTCATCATGATCCGGCCCCAGGGGCCCGCGGAGTCGAAGAAGCGCTCCATCGCCCGGTAGCGGGGGTGGTCCAGGACCATCCGGCGGGGGCGGGCCAGCGGGTCCGTCCCGGTGCCGGTGAGTCGCAGGCCCTGCGCCGCGAAGGCGGCCCGCAGGGCGGTCAGATCGCGTCGGGTGTCCTCGACGCAGGCCAGGAGGCCGGTGGCGGGCGGGGAGCTGAGCTCTACCTGACCGCCGGGTTCGAGCGTGAGACGCGAACCGGAGGGGAGCGAGTCGCCGTCCGGGCCGCCGAGTGGCAGCGACGCCAGTGCGCGGTCGACCAGTTCGGGCCGGACGGGCTTGTCGGGACATCGGTCGTCGTGGACGAACCACTCGACCTCGACGCCCACCAGGCGGGGCGGTCCGATCTTGAAGCAGACGCCCGACACGTGGCTGCGCGCCCCCGACTCGGTCAACGGGGTCACCCCGGTCGGGGGCGATGGGGGGCTCTGCCGGTCGGGCGGAGTGGTACGGGATGTCGGTATCACCGGACTTACCATCCTCGGGGTCACGATTGCGGCCCGAACTACCTTGCCCAGTCTGCTACGGAGCATGCGGGAGCGCTTCGCAAATATCGTGTGAACGTTCGTTTCCGCAGGTCAGGGGTGGTGCGATCGGGTGAATCGGGGGATCCGGGGTGGTTGCGGGAGCAGCTTCCGGGCGGTGGGAGGGATGGCTTCGGGGTGGTTGCGGGGCGGTCCGGCGGCGCCTGGAGGCGGCTTGGCGGTGGCTTGGCCGTGGCTTGGCGGTGGGATCAGAGGCGGTTCAGACGTTCCAGGACGGTCTCCAGCACCGGGCCCGGCAGGGCGTAGTTCAGCCGCAGCGAACCCCGGCCGCCGGGGCCGAACTCGGCGCCGTCCGAGGCCTCCAGGCCGCAGCGCTCCAGCAGCGCCCGGCGGGCCCCGGCCGGCGGCAGGCCCAGGGCGGCGGCGTCCAGCCAGAGCAGGTAGGAGGCCTGCGGCGCGGAGCGGACGGCGGGTCCCAACCGGTCGGTGAGCCGGGTCCGGGCGGCGGCGAGGTGGGTGAGCAGCGCGTTCAGCCACGGGCCGCCCTCCTCCAGCGCCGCCCGCTGGACGGTCTGCTCCAGCAGGCCGCCCTCCCAGAGGCCGAATCCGGCCAGCACCTCGGTGAACCGGGCCCGCAGGTCCGGGTCCGGGACGAGCGCGAAACTGCTCGGTACGCCGGAGGAGTTGAAGGTCTTGCCCACCGAGTTCAGGGTGACCACCCGGGGCCGGAGCGCCGGGTCCACGGTGGTCACGGCGACCGGGTGGACGTACCCGGGGTGGGTGAGATCGCCGTGCACCTCGTCCGAGACCAGCAGCGCGCCCGCCTCCGCCGCCCGTTCGGCGAGGGCCCGCAGTTCGGCGGCCGGCCAGACCCGGGCGGAGGGGTTGTGCGGACTGCTCAGCAGCACGGCTCCGGCTGGGCCGGCGAGCGGGCCGTCCGGGAGCCGGTAGCCGTCCGGGCCGGCGGCCAGCGGCAGTTCCCGGTACGGGAGGCCGGCCGCCCGGCACAGCTGGGCGAAGCCGCCCCACTCCGGGGTCGGGAACAGCACCGGCGCCTGCGGTCGTACGGTCTCCAGCAGCAGGCGCACGGCGGTGCGGGGACCGCACGGCAGCAGCAGGACCCAGTCCGGGTCCACCTCGACGTCGTGCCGCGTGCGGTACCAGCGCGCCACCAGCGCCCGCCCGGCCGGGTCGCACACCGTGTACCCGTACGCACGGTGCCGGACCCGGCGCTCCAGCGCCTCGGCCACGGCCGGCGGCCCGGGCAGGTCCATGTCCGCCAGGCCCATCGGGATCACCCCGGGCGCCCCCGCGCGGGCCCACTTGCTGCTGCCCGTCCCGGCCCGGTCGAAGGGGGCCGCGAAGCCGAACGCGTCGGGTGCGGTGGTGGGCATGACGGTCCTCCGGCGGCTCGGGGGTGCGCCGCCACGCTAACCGCCACCGGCCCCGTGGTCACCAGGGCGGAGCTGGCGGCGAACAGATAACAGCGAACAGATGACAGATGTCGAAATCTGTTATCTGTTCGCTGTTATCTGTTACTTGTCCCCTGTGATCTGTCGGCCACCCAGATGCGCCGCCAGCCCCCTTCGCCCCCGGCGCATCATCACGGCGTGGTTGGCCCGGAACAGTGGGTGCAGGGGCAGGGCGAGGCGGCGCAGCAGGGGCTTTCCGGGTCGGGTGTCCTCCTCGAAGAGCACCCGGCTGCCCGCGCCGTCCGGGGTGACGGTGAACCGCGACCACCCGTTGAGGTCGCCCCGCATGGCGGCCTCCAGTACGCCGGCGGCCGGGTCGTGCCGTCGCGCCTCCAGCCCGATCACCAGCCGGTACGGCAGCAGCGCGCGCACCACCAGTTCCCCGGAGTCCTCGCCGGTCTGCCGCACGTCGAGGATCTCGGGCCACCACAGTGGGTAGCTCTGCACGTCTTCCAGTGTCGTGTACACAGCGGGCGCCGGCGCCGAGAGCCGCCACACGCCCCGGAAGCGGTAGTGGTTGGGGTCCACGCGCCCCACCCTAGTCCGGTCCCGGCCCGGTCCGGCCGGGGCGGCGGCGGCTTTCGACGGGCGCCGTTCAACTCAACACCTCGGGGGATCCGTCGAATTGGCGCCCGACCTGCGGTTCGCGGCTGAGGGGGCGGTCCCCGACGCCGCCGGCCGGTGGTCCCCGCGCGCCGGCCGGACGGGAGGCGAACGCTTCAAAAAACGCCGCACGTCAGGACGGAGACGTTCCGCTTGCACCCGTTCGGGGTGCGGGGGAGGATCTTCCGTGCTTGTAGTCTCATCTGTCATATGCAGTCGCCGCGAGGCGCTGCATCCCCAGAACCGGAGTGAAGGAGTCACAGGCATGCGGCGACCGAGCTGGGTACCGGAGGGCACGGACCTGGACAAACCGAACGCCGCGCGGGTCTACGACTACTACCTGGGGGGCTCGCACAACTTCGAGGTCGACCGGGAGATGGCGCGCAAGGCGATGGCCCTGTGGCCGGAGCTGCCGCAGATCATGCGCTCCAACCGGGCCTTCCTCCGCCGGGCCGTGACCTTCCTGGCCGAGCGCGGCGTCACCCGCTTCCTGGACATCGGCTCCGGCATCCCGACCTTCGGCGCGGTGCACGAGATAGTCCGCGCGGTCCGCCCCGAGGCCCAGGTCGTCTATGTGGACCGGGACCCGGTCGCCGTCGCGCACAGCCGCCTGCTACTGGAGGACGACCCGGGCAGCGACGTCGTCCAGGCCGACCTGCGCGACGTCGACGACCTGCTGGCCCGCCCCGAGGTGGCCGGGCTGCTGGCGCAGGGCGAGCCGGTGGCCGTCCTGCTGGTCGCCGTCGCGCACTTCGTCACCGACGACGAGGACCCGTGGAAGCTGATCGGCACGATCCGCGACGCGCTCCCGCCCGGCAGCGCGCTCGTCCTCTCGCACGCCTCGCTGGAAGGCCGCCCCGACCAGGCGGAGGACCACCAGAAGCTCTACCAGAGGACGCCGACCCCGCTGACCATGCGCACCCATGAGCAGATCACCGGCATGTTCGCCGGGTTCGAACTGATCGAACCGGGCGTGGTCTACCTGCCGCAGTGGCATCCGGACCAGCCGGAGGCGGTCGGCGAGCACCCGGAGCGGATGACCGGGGTGGCGGGCGTAGGGTTCCGCCCTTGAGCGGACGGATCTGGCGAGGGACCGACGGCCGCGGGCTCCGCGAAGCGGCCGTCGGGCGCACCGTCGCGCCCCCCGCCCGGTCTGACGCCGCCACCGCGCACCCCGCCGCCGTGACCGCGCCCCCCGCGGCGGCGACCGCGCACCCCGCCGCCGTGACCGCGCCCACCCTGGTGGACGAATGAGCACCATCCCGGTGTCCGACAGCGCCGAACGGTTCCACGAGGCCTGGGCGCGCCTGCTCTCCGCCGACCACGGCATGGCCGTCCACCCCGGGCTGCTCCGCCGCCTGGTCGCCCGGACCGCCGCCCTGCTCCACCGCGCCCAGCAGGACGAGCCGTTCGAGCCCCGGCTCGCCGCGCAGGCCGGCGCGGAGCTGGTCGACGCGCACTTCACCGACCCGGTGCTGCTGGCCAGGGCAGTGGAACTGCTGCAGGCCCAGCCGGTCGGCGACGCGCGCGGCCCGGCCCTGACCGGCGCCTTCGCGGCGGGCTGGGCGGCCGCCCTGCGTGAGCGCACACTGCGTGAGCAGGAGGCGATCCGCACCGCCGCCGACACCGCCCGCAAGGAGGCCGAGCGGGCGCTGCGCGCCTCCGAGGCACGCTTCCGCGCGCTGTTCGAGAGCGCGGCCATCGGCATCGGCATAGGTGACACCGACGGCAACATCCTGGCCGTCAACAAGGCGCTCCAGGAGCTGTTCGGCGCGGCCCCGGAGGACATGACCGGCCGCCGGGTCGGCGACCTCGTGCACCCCGAGGACACCCCGGGCGTGTGGGAGGCCTACGAGGAGCTGATCAGCGGCAAGCGGGAGTACTTCCAGTTCGACAAGCCGTACTACCGCCAGGACGGCGAGGTGGTCTGGACCCACCTGACCGTCTCGCTGATCCGCGACGACGACGGCATCCCGCAGTACCAGGTCGCGATGCTGGAGGACATCACCGACCGCTACCGGCTCCAGGAGCGGCTGCGCCACCAGGCCACCCACGACTCGCTGACCGGCCTGCCGAACCGGGCCGCCTTCTTCGAACGGCTGGAGAAGCTGTTCGAGGAGCCGGAGCCGGGCGCCAGGTTCGGCCTCTGCTACGTCGACCTCGACGGCTTCAAGGTGGTCAACGACAGCCTCGGCCACGACACCGGCGACCAGTTGCTGTCCGCCGTGGCCGCCCGCCTGAAGGCCGCGCTCAGCCCGCTCGGCCACCTGGTCGCCCGGCTCGGCGGTGACGAGTTCGTGGTGCTGCTGGAGAACTGCCGGGGTGAGCAGGAGGCGGTCGCGGCGGCGAAGACGGTGCTCAAGGCACTGGCCGGGCCGGTGCTGATCGGTGACCACAAGCTGGCCGTGGGCGCCAGCGTCGGCGTGCTGGAGCGGCGGGTGTCCACCACCACCCCGGGCGCCGCCGTCCGGGCCGCGGACCTGACGCTGTACCGGGCCAAGGAGGCCGGCCGCGGCCGCTGGACGCTGTTCGACCCCAAGGAGAACGCCCGCGCCGTCAGCCGCTACGCGGTGTCGGTCCGGATGCCGGCCGCTCTGGACCAGGGCGAGTTCTTCATCGACTACCAGCCGCTGTACGCGCTCGCGGACGGCCGGCTGGCCGCCGTGGAGGCGCTGGTGCGCTGGCGCCACCCGCAGCTCGGCGTGCTCGGTCCGGACGAGTTCGTGACCACCGCGGAGGAGACCGGGCTGATCATGCCGCTCGGGCGCTGGGTGCTGGAGCAGGCCTGCGGTCAGGCCGCGGACTGGATCAAGCGGTTCGGCGACGCCGCGCCGCAGCTGAACGTCAACCTGGCGGTGCGCCAGGCGCGCAGCGCGGCGCTGGTCACCGACCTCGGCCGGATCCTCGACACGACGGGGTTCGATCCGGCCCGGCTGCAGCTGGAGATCACCGAGTCGACCGTGGTCGGGCCCGAGGACGAGGCGCTGCGCACCCTGCACGGGCTGGTGGACCTCGGCGTCTCGCTGGCGGTGGACGACTTCGGCACCGGCTGGTCCAACCTCGCCTACCTGCGCGACCTGCCGGTCTCCGGGCTGAAGATCGCCGGGTCCTTCGTCGGCGACCTGCACGATCCGGCGAAGGACGAGTCCACCGGGTGGCGGATCGTCAGCGGCCTGGTGTCGATGGCGCACGCGCTCGGGTTGACCGTCACCGCCGAGGGCGTGGAGACCCGCAAGGACGCCGAGCGGCTGCGGACCATCGGCTGCGACTGGGCACAGGGCTGGCACTTCGGCCGCCCGGTGCGCCCGGGCGAGATCGCCCGTCGGATCACGGAGGAGCCCCAGGGGCGCCCGGTCGGAGGCTCAAGCGCCGAGGGCTGAAGCATCGGAGGCTCAAGCGCCGAGGGCTCAAGCGCCGAGGGCTCAAGCATCGAGGGCTGAGGCGTCGAGGGCCCAGCCGTCGAAGGCCCCGACGGCGAGGCCCCGAGCCCGACCACGTCCGCGCCTGACGGCGGTGGCGCAACCACTCGGCCGCGTTCCGGAAAGCGGCCAACACCGCGGCCCACCATGCGGGATGATGGCGCGTCAAAATCACCACCCGGGGCCGGTGCGCGCGTGGCTGCCGCCCCGTGCGCGGGCCCCGGGAAGCGGGGAGGAGAGCGCCGCATGGCCACACCGGAGGACGCGGGCCCGGCCGACGAGGGCCGGGCGGAGCCCTGGTCGGAGAGCGGGGCCGGATCCCGGCCCGAGCCCCGGACCAGGGTGGACCGGCGGCCGTGGGGGCGGCGCCTCGGCGTCGTGCCGGACCGGCCGTCCCGGCTCGGCGCCGTCCCGCGCACCCGGGCGGACCCCGACGCCGCGACCCGGCAGGCACCGGACGGCGGCGGCGCCCGTTTCGATCCGGAGGCGCCGACCAGGGTGCAGCGGGCCAGGCCGGAGCGGGTCGATCCGGAGGCCCCGACCAGGGTCCAGCGACGCGCGGGTGCCGGGCGCTCCGCCACCCCCGCCTGGGCCGACCGGATCGGCCCCGGTCCCAGCCGGGGCGGCGAGGGCGCCGCGGACGGCGTGCCGGGCGGTGCGGGGTCCGCCGAAGGGGTGCCGGACGGCGAGGGGCCGGCCGGCGGACGGTTCGCGGGCGCCTTCCCGGACGCCCTGCGGGGCCGCTTCGCCCCGCAGGGCGTGGCCGGCTCCGGCACCGAGGGCACCGTCTGGCACGTCCGGCGCACCGACGGCGGCGGCGACGCCGCGGTCAAGGTGGCCGCCGCCGGCCAGTCCATGGACGCCGCCCTGCTCGCCTACCTGCGCAACGACGACTACCGCCGCCACGTCCCGCACATCGTCGACTTCGGTCGGGTCGGCCACCACGGCACCGAACTCGACTGGGTGGCCATGGAGTACCTGCCGGTCACCCTCGCCGACCACTTCGCCGACCTGCGGGAGCGCGGCCGGCACACCGACCGGCGGGAGGCCGAGCGGATCGTCGACGAGCTCGTCGCCCTGCTCGACTTCTGGCAGCGGCGGATCGAGCGCAACCCGCTCGACTTCAAGCCGGCCAACATCCTGGTCCGCCCCGGCCGCGCGCCCGGGGAGTTTGTGATCGCCGACTTCGGCGGCGTCGCCCGGCTCACCGCCAGCCGCCGCTTCACGCCCGAGACGATCGTCACCATCCCGTACATGGCCCCCGAGCTCCTGGCGGGTCGCAACCACGAGGCCGGGCCCTGGTGGGCGCTCGGCAACGTCCTGTACGAGCTGTTCGTCGGCCGCCCCCGCTTCCTCGGCGCGGACGGCCTGCTGATCAGCGACGAGGCGTTGCAGCTGGAACTGGTCCTGGGGGACGAGGTCGACCTCTCCGCCGTCGCCGACCAGCGCCAGCTGCTGCTCCTCCAGGGGCTGTTCACCAAGAACCCGGAGGGCCGGTGGACCGCCCCGCAGGTCCGGAGCTGGCTGGCCGGCGGCAGCCCCGCAGTGGTCCGGCGGCAGCCCAGGCCGGACGGCGGCGGCCGCGCCGCGCACCGTCCGATCACCTTCTTCGGCGCCCCCTTCAGCGACCCGGCCAAGCTCGCCGAGGTCCTGCTCCGGCGCTCCGGCGACGCGGCCCGCTGGCTATCCGCAGGGGGCGCGGAGCGGCTGCGCGACTGGCTGCGCGACGACGTCCAGGACAACGTCTTCGACCTGCACCACCTCACCGACGTCGCCCGGGCGCCCGGCTCCCGCCGCGACGCCGTGGCCGCCCTGGCGGTGCTCGCCTTCGGCGCCGCGTTCGCCCCCGCCGCCACCCCGTACTACCTCGACCGCCCGATCGACACCCCCGGGCTGGAACGCATCGCCACCGAGGCGGGCGGCGCGGCGTTCATCGACGCCCTGGTCAAGGTCGGCGCCCCGGCCGTCGCCGCCCGCTACGACTGCTTCCACCCCGAGTGCTCCGGCGAGCACTGCTCCCGGCTGCTCGCCCTGGCCGGGCTCCCGGACGTCCTGGCCGAGGTGGACCGCGCGGCGCGCACCGTCGGCGGCGGCCGGCGGGGCGGTGACGGGCTCAGCCCGCAGGAACGCGAGGAGGCGCACCGGCTGGTGGTGTGGCTGAGCGTGCGCCCCGAGGAACGCGACCGGCTGCTGGGCCGGCTCTCGCCGCTGCCCGCCGCCCTGCACCGGCTGCCGCTGCCCGAGCGGGTGTCGGAGCTCGCCGCCCTGGTCGCGGCGGCGGTGGTGGACGCGGCGCTGGCCGCCGGCTCCGGCGTCCGTACGGCCGTCCGCGCCGCGGCGCGCCGCCCGGCACCGGACCCGATCGCCGCACCGGAGGCGGTCCGGCGCCGCTGGTCGGCGCTGCGGCGGCGGGCGGTGAGCGCCGACCCGGGGGAGAGCGCGGGGCGCGCGGCCCTGGTCGCCGCCGAGACGCTGCGCCCGCGCGGCCGGGGCCGGGCGGAGCGCCCCGAGGGGGAGGAGCGGGAGGGCCGGGTCGACCGGGACCACTGGTGGGGGCGGCTGTGGCAGCGCGCGGGCGGGCGGGCGTCGCTGGACTGGCCGACCCGGCTGCGGGCATGGTGGCCGCACGCCCGCACCGGCCTGCCGCGCCGGGCGGGCGCCGTCCTGCTGCTGTTCCTCGCCCTCGGACTGCTGCTGTGGGCGGGGGCGGTGTTCCGCTACCCCGTCGAGGCCGGGGTCCAGCTCAAGATCTCGCCCGACGGCGCCCTCGGCGGGCCGCTGAAGAAGGCCGGCGAGCACGCGGCGCAGCAGGTGGTCGGCCAACTGGGCGCGGCGCTGGTCGCCGCCGCCGTCCTCGCCTTCTTCCCCGCCCGGGTCGGCCTCGGCACGGCGGCCCTGACCGGCGTCGGGGCCTTCGCCATCGGCTACCTGCGGCTCGGGCCGCCGATGACGGGCCTGCGGATGCCGAAGCCGGTGGCCGAGCGGGTGGTCATGTTCGAGGGTGGGATGGGTAGTTGGGCCGGCATCGCGGCGGTGGTGGCGGTCCTGGTGTCGCTCGCGCTGATCGAGCGCGCGGCGAACCGGCTGCTGAAACCCGCGCACGAGGCCCGGCGGCAGGCCCGGGAGGCCTGGCGGCGACTCGCCGGGCGCGGTGCGACGGTTCGGCAGCAGGGCGGGCAGTGGCGGACGGGCGCGGCGGGTGCCCGGGACCGTGCGCTGTTCGCGCTCGGGAGCACCGGCGTGCTGGTCCTGCTGCTGTGGGCCGCGGTCGAGGTCCGGCTGGCGGCCACCGGGCACCACCCGACGCCGGCCTCCTGGGGGACCGGCCAGAGCGGCGCGGCCTACCAGGCCGGGTTCGCCGTCCTGTTGGCCGTCGTCTTGTGCGCGAGCACCCTGGGAACGCCGACCACCGCCCGGGTGCTGCTCTGCTGCTGGATCCCCGCCACCCTGGTGCTCGGCGCCTGGCCCGGACCGCTCGGCCCGATCGAGGCACTGCGGATCCCGGTGTTCCAGGGGCAGTTCTCGGCCGTCGCGGAGCTCTGGGGGCACGGCGCGTTCTGGGCCGCCCTGCTGGTGGTGCTCCCGGTCGCGGCGTACGGGGTGCTGCGTACGGTCCGCCGGCGGGGATCGGACGGCTGACGGCCGCATTCCACCCGCCTGCGCCGGGCCTTCGGTCAGCTGACGCGCCCCTGCAGAAGATCGTGGGCGAGTGAGAGGGTCGTTCCGCGAACCTTCGCCCGCAGGTAGTGCACGTTGCTCGCGGACAGGTGGACGCCGGTCGGCACCCGCCGCCGCACGGTGATCCCGAGGTCGGACAGCTGCGCCGCCTTGTCGGGGTTGTTGCTCAACAGGTCGATGCCCGTGGCGCCGGCGGTGGCGTCAGCGGTGTCGGCGGTGCCGGTGGTGCCCGTGACGCCGAGCGCGGTGAGCATCTGGGCGGCCGCGGTGTAGTCCCGGTCGTCCTCGGGCAGGCCGAGCGCGGTGTTGGCGTCGTACGTGTCCAACCCGGAGTCCTGCAGGGCGTACGCCTCGAGTTTGTTGTAGAGCCCGATGCCCCGGCCCTCCTGACGCAGGTACAGCAGGTAGCCGCCGGCCTCGGTGATCCGCTCGACCGACTCGCGCAGCTGCGGGCCGCAGTCGCAGCGGTCCGAGCCGAACACGTCGCCGGTCAGGCACTCCGAGTGCAGGCGCACCAGCGGCGTCCCGCCCTCCGGCACCTCGCCGAACGCGAGGGCCAGGTGCTCGGCGCCGTCGGCCAGGCCGTGGAAGGTGAAGGCCTCCGCCTCGGCGCGGTAGCCGTCGGGGAAGGTCAGCGGGATGCGCACGCGCGAGCGCACCGTGGCGGGGCCGGGCTGCGGCATGGGTGGGCCTCCGTCGATGAGTCGATGAGCAGATGAACAGGAGATCGGGTGGATCGGATGTCGACCGTACTCGTTGGTTCCAATTTGAACAACTGCATACCGTCTGTGCCCGATACAGCTACGGAGGCGCACAACACCGCCCGTGCCCCACCTGTTCCCGCCGCTTTCCCAGCGGGGCGCCTACGTTCCGTGACGATCGTCCGGGGCTGGGCGGCGGAGGCTTCGCGTGCGGACGTCGGTTCAGCCGGACTCCGTACGGACGCGAGGGCGCTGGTGGATCGTACGGTCCGCGGGGCGCGGGGGTTTCAGCATGTGGATGCCTCGGGAGCCGGGTTGTGGACACTGCGAGACTTCCCCCGTTTCCTGGGCACGGGAACGCCTCGCGCACGAGCACCGACGACCACGGAAGGTCCTGATCAGATGCCCACCACCTCCCACGCCGCCACCTCCCCGACCTCGCCGACCTCCTTCGACGCCGAGCAGCGCGTGATCGAGGCGCTCTACGCGGACGTGGTCCGCCGCAACCGGGGCGAGGCGGAGTTCCACCAGGCGGTCCACGAGGTCCTGGAGACTCTCGGGCCGGTGCTCGCCCGCCGCCCCGAGTTCGTCGACGCCCGGATCATCGAACGGATCTGCGAGCCCGAGCGGCAGCTCATGTTCCGGGTCCCGTGGACGGACGACTCCGGCGACATCCACGTGAACCGCGGCTTCCGGGTCGAGTTCAGCAGCGTCCTCGGCCCGTACAAGGGCGGGCTGCGCTTCCACCCGTCGGTGAACCTCGGCATCGTCAAGTTCCTCGGCTTCGAGCAGATCTTCAAGAACGCGCTCACCGGGCTGTCGATCGGCGGCGGCAAGGGCGGCTCCGACTTCGACCCCAAGGGCCGCTCGGACGCCGAGATCATGCGGTTCTGCCAGTCCTTCATGACCGAGCTGTACCGCCACCTCGGCGAGCACACCGACGTCCCGGCCGGGGACATCGGCGTCGGCGGCCGGGAGATCGGCTACCTGTTCGGCCAGTACAAGCGGATCACCAACCGCTACGAGACCGGCGTGCTCACCGGCAAGGGCCTCGGCTGGGGCGGCGCGCAGGCCCGGACCGAGGCGACCGGCTACGGCTGCGTGATGTTCACCGCCGAGATGCTGCACAGCTGCGGCGAGAGCCTGGACGGGCGCCGGGTCGCCGTCTCCGGCTCCGGCAACGTCGCCATCTACGCGATCGAGAAGGCGCAGCAGCTCGGCGCGACCGTGCTCACCTGCTCGGACTCCACCGGCTACGTGGTGGACGAGAAGGGCATCGACCTCGCCCTCCTCAAGGAGGTCAAGGAGGTCCGGCGCGGCCGGGTCACCGACTACGCCGAACTGCGCGGCAGCCACGTCCGGTTCGTCGAGGGCCCGGGCGTGTGGGGCGTGCCCTGCGACGTGGCGCTGCCCTGCGCCACCCAGAACGAGCTCACCGAGGCGGACGCGCTCGCCCTGGTGCGGGGCGGGGTGCAGGCGGTCGCCGAGGGCGCCAACATGCCCACCACCCCGGAGGCGGTACGGGTGTTCCAGGAGGCCGGGGTGGCCTTCGGCCCTGGCAAGGCGGCGAACGCGGGCGGCGTCGCCACCAGTGCGCTGGAGATGCAGCAGAACGCCTCGCGCGACTCCTGGACCTTCGCCCGTACCGAGGAGCGGCTGGCCGGGATCATGAAGCACATCCACGACTCCTGCTTCACCACCGCCGAGCGCTACGGGCACCCGGGCGACTACGTGGTGGGCGCGAACATCGCCGGCTTCGAGCTGGTCGCGGACGCGATGCTGGCCCAGGGCGTAATCTGAGCCAGGCTGCTTGCCCCCCATCGTCGTCCGTCACCACCCTGCCGCACCCGACCGGAGCGGGCACCGATTGTCGGGTGCGGCAGGGTGGGTCCTTCCTACGGTGGTGATCAGTAAGGGAAGGACGGGGTCGGCATGCTGGAGCACCTGAACCGGGCGATGGAGCACATCGAACGGGACCTGGACCACGAGGTCGAGGTCGCCGAGCTGGCCCGGATCGCGATGACGTCGGAGTACCACTTCCGGCGGCTGTTCTCGACGCTCGCCGGGATGCCGCTGTCGGAGTACGTCCGGCGTCGGCGGCTGACCGTCGCCGGAGCCGAAGTCCTCGGCGGCGAGCGGACGTTGCTCGACATCGCGAACCGGTACGGCTACACCTCGGGGGAGGCGTTCGCCCGGGCGTTCCGGGCGATGCACGGGGTAGGGCCGGGCGAGGCCCGGCGCGACGGTGCGGTGCTCAAGTCCCAGCCCCGGATGTCCTTCCGACTCGTCGTGGAAGGAAGCAGCAGTATGGAATACCGGATCATCGAACAGCCGGACTTCCGGATCGTCGGCCGGCGGGCGCGGGTCCCGCTGGTGCACGAGGGTGTGAACCCGGCCATCGCCTCGTTCATCCAAGGGCTCGGTCGGGAGACCGTCGACCGGATCTCGGCGCTCTCGGGCCGGGAGCCGGAAGGCATCCTCTCGGTCACCGAGTTCTTCTCGGAGAGCCGCGAGGAGGGCGTCGAACTCGACTACTACCACGCGGTGGTGGCGGACACGGACGTCGTCGTCCCGGAGGGCCTGGACGTCCGCGAGGTACCGGCGGGCACCTGGGCGGTCTTCTCCAGCACCGGGACCTTCCCGAAGGCCCTCCAGGAGATGTGGCGGGACGTCTTCACCCAGTGGTTCCCGTCCAACCCGTACGAGTTCCGGTCGGGGCCGGAGATCCTGCGCACCCGCTTCGTCCCCGGCACCGGTGACGCCGAGGCCCAGCTCTGGATCCCGGTCGAGCGCGCCGCCGCGCGATGAACACCCCTGGGCCGGTGGGACGTTGAGCGTTCCACCGGCCCAGGGCTGGTGAGGGCTCGCACATGGCGAGGCACGTGCCCTTCCGGGCCGGTTCGGTGGCGCGCGCCGGGCCGGTGCGGGAGGGGCGCGGGCCGGGCGGGTGCAGGAAGGTCGCGTGCCGGGTGGGTCAGTCGCCCAGGGCGGTGAGCGCGAAGGGGCGGGTGCCGGCGACGTGGCGGCGTGCCAGGTCGGCGGCGGCCTGGGGGTCGCGGGAGCGGATGGCGGCCAGCAGTTGCTCGTGTTCGCTGCACATCGGGGAGGTGCTCTCCGGGCCGGAGGTGAGGCGGAAGAGACGGCGCAGGCGGCCGTCGAGCGGGGCCATCATGTCCTGGAGCAGTGGGTTGCCGGAGAGTTCGACGATCGCCCGGTGAAAGTCGGCGTTGAGGCTCACCGTCTCGCGCAGCCGCCCCGCCTCGGCCGCCTTCCGGGTCCGGGCCAGGATGCGTTCGAGGGACTTCAGGTCCGCCGGGGTGGCGTGCTGGGCGGCGAGGGCCTCCAGTGACTCCCGGACGGCGAAGAAGTGCTCGGCCTCGGTCGGGCCGAACTCGGCGACCACCGCGCCCCGGCGGGCCTGGACGGTGAGGAAGCCCTCCTGCTCCAGCCGCTGCATCGCTCAGGGCGGGTCCAATCAACCTGACGGTCGGCCGATTCGTCACTCCCGTGGGGGGCGGTGGGGATGGGGTCGCCGACCCGGGCGGCGCTGCGGCGATGTGCGCGCGGTTCGCGAACAGATGACAACTTTCAGATTTCAGCTTTCAGATAACAGATTTCAAAATCTGTCATCTGAAAGCTGTCATCTGTTACTTGTTCGCCGCCCCCGCCGACAGCCCGTTCGGCGCAGCAGCGGCAGGCCGGGGCCCGCGCCGGGCCGCATGCTGGGGCGGGGGAGCGGCTGCCGATGCGAGGAGTGGGATCACCGATGGCCAAGGCGTTCGGCTTCGTCGACTACGGCGGGCCAGAGACACAGGACTTCCTGGACCGTCCGGCGCTGGAGCCCGGCCCGGGACAACTGGCGATCGCGGTCCGCGCGGCCGGGGTGAACCCGGTGGACTGGAAGATCCGCCGCGGCCTGCTCGGCCGGCGGCGCGAACTCCCCGCCGTCATGGGCCAGGAGGCCTCCGGCGTGGTGCAGCAGGTCGGCCCGGGGGTCGCCGACTTCACCCCGGGCGACGAGGTGTTCGGCATCACGGCCGCCGGCGCCTTCGCGGAACAAACGCTGCTCAGCGCCGGGTCGAGCGCGCTCAAGCCCGAGGGCGTCGGCTTCGACCAGGCCGCCACGCTGTCCGTCTCGGTCGCCACCGCGGACGACGCCATCCGGGACCTAGGCCTCGGCGCCGGCCGGACGCTGCTGATCCTCGGCATCGCCGGCGGCGTCGGCAGCGCGGCCGCCCAGATCGCCCGCAGCCGCGGCCTGACCGTCCTCGGCACCGCGAGCGACACCGGCCGTGCGTATGTGGAGTCCCTCGGCGCGGTGCAGATCCGCTACGGGGACGGCGTCGCCGAACGGATCACGGCCGCGGCGCCCGGCGGCGTCGACGGCATCCTCGACCTGGTGGGCGGCGACGCCCTGCGGGCCGCCGTCCACGCGCTCAAGGACCGCGCGGAGCTGGTCAGTACCGCCGACCAGGCCACCGCGGCCGAACTCGGCGGCCGCTACGTCACCCGCTCGACGACGCCCGAGACCCTCGCGGCGCTGGCGGCCCTGGTCGCGGCCGGCGAGTTGGACCCGCACATCACCGCCCGCTACCCGCTGGCCCACGTCGCCGAGGCGCTCGCCCTCGTCGAGTCCGGCCACGCCCGCGGCAAGGTCGTCCTTGAAGTCGCCTGATGCAAAAGACACTTGACGGTCGATCGCAGCGAACCGAGAGCCGTAGAAAACCAAGGGAAGAACAGCCATGAAGCAGACCTCCGTGACCACCAACGGCCCTTGCTGGGTCGAGCTGGGCACCTCCGACCCCGCCGCCGCCGAGGCCTTCTACAGCGAGCTGTTCGGCTGGCGCGCGGACAACGGCGTACGCCCCGAGGCCGGCGGCTACACCCAGATGTTCCTCGGCGATGCCCCGGCCGCCGCCGTCACCTCGCTGGCCGGGCCGCAGCAGCCCATCGCCTGGACGGTCGCCTTCGCCGTCATCGACGCCGACGCCACTGTCACGAAGATCAAGGGCGCCGGCGGCACCGTGCTGATGGGGCCCACTGACGTGTTCGACCTCGGCCGCTTTGCGGTGGTCGCGGACCAGTCGAGGGCGGTCTTCACCCTCTGGCAGGCCCGCGCGTTCCAGGGCGCAGGGGTGTTCAACGAGCCGGGATCGCTCGGCTGGGTGGAACTGCTCACCCGTGACCCGGCCGGGTCGACCGTCTTCTACCCGACGGTCTTCGGCTGGTCCGTCAGCCCGTCCGAGCAGTACACCCAGTGGGGCCTGAACGGCGAGGACTTCGGCGGCATGCTGGCGATGGACGACCGTTTCCCGCCGCAGGTGCCGCCGCACTGGCTGCCGTACTTCTCGGTGGCCGACGTCGACACCACCGTCGCCCGGGCCGCCGCGCTGGGCGCCGACGTGCTGATGCCGGCCACCGACGTGCCGGACGGCCCGCGGATCGCCGTACTGCGCGACGCGCAGGGCGCCGCGTTCGGCGTCTACTTGGCCGGCGCCGAAGGGTGAGCCGAGGACTGGGACGAGGGCTGCGCCGAGGGCTGGGACGGGGGCTGCGCCGGGGACTGGGATGACGGCTGAGCGGAAGCCGGCGCCCGTCGGCGCAGCCCCCGGGCGGATCGCCACCCCGCCACCGCCGCCCCCGCCGTGACCAGCAGCGCGCCAGCCGGCACCACGTCGCCGATCCGGTCGTACCAGGTCATCGTTCCGGCGTCGGTGAGCGGCAGCCGGACGGTCAGCGCGCCGGTGCCGTCGGTGCCGAGCCGGGCGAGCTCCCGGCCCTGCGCGTCGAAGGCCGCCGAGACCCCGGTCAGTGAGGCCTGCACGGCCGGCCGGCCGGTCTCGGCGGCCCGGATGGCCGCCAGTGAGACGTGCTGTTCGGGCGCCCAGGTGTGCTGGAAGGTCGAGGTCGAGGACTGGTAGACGAGCACCCGGGCGCCGTCCCGCGCGGCGGTGCGGGCCATGTCGGGGAAGGCCGACTCGAAGCAGATCAGCGCGCCGACCGGCAGCGGCGCGCCCGCCCGGTCGACGGCCGGCAGGACGTGGAAGGCGGTGCCCGGCGCCCGGTTCTCGCCGGCCGCCCGGCTGACGCCGGCGATCCAGCCGAGCACCGGCCGCAGCGGGATGTACTCACCGAAGGGCACCAGCCGGATCTTGCGGTAGCGGTCCACCACGCCCGCCGGGGAGACCAGCACCGCGTCCTTGGAGATCCGCCCGTCCGCCTTGCGCGCGTCCTCCCCGGCGATGATCTGCGCACCGGTCGCGGCGGCGAGCGCGCGTAGCCGGTCGAGTGCGGCCGGGTCGTGGTCGAGGTCGGCGGTGCTGCTGCTCTCGCCCCAGACGACCAGGTCCACCGGCCGCCCGCCGAGTGCGGCGGTGGCCCGGGCGCTGGCCTCGAACCGGGCCTGCGGGTCCTCCACGATGCCGGGCTGGACCAGCGCGACGGTGACCGCCCCGGCCCGGGCGGGGGCCTCGCGCAGCGCGAACAGCAGCGGGCCGGCGGCCAGCACCAGGACGGTGGCCAGCGCCGCGAGGGCGCGCGGCCGCCAGTGCACGGCGGTCAGGGCGATCAGCACCCCGGTGTTGGCGGCCACGACCGCCGCGCTGACCAGCCAGATCCCGCCGGCCGAGGCCAGTGTGAGGATCGCCGGGTGCTGCCACTGGGTGGCGCCGAGCAGTGCCCACGGCCCGCCGAGCGCGGGCCAGGACCGCGCGTACTCGGTGGTCACCCAGACCGCCGGGACGACGACCAGCGCGAGCGCCGCCCCACGGGTGGTCAGCGGCGGGTGCAGCAGTCGGTGGACGGCGTAGCCGACGCCGCCCTGCAGCGCCCCGAACAGCACCGCGAGCACCGGCAGCCCCGGCCCGATGGACGGGACCAGCCAGTACATCGCGGTCAGGATGAAGCCCGCCCCGAACCACCACCCGCGCACCGCCGCCTCCCGTCCGCCGGGCGCGCGCTGCATCAGCAGCAGCCCGGGGACGAGCGCGACCCACGCCAGCCAGGCCTGCCCCGGCGCCGGGAAGGCGAGCACCGGTACCGCCCCGGCCGCCAGCGCGCCGAACCGCGCGCGGTAGCGGTGCGGGTGCGGCTGTGGGTGTGGCTGTGGATGCGGATGGAGGTGCGGACGCCGGCCCCGACGCGAGGGCGAGGTCACCTCCGGGTGCCGGTGTGCCTGCGGGTCGGCACGGCGCTCGGGGTGCGGCGTGCGCCGGGCGGGGCTGGTGAGGGCGAGGCGGCGGGGCATGCCCCGTATTGTCCGCTTGGATGGACTACGCCACCAGTGTTCATGCCACCCGAACGGCGTACAGGAACACTGGTGGCCACTCCCGTGACTCAGCCCTCGCCGCCCTCTAGGTCCCCCTCGGTCTCCAGGAACGCGGCCTGCAGCTGCGCGATCAGCTCCGGGTCGGGCCGCTCCCACAGCCCCCGGCTCGCCGCCTCCAGCAGTCGCTCGCTGATCCCGTGCAGCGCCCACGGGTTGGCGCCGGCCAGGAACTCCCGGTTGACCGGGTCGAGCACGTACTCCTGGGTCAGCTTCTCGTACATCCAGTCCGCGACCACGCCGGTGGTGGCGTCGTAGCCGAAGAGGTAGTCCACGGTCGCGGCCATCTCGAACGCGCCCTTGTAGCCGTGCCGGCGCATCGCCTCGATCCAGCGCGGGTTGACCACCCGGGCGCGGAAGACACGGGCGGCCTCCTCGGTCAGCGTCCGGGTGCGGACGGTCTCCGGCCGGGTCGAGTCGCCGATGTAGGCGGTCGGCGCCTTGCCGGTGAGCGCCCGGACGGTGGCCACCATGCCGCCGTGGTACTGGAAGTAGTCGTCCGAGTCGGCGATGTCGTGCTCGCGGGTGTCGGTGTTCTTCGCGGCGACGGTGATCCGCTTGTACGCGGTCTCCATCTCCTCGCGGGCCGGCCGCCCGTCCAGCCCGCGTCCGTAGGCGTAGCCGCCCCAGACCGTGTACACCTCGGCCAGGTCGGCATCGGTGCGCCAGTCCCGGCTGTCGATCAGCTGGAGCAGGCCGGCCCCGTAGGTGCCCGGGCGGGAGCCGAAGACGCGGACGGTGGCCTTGCGCTCGTCGCCGTGCACCGCGAGGTCGGCCTGGACGTGGGCGCGCACGAAGTTCTGCTCCGCGGGCTCCTCCTGGGCGGCGGCCAGGCGCACCGCGTCGTCCAGCAGGGCGACCACGTGCGGGAAGGCGTCGCGGAAGAAACCGGAGATGCGCAGCGTCACGTCGATGCGCGGGCGGCCCAGCTCCTCCAGGGTGATCGCCTCCAGGCCGGTGACCCGGCGCGAGGCGTCGTCCCAGACCGGGCGGACGCCGAGCAGGGCGAAGGCCTCGGCGATGTCGTCGCCGGCGGTGCGCATCGCGCTGGTGCCCCACAGCGACAGCCCGACCGAGGGCGGGTAGGCGCCGTCGTTGTCGGCGGTGTACCGCTCGACCAGCGAGGCGGCGAGTGCCTGGCCGGTCTCCCAGGCGAGCTTGCTGGGGACGGCCTTCGGGTCGACGGAGTAGAAGTTGCGGCCGGTCGGCAGCACGTTGACCAGGCCGCGCAGCGGCGAGCCGGACGGCCCGGCCGGGACGAAGCCGCCGCGCAGCGCGTGCAGCACGGCGTCCAGCTCGTCGGTGGTGGCCGCCAGCCGCGGCACCACCTGGGTGGCGGCGAAGGTCAGCACCTCGTGGACGGCCTCCGGCAGTCCGGCGGCGACCTTCTCCACCGCCTCGACCGCCCAGTCCTGCGCCTCCATGGCCTCGACCAGGGCGCGGGCCTGCGCCTCGGCGGCGTCGGTGGCGCCGAGGGAGAGCGCGGCCTCGTCCAGCCCGAGCGCCTCGCGCAGACCGGGCAGTGCGCTGACGCCACCCCAGATCTGGCGGGCGCGCAGGATGGCGAGCACGATGTTGACCCGGTCGGTGCCGGCCGGCGCCTGCCCGAGGACGTGCAGGCCGTCGCGGATCTGGGCGTCCTTGATCTCGCAGAGCCAGCCGTCGACGTGCAGCAGGAAGTCGTCGAAGCCGTCGTCCTCGGGGCGCTCGTCCAGGCCGAGGTCGTGGTCCAGCTTGGCGGCCTGGATGAGGGTCCAGATCTGGGCGCGGATCGCGGGCAGCTTGGCCGGGTCCATCGCGGCGATGTTGGAGTGCTCGTCCAGCAGCTGTTCCAGGCGGGCGATGTCGCCGTAGGAGTCGGCCCGGGCCATCGGCGGGACGAGGTGGTCGACGAGGGTGGCGTGGGCGCGGCGCTTGGCCTGGGTGCCCTCGCCCGGGTCGTTGACCAGGAACGGGTAGACCAGCGGCAGGTCGCCGAGGACGGCGTCCGGGCCGCACTCGGCGGACAGCGCCGCGGTCTTGCCGGGCAGCCACTCCAGGTTGCCGTGCTTGCCGAGGTGGATGACGGCGTGCGCGCCGAAGCCGCCGTCGGCCTGCGTGGCCTCGATCCAGCGGTAGGCGGCCAGGTAGTGGTGGCTCGGCGGCAGGTCGGGGTCGTGGTAGATGGCGACCGGGTTCTCGCCGAAGCCGCGCGGCGGCTGGATGAGGACGAGCAGGTTCCCGGAGCGGATCGCGGCCAGCACGATGTCGCCGTCCGGGTTCTGCGAGCGGTCGACGTACAGCTCGCCGGGGGCCGGGCCCCAGTGCTCCTCGACCCGCTCGCGCAGCGCCTGGGGCAGCGTGGCGTACCAGCGGCGGTAATCGGCGGCGGGGATGCGCACCGGGTTGCGGGCCAGCTGGTCCTCGGTGAGCCAGTCCTGGTCGTAGCCGCCCGCCGCGATCAGGGCGTGGATGAGGGCGTCGCCCTCGTGGGCGTCCGGCTCCGCGGCCTGGGCGTGGGCGTCCGTCGCCGTGGTCCGGTCGAGTGCGGCCCGGTCGAGCGGGGTCCGGTCGAGGCCGGGCAGCTGGTCGCCCAGGTCCATGCCCTCCGCGCGCAGCCGGTGCAACAGCCGCATCGCGCTGGCCGGGGTGTCCAGGCCGACGGCGTTGCCGACCCGGGCGTGCTTGGTCGGGTACGCGGACAGCACGAGCGCCAGGCGGCGCTCGGCGGCCGGGATGTGCCGCAGCCGGGCGTGCTTGACGGCGGTGCCGGCCACCCGGGCGGCGCGCTCCGGGTCGGCGGCGTAGACGGTGAGGCCGTCCTCGTCCAGCTCCTTGAAGGAGAACGGGACGCTGATCAGCCGGCCGTCGAACTCCGGCACCGCGATCTGGGTGGCGGTGTCCAGCGGGGACAGGCCGTCGTCGCTGGCCTCCCACTGGGCGCGCGACCAGGTCAGGCAGAGCGCCTGCAGGATCGGCCGGTCCAGCGCGGCGAGCGCGCCCGCGTCCCAGGCCTCCTCGTCGCCGCCGGCCTGCGCGTCGGCGGGGCGGGTGCCGCCGGCGGCGAGCACGGTGGTGACGATCGCGTCGGCCTCGCCGAGCGCGGCCAGCAGTTCGGGCTCGGCGCCGCGCAGCGAGGCGCAGTAGTAGGCCCTGGCCTGCGCGCCCTGGTCCTCGATCGCCCGGCAGAGCGTCTCCACGAAGGCGGTGTTGCCGCTCATGTGGTGGGCGCGGTAGTAGAGCACCGCGACCGTCGGACCGGCCTGCGTACGGGCTTCGCGCTCCAGCGGGCCCCAGGCCGGGGCGGAGGCGGGCGGGGCGAAACCGTGGCCGGTCAGCAGCACGGTGTCGGAGAGGAAGGCGGCCAGCTCGGCGAGGTTGGCGGCGCCGCCGTGGGCGAGGTAGGCGTGCGCCTCGGCGGCGATGCCGGCCGGGACGGTGGACAGCTCCATCAGCTGGGCGTCGGGGGCCTGCTCACCGGTCAGTACGACTACCGGGCGGGGGCCGGCCAGCAGGGCGTCCAGGCCCTCCTGCCAGGCGCGGCGGCCGCCGAGCAGGCGGACCACGACGAGGTCGGTGCCCTCCACCAGGGCGGGCAGGTCCGCGGGGGTGAGCCGGGCAGGATTGCCGAGCCGATAGCGGACCGGGCCCTCGGCGGCGCGGGCGCTGAGCAGGTCGGTGTCGGACGTCGACAGCAGCAGGATCATGCGAAGGCCCTCCCGGCCTCGGAGCCGCCCCGAGCCGAAGGGCGCGCCGGCGTTGAAAGTGACGAGTGACTAGCGACTGGCGGGTGACTGGCGACTGACGAAGGACGAGCGACTGACGAAGGAGCGGGCGCCGAGTCGGCGGGGCACCGCCCGGTCGCCGGGCTGGGGCGGGGCGTCGACGGAGGGTGCGGCGTCGACGGCCGGTACGAGGACGGCGGGTGCGAGCGCCCGGAGGCGTACGGGCGCCGGGCGCCCGTACGGGAAACGGGCGCGGGCATGCGACAGCGCAATGCTCTTCAAGCCTTCCTCGGGGTCCGCGCCCCGGGCCGGTGGAGGACGGCAGGAGTTCCTGGCTCCCGCGGCCGTCCGGTCTCCCGGTGAACCGCGGTCACAGTGGCGGGACCGCACCGGGCTTGCACCGGTTTCCTCCCCTGCGCCGTCGCTGGCGTGTGCACGGTCCGCGGGGACCGTCCGCCAGCATCGTACGGGGTGCGGCTGACCTGGGGGAGGGTGATCCCGAGGAGGCCGCTCGGAGCGCCCGGGGTGTGAGGCAGCGGACGGAGGCAATCGATCCGATCATCTGTATGCTCGCGGCCATGCCACCGACACCCGACGCCACCGCGCCGGGCGCCGCGGTGCCCGACCGGGGGCGCGCGGACGCCTGCCCAGGGGCCCTTCGTCTACATGCGGCCGACGACGGCGCCCTGGCCCGGGTCCGCCTGCCCGGCGGCCTGCTGACGGTCCGTCAGATACTGGCGCTGGCCGACGCCGCCGAGGCGCTCGGTGACGGCGAACTGGAGACCACCTCCCGCGGCAACGTCCAACTCCGCGGCCTGGCTTCGCACTGCGGGGCGGAACTCGCCGAACGGCTGCGCGCCGTCGGCCTGCTGCCCTCGGACACCCACGAGCGGGTGCGCAACATCGTCGCCTCGCCGCTCGCCGGGCTCGACGCGTACGGCTTCGCCGACGTGCAGACCTGGGTGCGGGAGCTGGACGCGCGGCTGTGTGCGAGCGACTGGGCGGCCGGACTCTCCGGCAAGTTCCTGTTCGCGCTGGACGACGGGCGGGGCGATGTCGCCGCGCTCGACGCCGATGTGACATTGATCGCAGGCTCGGACGGGGCCGCGCTGCTGCGCCTCGGGCGGGCGGCCTACGGGCGCCCGGTGCCCGCGGGGCAGGCGGTGACGGCCGCACTGGACGCGGCCCGGGCCTTCCTGGACGCGCTGCGGGCGGGCGGGCGCAAGGCCTGGCACCTGCGCGAGGCGCCCGATCTGCTGCCGGCCGGTTCGGTGCCGCTGCCCGCCTTCGCCGGGGCGGCGCCCGCGGTCGGCGTGGTGACGGGCGGTGCCCGGGCGGCGGGTTTTCTGGCGGCTGGCGCCGGAGCGGACGGTTCGGCGACGGACGGTTTGGCGATGGGCGGTTCGGCGACGGACGGTTCGGCGACGGACGGTGCCGCGACGGACGGTTCGGCGACGGACGGTTTGGCGATGGGCGGTTCGGCGACGGACGGTTCGGCGACGGACGGTGCCGCGACGGACGGTTCGGCGATGGGCGGTGCCACGATGGGCGGGCTCTCGGTGGGCATGCGCTTCGGCCGGGCCACCGCCGCGCAGTGGCGGGAGCTCGCGGGCGCCTGCGCCGGGGAGGTCCGGCTGACGCCCTGGCGCGGCGCGGTCCTGCCCGGGGCGCCGGCCGACCGGCTGCCCGCACTGGCGGCGGCCGGGTTCCGTACCGCGCCCGGCTCGCCCTGGGAGCGGGCCACCGCCTGCACCGGACTGCCGGGGTGCGCCAAGTCGCTGGCCGACGTCCGGTCGGACGCGGCGCTGGCGCTCGATACGGCGGCCTCCACCGGGGGCCGGCCTGCCGTCGGCCTGCCGGTGCACTGGTCGGGGTGTGAACGACGCTGCGGTCATCCGGCCGGGCGGTGGGTGGACGTGCTCGCCGTCGGGCAGGGCTACCGGGTGACGGTGAACGGTCCGGTGGCCGCCCGGGTGGCCGTGGACGTGACGAACGAGGAGATGGCCGAGGCGGTCGCCGAGGCCAGGAGGACCACGAAGTGATCGAGTACGAGAAGGACGGCGCGTCCATCTACCGCCAGTCCTTTGCCACCATCCGTGCGGAGGCCGATCTGGCCGCCCTCCCGGCGGACGTCTCCCAGGTCGCGGTGCGGATGATCCACGCCTGCGGGATGGTCGACCTGGTCGAGGACCTGGTGTACTCGCCCGGCGTGGTCGCCTCCGCGCGGGCGGCGCTGCGGGCCGGGGCGCCGATCCTCTGCGACGTCAACATGGTGGCGAGCGGCGTCACCCGCAAGCGGCTGCCCGCCGACAACGAGGTCGTCTGCACCCTCACCGACCCGTCCGTGCCGGAGCTCGCCCGGAAGATGGGCAACACCCGCAGTGCCGCCGCCATGGAGCTGTGGCTGCCCCGGCTGGAGGGCGCGGTGGTGGCCGTCGGCAACGCGCCGACCTCGCTGTTCCGGCTGCTGGAGATGATCGAGGCGGGCGCGCCGCGCCCGGCCGCGGTGATCGGCGTACCGGTCGGTTTCATCGGTGCCGCGGAGTCCAAGCAGGCCCTGGCCGAGCACCCGTCCGGTCTGGAGCACCTGGTGGTGCGCGGCCGGCGCGGGGGCAGCGCGATCGCCGCTGCTGCCGTCAACGCGATTGCGAGCGAAGAAGAGTGACGGATCTTCAAATCTCCGGTGCCGGGCGGCTCTACGGCGTCGGGCTCGGCCCGGGAGACCCGTCGCTGGTGACCGTCCGCGCGGCCGAACTCATCGGCAAGGCCGACGTGGTGGCGTACCACAGCGCCCGGCACGGCCGGTCCATCGCGCGCTCGATCGCCGAGCGGTATCTGACGGGTGGTCAGATCGAGGAGAAGCTGGTCTACCCGATCACGGTCGAGACCACCGACCACCCGGGCGGCTACCGGGGCGCGCTGGACGACTTCTACGAGGAGGCCGCCGCCCGGCTGGCCGCCCACCTGGACGCCGGGCGCGACGTCGTGGTCCTCGCCGAGGGCGACCCGCTGTTCTACGGCTCGTACCAGCACATGCACAAGCGGCTCGCGCACCGGTACCCGACCGAGGTGGTGCCGGGCGTGACCTCCGTCAGCGCCGCGGCCGCCCGGCTCGGGCAGCCGCTGACCGAGGCCGAGGAGACGCTCACCGTCATCCCGGGCACGCTGCCCGAGGAGGAGCTGACGGCGCGGATCGCCGCCGCCGACTCCGCCGTGATCATGAAGCTGGGGCGCACCTTCCCGGTCGTCCGGCGGGCGCTGGAGCGGGCCGGGCGGCTCGACGACGCGCAGTACGTCGAGCGCGCGTTCATGGACGGGGAGCGCATCGCGCCGCTCGCGGAGGTCGAGGGCGACAGCGTCCCGTACTTCTCGGTCGCGGTGCTGCCGAGCAAGGTCGCGCCGCTGGAACCGGTGGAACCGCTGGAACCGCTGGAACCGGTGGAGCCGCTGGACCGGCGGGCGGACGGCGCGGGCGCCGTGACCGTCGTCGGCACCGGGCCGGCCGGGCCGCTCTGGCTCACCCCGGAGGCGCGCGGCGCCCTGGCCGAGGCGACCGACCTGGTCGGCTACACCACCTACCTGGACCGGGTGCCCGAGCGGCCGGGGCAGCGGCGGCACGGCTCGGACAACAAGGTGGAGTCGGAGCGCGCCGAGTACGCCCTTGAACTGGCCCGGCGCGGGCACAAGGTCGCGGTGGTGTCCTCGGGCGACCCGGGCGTCTTCGCGATGGCCACCGCCGTGCTGGAGGTCGCTTGCGAGGAGGCCTACCGGGACGTCCCGGTGCGGATCGTCCCAGGGATGACGGCGGCGCACGCGGCCGCCTCCCGGGCCGGCGCCCCGCTCGGGCACGACTACGCGGTGGTGTCGCTGTCGGACCGGCTCAAGCCCTGGGACGTGGTGGCCCGCAGGCTGCGCGCGGCGGCCGAGGCGGACCTGGTGCTCGCGCTCTACAACCCGGGTTCGAAGTCGCGCACCACGCAGGTCGCCCTCGCCCGGGACCTGCTGCTGGAGTACCGCGCGCCGCAGACGCCTGTGGTGATGGCGCGCGATGTGGGCGGGCCGACCGAACGCGTCCGGATCGTCCGGCTGGGCGAGCTGGATCCGGCGCTGGTCGACATGCGGACGATCCTGCTGGTCGGCTCCTCGCAGACCCAGGCGGTCGAGCGGGGCGGCGGCGTGCAGGTCGTCTGGACGCCGCGGCGCTACCCGGAGGCGTGACGGCCGACGGCTGATGGCCGACGGCGAACAGATGACAGCTAACAGATTTCATCATCTGTTAGCTGTCATCTGTGTTCTGTTCGCCGTCAGCCGCAGCCCGCCCCCGTCACCGGGTCGGCTTGGTGATCAGCAGCTCCGTGTTGTGGTCCTCACCCGCGCCCAGCAGTGCCGTCGGCCGGCCGTTCGGGTCGTTGTACGACAGCTCGCGGTACAGCGCGGCCAGGTTGGCGTCCGAGGTGCCGGCGAAGTCCGTGTCGTACGGTGCGGAGGACTCGATCAGCGTCGTGAACAGGGAGAGCGTGCCGTCCCCGTTGTCCGCGATCTCGATGATGCGCCCGTGCTGCGGGTAGTCGATGTGCGAGGCGGTGTTGATCTCCCAGAACGCCCGCTCCGGCACCGCGTGGCCGTGCGCCGTGATCTTGTTCATGTGGGTGTGCCCGTTCACCCACGCGACCACGTTCGGGTAGCGCTGGAGCAGCGCCACCAGCTCGTTGCCGTCGTGTCGCTTCTCGAAGATGTTGCGCGGGTCGGGCAGCAGGTTGCCCATCGTGGTGCTGGTGTGGTGGCTGAACAGCAGGATCACCTCGTCCGTGCTGCCGCCCGCCACCCTGCGCCCGTCGGTGTCGTACCAGTGCCCGCTGTGCGCCTTCAACTGCTGCTCCAGCCAGCGCAGTTGCGCGGTGCCCAGCGAACCGTCCGCGAACCCGGCCTGGTTGGTGGTGTCCAGGCTGATGCCGACCACCTTCTCCGAGATGCGGAAGGAGTAGTAGAGCTTGCCGCTGCCCACCATGTCCGAGGTGAAGCCGTGCCCGTACGGGCCCGCGCCGGTGTGCGCAGGGTCCAGGTGGGCCTTGGCGAACTCCTTGAGCGTGAACGGCCGTCGGCGCTCGTCCGGGGTGATCCGGCGCACCGCATCGCCGCTCGCGAGGAGCTTGGCGAGCAGCAGCGCGGCGCCGGCCGGGTCGCGGCGCAGCGAGTCCATCAGCTGGGCCGCGTCCGCGTCGTTGCAGCCCTCCAGCTTGTACTGGCCGGTGTAGAGGTCGTTCAGCAGACCGAGGTCCGGCAGCGAACCCTCAAGGCTGTCATCGTGGTTGCCGACCGTCGTGTACCAGGGCGTGTGCAGGCCCGGCGCGTCGAACGGGCGGCCGGCGGCGCCGAGGAAGCCCGGTATCTGCGGGAAGCCCTTCGCCTTGTAGCCGTCACTGTAGGAGAGTTCGGGGTTCCAGTAGGCCGCGTTGCCCGAATTCTGCACGCCTTCGTAGCGGTTGGGGTCACCGGTGTTCTGGGCGAGCCGTCCGCCGCCCATGACGGTGAGGTACCAGTCGAGTTCGACCTGCTCGTGGTTGTCGGTGTTGTCGCCGGTGGCCATCACCATGCTGAACGGCATCCCGGTGTACGGGCCGCCGTCGAGCGAGTTGACGCGCTCGACGAGGGCCGAGACACCGCGGGCGTTCAGGGCCTCCTGCGGCCGGTACGCGCTGCCGTTGAACCGGGCCAGGTACTCGAAGCGCACCGGGGACTCGGTGTCCACCAGGTGCAGGTCGCTGAACTGGACGAAGCTGGCCAGCCCGGTCCGGCGGTCGTCCCGCCCGGTGCCCGGCGCCGCCAGGTCGCCGCGCACCACCAGCGGCCAGCCCGGCCCCGCCGTCAGCCGCTTGTACGCGCCGGCGCCGACGGGCGTGGCCACCTGGTCGAGCGTGGTGCCGGTGACCTTGACCGCCCGCGCGGCGGTGGCCGCCAGCGCGCGCTCACGTTCCGCCGCCGAGGCGAACTGCGCGCCGCCCAGCGACAAGGCCGCCCAGGCGGCGGCCACCGACGTACCCGTCAGGAACGTACGCCGATTCATCCCTGCCACAAAAACCCCCACATGCTGATGGCCCGGCCGGACAACCCGGCCACCGGACCCCGTGTCATGAACCCGCTCTCTGGCGGACCGCCAGATTACTCGCGGGTAGGCGTGGGGTGCGAGCCCGGTGCGGAGAACTCTTCGGGAACGCGGGGCGGTGGCCTCTGCACAGCTCGCGCACCGGGCCGCAGGGCCCGCTCCCACCGCCCCGGCCGGAGCCCGGCCAGGCGAATGGGGGAAGATCCGTACCGGCGGTCGATGCCGCAGCACCCCTACCGAGCCGGAAGCGAGACGCAGGTGGCCAAAGCGGAAGCCGGAACGGCAGCCGGAGCCGGAGTCGAAGCGGCAGCTGGACCGGGAGCCGAGGCCGGAGGCCGGGCTGGCCAGCTCAAGAGCAGCGGCCTGCGGCACGGCTGGACGACGGGCGCCTGCGCCACCGCCGCCACCAAGGCCGCGTACACCGCGCTGCTCACCGGCGAGTTCCCGGACCCGGTGAGCATCACCCTCCCCAAGGGCCAGCAACCCGCCTTCGCCCTCGCCGCCGAGCACCTGGCCACGAACGACCTGGCCGTGAACGACCTGGCCGTGAACGACCCGGCCACGAGCGGCCCGGCTGCGAACGACCTGACCGCCGAAGACCTCACCACGCGGGACCGCACCGCCGGCCCGTCCGGGCGGGCGAGCGCCATGGCTGCCGTGGTCAAGGACGCCGGCGACGACCCGGACGTCACCCACGGCGCGCTGATCCGCTCGACGGTCCGGGCTGGCGAGCCCGGCACCGGCGTGGTGTTCCGGGCCGGCCCGGGGGTGGGGACGGTCACCAAGGCGGGCCTGCCACTGCCCGTCGGCGAGCCCGCGATCAACCCGGTGCCCCGGCAGATGATCCGCGACGCCGTGGCCGAGGTGGCCGCCGCGCACGGCTGCAGCGGGGACGTGGTGGTGGAGATCTCCGTGGACCACGGCGAGGAGATCGCCCGTTCCACCTGGAACCCCCGGCTCGGCATCCTCGGCGGCCTGTCCATCCTCGGCACCACCGGCATCGTCGTCCCCTACTCCTGCTCCGCCTGGATCGACTCCATCCGCCGCGGCGTGGACGTGGCCCGCGCGGCGGGGCGCACCCACGTGGCCGGCTGCACCGGTTCGACCTCCGAGAAGGTCGCGGTCGCCGTGCACGGGCTGCCCGAGGACGCGCTGCTGGACATGGGCGACTTCGCCGGCGCGGTCCTCAAGTACCTCAAGCGCCATCCGGTGCCCCGGCTGACCATCGCGGGCGGCTTCGCCAAGCTGTCCAAGCTCGCCGCCGGCCACCTGGACCTGCACTCGGCGCGCTCCCAGGTGGACAAGGGGTACCTGGCCGAACTGGCGCGGCTCGGCGGGGCGGACGGGGCGTTGGCGGAGGCGGTGGCCGCGGCCAACACCGGGCTGGAGGCGGTGCAGTTGTGCCGGGCGGCCGGGGTGCCGCTGGGCGATCTGGTCGCCGCGGCGGCGCGGGCGACGGCGCTCGGCGTGCTGGTCGGATCGCCGGTGGCGGTGGACGTGATCTGCATCGACCGCGCGGGCACCATCGTCGGCCGGGCGGAGCCGCTCGGGCCGTGACGCTGTCACAGAATCCCGACAACATCGCCTGGTGATGTGAAGATCTGACGTCTATACGGGGTGAGAAACGGACAAAAGGATCGTCATGCTCACCCTTGATTCTCTCGTCATCTCAACCATGAGATATGGTCTGGCGAGTGACAGGCGACTACCTCACCCGTATCGGCACCCTCATCCGTACCGCGCGCCAGCACCGCGGCTGGTCCCAAGCGCAGCTCGGCGAGGCCCTCGGCACCAGCCAGAGCGCGGTCAACCGCATCGAGCAGGGCAAGCAGAACGTCAGCCTTGAGATGATTGCCCGCATCGGCGAAGCCCTCGACAGCGAGATCGTCTCCCTCGGCTACTCCGGCCCGATGCACCTGCGGGTCGCCGGCGGTACCCGACTCTCCGGCGCCATCGACGTCCGCAGCAGCAAGAACGCGTGCGTCGCGATCCTCTGCGCCTCGCTGCTGACCACCGGTCGCACCACCCTGCGCAGCGTCGCCCGGATCGAGGAGGTCTACCGCATCCTCGAGGTCCTCACCAGCATCGGAGTCAAGAGCCGCTGGACCAACGAGGGCCGCGACCTCGAACTCACCCCGCCCGCCGAGCTCGACCTCGCCGCGATGGACGTCGAGGCGGCCCGCCGCACCCGCAGCGTGCTGATGTTCCTCGGCCCGCTGATGCACCGCGCCAACCGCTTCGCCATTCCGTACGCGGGCGGCTGCGACCTCGGCACCCGCACCGTCGAGCCGCACCTGACGGCGCTGCGCCGCTTCGGCCTGGAGGTCGCCACCACCGGCGGTGCCTACCACGCCTCGGTCGAGCCGGGCACCCCGTTGGACCGCCCGATCGTGCTGACCGAGCGCGGGGACACCGTCACCGAGAACGCCCTGCTGGCCGCCGCCCGGCACGACGGCGTGAGTGTCATCCGCAACGCCTCGCCCAACTACATGGTCCAGGATCTCTGCTTCTTCCTGGAGAAGCTGGGCGTGCGGATCGAGGGCGTCGGCACCACCACCCTCACCGTCCACGGCGTCCCCGAGATCACCTGCGACGTCGACTACACGCCGGCCGAGGACCCGGTGGAGGCCATGAGCCTGCTCGCCGCCGCCGTTGTCACCTCCTCCGAGCTGACGATCCGCCGGGTGCCGATCGAGTTCCTGGAGATCGAACTCGCGGTGCTGGAGGGCATGGGCCTCGACTACGACCGCACCCCCGAGTACCGGGCCCACAACGGTCACACCCGCCTGGTCGACCTCACCGTGCGTCCGTCGAAGCTGACCGCTCCGATCGACACCATCCACCCGATGCCGTTCCCCGGCATCAACATCGACAACGTGCCGTTCTTCGCCGCCATCGCCGCGGCCGCCCACGGCACCACGATGATCCACGACTGGGTCTACGACAACCGCGCCATCTACCTCACCGAGCTGACCCGTCTCGGTGCCGACGTCAAGCTCCTCGACCCGCACCGCGTCCTGGTCCAGGGCCCCACCCGCTGGCGCGCCGCCGAGATGATGTGCCCGCCGGCCCTCCGCCCCGCGGTCGTCATCCTCCTGGCCATGCTCACCGCCCAGGGCACCTCCGTCCTGCGCAACGTCTACGTCATCAACCGCGGCTACGAGGACCTCGCCGAGCGCCTCAACTCCATCGGCGCCCAGATCGAGACCTTCCGCGACATCTGACAGCCACCCGGCCCGCCGGCCGGCCGCACCCTCCGAGGCCGGCCGGCAACTCGTTCCCCGCTGCCGCTTGCCGGGGCTATTCGCCGGTGGTGCCGTCGAGGTGTTCGCGCAGGAGGTCGGCGTGGCCGTTGTGGCGGGCGTACTCCTCGATCATGTGGGTGAGGATCCAGCGCAGCGAGTAGACCTCCTCGCCGTAGTGGCCCAGGACGTCCAGCGAGTCGGCGGCGGCGACGAGTTCCCGGGCGTGGTCGCACTCGCGGCGCCAGACCGTGAAGGCCTCGTCCGGGTCGGCGGTGTCGGTGTCGAACTCGGCGAAGGAGCCGTCGGGGTGCTTCCAGAAGCCGGGCCGGCCCTCGTTGCCGAGGACGTTGCGGAACCAGCTGCGTTCCACCTCGGCGAGGTGGCGGACCAGGCCGAGCAGGGAGAGTCCGGAGGGTTCGAGGGCGCGGGTGCGGAGCTGATCGGCGGTGAGGCCGGCGCACTTCAGCGCGAGGGTGTCGCGCTGGTAGTCGAGGAAGCTGGCCAGGGTGGCCCGTTCGTCGGCGGTGCGCAGGGTCGTGGTGCGGTGATCGTCTGCCATCGGCTCATCCTGCCGATACGGCGGCGAATTCGCGCGGTGATTTCACACGGTGGGATGAGGTGGACGAGTCGGACCGGTCGGCCCGGGCTGGCGCAGGTGCTCCAGCCACCGCACCGCGCCGGGTACGTCCGGGGCCACCGGCACGCCGTCCGGCAGCGGTGGGCGCTCCACGACGACCACCGGCAGCCCGAGTTCGCGGGCGGCGGTGAGCTTGGGCGCGGTCGCGGCGCCGCCGCTGTCCTTGGTCACCAGGACGTCGATCCGGTGCTCGCGCAGCAGCGCCCGCTCACCGTCGAGCGTGAACGGGCCCCGGTCCAGCAGGACTTCGAGCGCGGACGGCAGCGGCGGCTCGGGCGGGTCCACCGAGCGGGCGAGGAAGTGCAGTTCGTCGAGGTGGGCGAAGGTGGCGATGCCCTGCCGTCCGGTGGTGAGGAAGACCCGCCGCCCGAGGCCGGGCAGGACGTCGGCGGCCGCGGCGAGCGAGGGGACGGGGTGCCAGCGGTCCCCGGGGACCTGCGTCCAGCCGGGCCGCCGCAGTGCCAGCAGCGGCACCTCGGCGGTGGCGGCCGCGAGCGCCGCGTTGCGGGACATCCCGGCGGCGAACGGGTGGGTGGCGTCCACGACGGCGTCCACCCGTTCGCCGCGCAGCCAGGTGCTCAGCCCGTCCGGACCGCCGAAGCCGCCGATCCTCACCTCCCCGGCGGGCAACCGGGGTTGGGCGACCCGGCCGGCCAGTGAGCTGGTGACCCGCAGGGACGGCAGCTCGACGAGCGCGGCGGCCAGCGCCCGGCCCTCCGTCGTCCCACCCAGGATCAGGACGTGTCTCGGCACGGCCGCCATCACACTCCGCAGGGCTCGTGCGGGCGTTCGCGCTCCGCCGAGTAGAGGTGGCTGTCACGGAACTGCTCGGCGGCCAGCGTCCGTCCGACGATGATGACCGCGGTGCGGACCACACCCGACGCCTTGAGCTGCTCCGCGATGTCGGCGAGGGTGCCGCGCAGCACCAACTCGTCCGGCCGGCTGGCCATCGCGACGACGGCGGCGGGGCAGTCGGCGCCGTAGTGGGGGAGCAGTTGCTCGACGACGTCGTCCACGTACCCGGCGGCCAGGTGCAGCACGAGCAGGGCGCCGCTTCGGCCGAGGGTGGCCAGGTCCTCGCCCTCGGGCATCGGGGTTGCGCGCTTGGCGATCCGGGTGAGGATGACGGTCTGGCCGACGGTCGGCACCGTCAACTCCCGCTTGAGCGCGGCCGCCGCGGCGGCGAAGGCGGGCACGCCGGGGACGACCTCGTACGGCACGCCTGCCGCGTCGAGGCGACGCATCTGCTCGGCGACGGCGGAGAAGACGGACGGGTCGCCGGAGTGCAGTCGGGCCACGTCCTGTCCGGCCTGGTGCGCGCGGACCAGTTCGGCGATGATCTGGTCCAGGTTGAGCTGCGCGGTGTCGATGAGGCGGGCGCCCGGCGGGCACTCGGCGAGGAGTTCGCGCGGCACCAGGCTGCCGGCGTAGAGGCAGACCTCGGCGCGGGCCAGGATGCGCTGGCCGCGCAGGGTGATCAGGTCGGCGGCGCCCGGGCCGGCTCCGATGAAGTAGACGGTCACGAGGCGTCCTCCTGGGGGGTGTTGGGCTTGACGGCGGACCACTGGGTGACCGGCATGGCCTGCCGCCACCCGGTGAAGCCGCCCACCGGGACGGCGTGCGCGACGGCGAGCCGCAGCAACTCGCCGCCGTGGCGCCGGTACCACTCGGTGAGCAGCGCCTCGGACTCCAGCGTCACGGTGTTGGCGACCAGCCGGCCGCCCGGTCGCAGGGACGCCCAGCAACTGTCCAGCAGGCCGGGCGCGGTGAGGCCGCCACCGATGAACACCGCGTCAGGGGTCGGGAGTTCGGCGAGTGCGGCGGGGGCGGGGCCGGTCACCACACGCAGCCGCGGCACGCCCAGTGAGGCGGCGTTGCGGGTGATCCGCTCGGCCCGGACCGGGTCGCGCTCGATGCTGACGGCCTGGCAGTCGCGGTGGGCGCGCAGCCACTCGACGGCGATCGAACCGGATCCGCCGCCGACGTCCCAGAGCAGTTCGCCGGGGGAGGGGGTGAGGGTGGCGAGGGTGGCGGCGCGGACGTGCCGCTTGGTGAGCTGACCGTCGCTCTCGTACGCGGCGTCGGGCAGTCCGGGGACGAGCGAGCCACGCGGGCCGTCGCCCAGCTCGACCGCGATGACGTTCAGCGGGTCGCCGGGCGGGTGTGGCCAGCCGTCGGCCGGCCCGTCGAGCTGCCGCTCGGCCGGGCCGCCGAGCTGTTCGAGTACCCGCAGACGGGCGGTGCCGAAGCCGCGTGCGGCGAGCAGTGCGGCGACGGCGGCCGGCGTCGCGGCATCGGCGCTGAGCACGAGCAGGCGGCGGCCGGGGTGGAGGGCCGGGGCGAGGGTGTCCAGCGGGCGGCCGACCAGGCTGACCACCTCGGTGGCCTCCAGCGGCCAGCCGAGTCGGGCGCAGGCGTAGGAGATTGAGGAGGGGTGCGGCAGGACGTGCAGCCGCTCGGCGCCGACCGTCTCGGCGAGGGTGCGGCCGATGCCGTAGAACATCGGGTCGCCGCTGGCCAGGACGGCCACCCGGCGGTCGGCGTGTGCCGTGAGCAGCCCTGGGACGGCCGGGCGCAGCGGGGACGGCCACGGGATGCGCTCGGCGGCGACCTCGTCGCGGGGGAGGAGAGCCAGCTGCCGGGGGCCGCCGACGACCACCTCGGCCGCCCGCAGCGCGGCTTGGCCGATGGCGGAGAGGCCGGGCCAGCCGTCGGCCCCGATCCCGACGACGGTGATCGGGAGTGGCAGCTCGGGCACCGGGTGGCTCCTTGTTGTTCGGTGGGCCGTGAGGCGGAAAAGCAGGCGGCCGGGGCAGCCTACCTGGCGGTATGAGGCCGACCGTCGGCCGGAGGGGCCGGGAGGTGGGGAGCGGTGGCGAGCGGCGGCAGCCGACGGGTAACAGATAACAGATGACAGCTAACAGATTTTGAAATCTGAAATCTGAAAGTTGTCGGTTGTCATCTGTCAGCCGTCATACGTCATCCGTCACCTGTCCGCCCAGTCCCCCGACTCGATCACCGCCGGATGCTCCCGCAGTCGGTTCGCAGCGGCCGGCCCGGCGAGGTACACCCACGCCTCCCGGACCTCGCCCGCCGCCGTCCGAACCGGCAACCGTCGTCGTACGTACAGACCCGTCCCGTCCGCCCGGCAGTCCTCCAGCCGGTCCAGCGCCGCGAGCGCCCCGGCGTACGCGCCCGGGCGAACGGTGATCAGCTCACCCACGATCCGGCGCCCGGGCGTCGCATCCGGCACCGCGTACGGGTACCCGGGCCCGTCGTGCAGCGCGGCGCCGTCCAGCACGGCCGGCCGGATGTCGGCGCAGCGCCCGGTCAGGTGGGCGGCATGGTTGCGGCCGCCGCTGCGCAGGGTGCCGTAGACGAAGAACGGCAGGGACTCCTCGGGCACGGGCGCCACCTCCTGGCTGGGGGAGCGCCCACGGTACGTCCTCGCGCCCCCTCCGGGATACCCACTGCGCCCGGCCCGGCCGCCGGGCGGCGGCTGTGCCGTGGCGGGTGTCAGCTGGGGGCCGGCGGGTGTCAGAGGGCGTGCGGGGGCGTGCCCGTCCACCAGTTGCCGGGGGCGTCGGGGTCGCGGCTGGTCCAGTACTCCATGATCGCGCTGATGAACTCGGTCGCGGAGAGGGTGCCGTCGCCGTCGCGGTCGAGGTGGCGGAAGGCCTCGTCGGCGTCGTCGCGGGAGAGTCCGGCGAAGTGGCCGCGCTGGAAGACGAAGAACTCGCCGGCGTCGACCGTTCCGCTGCGGTCGGTGTCGGCGATGGCGAGGAAGGCGGCCGCGAGTGCGCCGATGCTGGTCTGCGCGGCCTCGGGGTCGTCGGCGAGCGAACCGGTCGACCGGACGAACTGTTCGCGGGTGATCGTCTCGGTGCCGGCGGGCAGAAGGGCGAGGTGCAGGTCGTGCCAGATCGTCAGGTAGGCGCGGACGATGACGGCCTCGGCCTCCGAGCCCTCCTGGTGGCCGAGCGAGCGGGCGACCGCGTGGCCCATGAGGACGTGGTCCCGTTCGGTGAGGAATCCGTCACCGTCGGCGTCGAGGTGGTCGAAGCCGTGATTGAGCTTGGCCATGAGCAGATCGTTCGACAATGCGCCCCCTCGGTTGGCGATCACTACGACACGTCGCCAGCACGCTAACCCCTTGAGCCGCGCCTGCGCAGCCGAACGACCTGCGAACGGCTGTTCAGGCGCGGTCCGCGGACGCAGGCGGCGTGGACGGCGGAGGACCCGTCCGTTCTGGTCGCCGGACAACCCCTAACCGTCCAGGTGCTCGGCCCAGACGTAGGCCTCGGGGAGCAGGTCGAGGACGGGCAGGGCGAGCAGCTCCGGTCCCCGCTGGACGATGATCCTGGCGTCCGGGAAGTAGTCGAGGAGCACCTGTCGGCAGCGCCCGCACGGCGGTACGACGCCTCGGCCCTGGTCGGCGACCGCGACGACCGTGGTGAGGTCGTACGCGCCCTGGCCGGCGGCCGCGCCGATGAGGACGAGCTCCGCGCACGGACCGCCGGTGAAGTGGTAGACGTTCACGGCCGTGACGATCCGCCCGTCGGCGTTGCGTCCGGCGGCCGCGACGGTGTGGTTGTCGGCGCGGGTGTAGCGCCGGGCCACCGCCCGGGCGGCCTCGACGAGCTCGTGGTCGGTGGCCTGCCGGTCGGTGGCCTGCTGGTCGGTGGCCTCGCGGTGGGTGGCCTCGCGATCTCCGGCGGTGTGATCACTGGCGGACATATTCGCTACACCTCCCTGATCGAACATGCCAGGCTTCGAGCATGGACCGTCCGCCCCTGATCGTGCCAACGCTCACCGCCGGGCCCTTCGCCCTCCGCCCCTGGCGCCTCACCGACCTCGCCGTGGTCCGGGAGGCGGCCGCCGACCCGTACATCCCGCTGGTCACCACCGTCCCGGCCGCCCCCGCCGGGTGCGACGACGCGGCCGGCCGGGCGTTCGTCGAACGGCAGTGGGCGAAGGCGGTGGACGGCACCGGCTACTCCTTCGCCGTGGCGGGCCGGGCGGACGACCGGGTCGTCGGCTTCGTCGGGCTGTTCCCGCAGGCCGACGGCCGGTCCTCGATCGGCTACTGGACGGCCGCCTCGGCGCGCGGCCGCGCGGTGGCCGGGCACGCCCTGCGGACGGTCGCCGACTGGGCGCTGGACGATCTCGGCCTCGCCCGGCTGGAGCTGTCCATCGAACCCTGGAACACCGCCTCCCTCCGGGTCGCCGAGCGGATCGGCTTCCGACGCGAGGGCCTGCTGCGCAGCCACCGCACCGTCGGCGACGAGCGCCGCGACATGTACCTCTACGCGCTGCTCCCCACCGACCCCCGCCAGGGCCCGTCCTGATGGACCGCCGCCAGCAGTTCCCGGGTGTACTCGGTGTGCGGGGCGCTGAACAGGCGGTCGCGGTCGGTGGACTCGACCAGCCGGCTCCGGTGCATCACGGCGACCCGGTCGCAGAAGTGCCGCACGACGGCGAGGTCGTGCGAGACGAACAGGAAGGCGACGCCCAGGCGTTCGCGCAGCTCCATCAGCAGGTTGAGCACCTGCGCCTGGACCGAGACGTCGAGCGCCGACACCGGCTCGTCCGCGATGATCAGGCGCGGCTGCGGGGCGAGCGCCCGGGCGATGCCGATCCGCTGGCGCTGCCCGCCGGAGAACTCGTGCGGGTAGCGGTCCAGGTGGGCGGCGGGCAGTCCGACCTGCTCCAGCAGTTCGGCCGAGCGCTCCCGCCGCTGCGCCGCGTCGAGCGAGGTGTGCAGGCGCAGCGGGGTGTCGAGGGTCTGGGCGACGGTGCGACGCGGGTTGAGCGAGGCGTACGGGTCCTGGAAGACCAGCTGGATCTCACGGCTGAGCCTGCGCCGCAACTCCCGGTCTGGCCGGGTGACGTCCTGCCCGTCGTACAACACCCGTCCTCCGGTGGGCTGTTGGAGGCCTGCCAGGACGCGTGCGGTGGTGGACTTGCCGGAGCCGGACTCGCCGACCAGTCCGAGCGTCTCACCGGGCGCGATGCGCAGTCCGACGCCCTCGACCGCCCGGACGGGCTCGGCGCGCAGCCCGGGGAAGCGGCGCCGCCCGGGGAAGTGGACGGTGAGGTCCGCCACCTCGACCAGCCAGCGCTCTGGTTGTCCGATGACCCGGGGCGCGAATCCGGCGATGGGTGACGGATCGTCAACAGTCGGAAGTGGAGCGCCGGGTACCGACTCCAGGGTGAGCGCCGCCCCCACCAGCGCGCGGGTGTACGGCTCGCGCGGCGCGGCCAGCAGATCGGCGGTCGGTGCGGACTCGACCTGGACGCCGCCGCGCAGTACGAGCGTGCGGTCCGCCGTCCCCGCGACCACGCCGAGGTCGTGGCTTACCAGCAGTACAGCGGTGCCGTGCTCGCGCTGCAACTCGCCGAGCAGGTCCAGGACCTGCCGCTGCACCCGGGAGTCGAGCGCGGTGGTGGGCTCGTCCGCGATGAGCACCTTCGGGTCGTTCATCAGCGCCATGGCGATCATCACCCGCTGGCGCATCCCGCCGGAGAACTGGTGCGGGAAGTCGCGCACCCGGGCGGCCGGGATGCCGACCCGGTCGAGCATCGCGGCCGCTCGCCGACGGGCCTCGGTGCGGCCGGTGCCGGGGTGGTGGAGCCGGTACATCTCGGCGAGTTGGGCGCCGACGCCGTGGAAGGGGCTGAGCGAGGTGAGCGCGTCCTGGAAGACCAGCGCGGCCCGGCCGCCCCGGACCGGGCGCAGTTCGGACTCCGTCGCGCCCACCAACTCCTGTCCGTTCAGCCGGATCGAGCCGGTGACCGTGGTGGTGCGCGGGTCGTGCAGGCCGAGGACTTCGCCGGGGGCGAGGTCGAAGGAGAGCCCCCGGACGGCGGTCATGGGTGCGCCGCCGCGCGGGTCGGCGAAGGTGACGGTCAGATCCCGAACGCTCAGCACAGGCTCGGAAGCGGGCCCGGAAGCCAACCCGGAAACGGGCCCGGAGACCAGCCCGGAGGCAGCCCCGAAAGCAAGCCCAGAACCTGGCCCGGGAACGGCCCCGGAAACGGACTCAACAGTGGACGTCATCGAAGGGCTCCAGTCAGCTCAGGCGGATTCGCGGGTCGAGCCAGGCCACCACCAGGTCGGCCAGCGCGACGAACAGCACCACGAAGCAGGCGGCCAGCAGCACCGCGCCGACCACCGCGGGCAGGTCCTGCCCGGACACGGCCTCCGCGGTGAACCGCCCGACCCCGTTCAGCCCGAACACCGTCTCGGTGATGACCGCCCCGCCGAGCAGTGCCCCGGCCTCCAGACCGAGCAGCTGCACCAGCGGTCCGGCCGCGCCGCGCGAGGTGTACTTGAGGTGGGCGCGCAGTCGGCCGAGGCCCTTGCCGCGGGCCGTGCGCACGTACTCCTCGTTCATCGTCTCCAGCAGCTGGGAGCGCGAAAGCCGGGCGAAGACCGCCGAGTTGACGAATCCGAGGACGAGCCAGGGGAGCAGCATCCCGCCCGCCCAGGCGGCGAGGTCCTCGGCCGGCGGGGTGTAGGAGGGAAGCGGAAGCAGGCCGGTGGAGTAGACCAGCGCCCACTGCGCGACGTACCCGAGGAAGTAGATCTGCACGCTGGCGCCGACGAGGGTGAAGCCCGAGAGCAGCCGGTCGGTGCGGCCGCCGTGGCGCAGCGCCGAGACGAACCCGGTGCCGAGGCCGAGCACCAGCAGGACGGCGAGGGCGCCCGCGGCCAGCGAGAAGGTGACCGGCAGGTGGTCGACCAGGGCCTCGGTGACGGGCTGGTGCAGCCGGTAGGAGTAGCCGAGGCAGGGCGCGTCGCAGTGGATGACCGAGCCGTCCACGTCGCCGATGTCCCGCCCGGTCACGACTCCGGCGAGGTAGTCGGTGTACTGGGTGAGCAGGGGCTGATCCAGGCCCATGCTCTGGCGCACTGCCGCGACCTGACCGTTGTCGCAGCGCGGGCCGCAGGCGGCGCGGGCCGGGTCGGCGGGCGCGGCGTAGAAGAGGGCGAAGGCGGCGGCGGAGACCGCGACCAGGACGGCGAGGGCCTGGAGGGTCCGCCGCAGGGCGAAGGAGAGCATGGCCGGTCCGGGGTCGACGAGACGGGGGGAGTCGGTAGGGGCCCGCCCCCGCGGCGGGCGCGGCGGGGGCGGGTAGCGGCGGGGGCGGTAGCGAGGAAGCGGCTACGACGCTCAGGACTTCAGGTACAGCCAGGCCAGGCTCACCGTGCCGTAGATGGGGTGGACGAACGCCCCGCCGACGTTGGAGCCGCGCAGCTGGTTGACGGTCGGGTAGGCGAACGGCAACACCGGGACGTCCTTCATCACGGTCTTCTCCAGCGCGTACAACTCCTTGGCCTTGGCGCGCGGCTCGCCGATCTGGTTGATCCGGTCGATCTCCTTGTCGACCTCGGGGTTGCGGTAGCGCGCGGAGTTGAGGTCGCTGCCGGCGCGGCCGTCGAAGGAGAACGGGATCAGCGTGGACGGGGTCGGCCAGTCGACGGACGAGGTCTCCTCGAACAGGTCGTACGGGGAGTCGGCGCGGTGCACCTCGTCCAGGAACGCCTTGGGGTCGATCGGCTTGGGCACGATGGTGATGCCGGACTTGGCGAAGCCGTCCACCAGCACCTGCGCGACGCGCTGCCCGTCCGGGGTGTTCTTGTACCCGTAGGTCAGGCTCGCGGGCGCCTGCTTGGCCTTGGCAAGCGCGGCCTTGGCGGCCTCCGGGTCGCCCTCGGGCCTGGCCGGGTAGAGGTCGTACTTCTCCCAGTCGATCAGCGCGGGCGAGCTGAGGGTGGTGGCGAGTTCGCCGATCCGGGAGCCGCCCTGGACCTGGCGGGCCTGCTGGCGCGGGTAGCCGAGGTGCAGCGCCTTGCGGACCTCGACGTCCGGCACCCGCTCGTTGTTGATCACCAGCTGGGTGACGAAGGCGCCCTGGCGGCCGGAGACGACCAGGTTCTTGGCCTTCGGGTCGGTGTCGGCGGTCTGGTACAGCTCGGGGGAGAGCACGTCGGAGGCGGTGGTGGCATTGGCGCCGCCGTCGCGTCCGGAGAGGATCTCCTGGTTGCTGTTGAGCGCCTCCTTGCCGTACGTGAAGACGAACTTGTCCGGGTACTGGCTGCGGATCGGGTCGGTCTCCGCCTTCCAGTACGGGTTGCGCTCCAGCACCATGCGGGTGTTCTGGACGTGCTCGACGATCCGGTACGGGCCGGTGGCGAACGGCTGCCGGTCGTAGTCCGTCCCGGTGTCCTTGTCCCGGCGCACCGGCGAGGACGAGGACTGCGCGGCCATGTACGGGACGTCGGCCTGCGGCTGCGGGAAGTGGAAGACGAGGGTGCGCTCGTCCGGCGTCTCGATCGCGGCCAGGTCGCCGTCCTGCGGGCCCGCGTACTTCGTGCGCGCCGCCTCGTAGCTCGCCTCGCCGGTGAGCCACTGCGGCCAGTACGGCGGGCCGACCTCGTAGCCCTTGCCGAAGGTGCGCTCGATGCCGTACTTGACGTCCTGGGCGGTGATCGGCTTGCCGTCCTCCCAGGCCACGCCGTCCTTGAGCCGGTACGTCCAGGTGCGCCCGCCGTCGCCGGAGGTGCCGGTGTCGGTGGCCAGGTCGCCGACCAACTTGGCTTTGCCGTCCACCACCTGATACTGCGTCAGCTGGCGTCCCCAGAGCAGCGAGGCGTTGTACGTCGCACCCGCGTAGACCTTCTGCGGGTCGAGGTGGCGGAACTCGACGCTGTTGTACACGTTCACGGTGCCGCCCGAGCGGGCGCCGGGCACGGCGGGGGCCGGGCCGACGCTCTCCTTCTCGCCGCCGAGCGCGGCGGTCAGTGGGGACGTCTCCTTGGCGGAGGCCCCGGCGGTAGCCGGGCCGGTGCCCGCGCCGGCCGAGCAGGCGCTCGCCAGCAGGGCGGTGGCGACGACGGCGAGGGACGGTTTGGTCCAGCGCATGGCGAATCTCTCCTTGCCCCGCTGTCGGGGCGGGCTTGGGGTGATGGATCGGAGACTTGGGGTGATGGGATGGGGAGCAGGACTCGGTGGGCGGGTGGAGGGCGGGCCCTGTGGGCGGGGAGTTCGGAGGGGGCGGGGCTCAGCGGCCGGCGCGCGGGTCCAGCGCGTCCCGGACGGCGTCGCCGAGCAGGTTGAAGGCGAGCACGAAGAGCAGCAGCGCCACACCCGGGAAGACCATGTAGGTCGGGTCGGCCTGGAAGACCTCCGAACCGCGGGAGATCATCCGCCCCCAGTCCGGGATCGGCTCCGTGATGCCGACGCCGAGGAAGGACAGCACCGCCTCGGAGGCGACGAAGGTCGGCACCGCCATCGTGGCGTGCACCAGCAGCTGCGAGCGGACATTCGGCAGCAGTTCGTGGACGACGACATGAAAGCGGCCGGCGCCCTGGGCCCGGGCGGACTGCACGAAATCCCTTTCCCGGAGCGATCGGACGGTGGCTCGCAAGGAAAGTGCGAGCGGAATCCAGCCGAACGCGGAGAAGACCAGGATCAGTACCAGGAACTGCATCCACTCCGGTTCCGCGGCGCCCGGATCGACCAGTCGGGACTGGACGACGGGGCTCAGCGCGAGAAGCAGGAGCAGGGTCGGAAAGGCCAGCAGCACATTGGCCAGAAAGCCGAACAGCCGGTCCGTGATCCCGCCTAGGTAGCAGACCGCGACCCCGGCCAGTACGCCGAGCGTGGTGGTCACGGCGGCGGAGGCGAAGGCGATCAGCAGCGAGGTGCGGATGCCGTAGAGCAGTTGGGTCAGGACGTCCCGGCCGAGCCCCGGCTCCAGGCCGAACCAGAAGTCGCCGGAGATGCCGCCGTTCGACAGGACCGGCAGGCCGCCGTCGCTGAGCAGGCCGGGGGTGTTCTGGCCGTAGTGCTCGGCCGGGTTCTTCCCGTACAGGGCGGCGATCAGCGGGGCGGCCAGGGCGAGCAGCAGGAAGAGCAGGACGACGGCGAGGGCGGCGGCGCCGACCCGGTCGCCCAGGAGGCGGCCGAGCGGCCTCGGTGCGGCGGGTGCAGGGACGGCGGGTGCGGGCCCCGCTGCTGTTTCGACCACGGCCATGAGAGGCGTACTCCCCGAATTCTCCGCCGCCCTGTGGGTGAGGGTGCGCTGGTGTGCATTTCCGAACCGGCCACCGGGGGTTTCCCGGCGGCCGTCCGAGCGCCATCAGACCGGACGCGGAGGGAGGTCCGCAAATCACCTTCGGAGGTTTTCCCGGGCATTGTTTCGGTGCGTATTGCGGCTTCATTCGGCGTCATCGTGCCGCAATACCGGCGTTGCAGGAGAACGGACATCGAGGGGCAAAGCGGGCGGGCCGTCCTGAATCCTGAGACCTCCGCCACATCGTCCCGGGCATTGATACGATTCGGGGGAGCCGCGACTGGCGCGCAGGGATGGAACCGACCATCGGGAAGCGGCTCCGTGCACCCGCACGACAGTTGCCGAGCGCCTGGGCCGTCCGTACTCGTCCGTACACCACGTCGTACACCACGAGGAGACCGCCTTGGCCGCCCCGCAGACCCCCCAGACCTCGCACACGGCCGCGAACGCCGCCGGCGACGCCCCACAGACCCCGCAGACCCCGCACACCGCCGCCACCGCGGCCGCCGACACCGCCTTCCGCAGCGCCCTCGACGTGGTCGCCGGCGTGGAGCCGCGGATCGCCGCCGCCATCGGCCAGGAGATCGAGGACCAGCGCGCCTCGCTCAAGCTGATCGCCAGCGAGAACTACGCCTCCCCGGCCGTCCTGCTCGCCATGGGCAACTGGCTCAGCGACAAGTACGCCGAGGGCACCGCGGGCCGCCGCTTCTACGCGGGTTGCCGCAACGTCGACACCGTCGAGACCATCGCCGCGGAGCACGCCCGCGCCCTGTTCGGCGCCGACCACGCGTACGTCCAGCCGCACTCCGGCATCGACGCCAACCTCACCGCCTTCTGGGCCGTCCTGTCCCAGCAGGTGGAGAGCCCGGCACTGGAACGGGCCGAGGTCCGGAGCGTCAACGACCTCACCGAACAGGACTGGGCCGAACTGCGCCAGGCGCTCGGCAACCAGCGGATGCTCGGCATGTCCCTGGACACCGGGGGCCACCTCACCCACGGCTTCCGGCCCAACATCTCGGGCAAGATGTTCGACCAGCGCAGCTACGGCACCGACCCGGCCACCGGCCTGATCGACTACGACGCGCTGCGCGAGACCGCCCGCGAGTTCCGCCCGCTGATCCTGGTCGCCGGCTACTCCGCGTACCCGCGGCTGGTGAACTTCCGGAAGATGCGCGAGATCGCGGACGAGGTCGGCGCGACCCTGATGGTCGACATGGCGCACTTCGCCGGGCTGGTCGCGGGCAAGGTGCTGACCGGCGACCACGATCCCGTCCAGCACGCCCAGATCGTCACCACGACCACCCACAAGTCGCTGCGCGGCCCGCGCGGCGGCATGGTGCTGTGCAACGCCGAGCTGGCCGAACACGTCGACCGCGGCTGCCCGTTGGTGCTCGGCGGACCGCTCTCGCACGTCATGGCGGCCAAGGCGGTCGCCTTCGCCGAGGCCCGCCGCCCCGAGTTCCAGGCCTACGCCCGCGCCGTCGTCGACAACGCCCGGGTGCTCGCCGAGGGCCTGTTGCGCCGCGGCGGGAAGCTGGTCACCGGCGGCACCGACAACCACCTCGTCCTCGCCGACGTCTCCGGCTACGGCCTGACGGGCCGTCAGGCCGAGGCGGCGCTGCTCGACGCGGGCGTCGTCACCAACCGCAACTCCGTCCCGCAGGACCCGAACGGCGCCTGGTACACCTCGGGCGTGCGCCTCGGCACCCCGGCGCTCACCACCCGCGGCCTCGGCACCGCCGAGATGGACGAGATCGCCGCCCTGATCGACACCGTCCTGCGCGCCACCGCCCCGGCCGCCGGCGCGAAGGGCGTCCCGTCCAAGGCCCAGTACGTCCTGGACGCCGCCGTACGCGACGGTGTCGCCAAGCGCGCCGCCGACCTCCTCGCCCCCTTCCCGCTCTACCCGGGCGTCGACCTCGCCTGACCGGAGCCTGGTCCGGGCCCGCCGCTCCTGCCGCGGCGGGCCCGGACCGGCGCTGTCCGGACCGCCCCTGACCGGACCGGCTCCGCCCGGGCCGACCTGCTCCCGGATCAGCTCCGCTCCCGGATCAGCTCCACAGTCGGACCAACTCCGCTAGTACTGCAGCGACTTGTACTGCAGGAACTCCTCCAGGCCGTGGCGGCCGAGTTCGCGGCCGAGGCCGGAGCTCTTGTAGCCGCCGAACGGGGCGAGCGGGTTGAAGCGGCCGCCGTTGAGGTCGACCTGGCCGGTGTCGAGGCGGCGGGCGAAGGCGGCGGCGGTGTCCGTGTCCGCCGCCCAGACGCCGCCGGCCAGGCCGTACTCGGTGCCGTTGGCGAGTTCGGCGGCGTGGTCCTCGTCCCGGTAGGGGAGGACCACCAGGACGGGGCCGAAGACCTCCTCCTGGGCGACCGCCATGTCCGGCGCGACGTCGGCGAGTACGGTCGGGTGGACGTAGAAGCCGGTGGGCAGCCCGGGGACGGGCTCCGCGCCGCCGACGACCAGCCGGGCACCCTCGGCGAGCGCACCCTCGATGTAACCACGCACCCGGGTCAGCTGCTTGGCGTTGACCAGCGGGCCGATCCGGGTCTGCGGGTCGGATGGGTCGCCCGGGACGTACTTGGCGGCGGCCTTGGCGGCCGTCGCGACCGCTTCCTCGTACTGGTCCTGGTGCACCAGCAGGCGGGTCCACGCGCTGCACGTCTGGCCCGAGTTGGCGAAGACGTTGGCGACGTTGACGTTGACCGCCCGGGCCAGGTCGGCGCCCGGCAGTACCACGTTGGCGGACTTGCCGCCGAGCTCCAGGGCGACCCGCTTCAGCCCCCGGCCGGCCGTCTCGGCGACCTGTCGGCCGACGGTGGTGGACCCGGTGAACGAGACCACGTCCACGCCCGGGTGGGCGGCGAGCGCCGCGCCCGCCACCGCGCCCGTGCCGGTCACCAGGTTGAACACGCCCGCCGGGAATCCCGCCTCGTGCACCAGGCGGGCGAACAGCCGGGCCACCAACGGGGTGTCCTCGGCCGGCTTGAGGACGGCCGGGCAGCCGGCCGCCAGGGCCGGGACGACCTTGGCCACGATCTGGTGCAAGGGGTAGTTCCACGGCGTGATCGCCGCGACCACCCCGGCGGGCTCGGCGAGCACCACCGAGTTGCCGATCCGCTCCTCGAAGGGGTGCTCGGCGAGCAGCGCCAGGTAGGAGGTCGCCACGGCCAGCGGCAGCCCGGCGTGCACGGCGGCGGCGAAGCCGACCGGGGCGCCCAGTTCGGCGACCACCGTCGCGGTGATCTCCTCCTGGGCGGCGGCGATCCCGTCCCGCAGCCGGGCCAGCAGGGTGAGCCGGTCCTCGCGGGTGGTCGCCGCCCAGCTGCCGGCCGCCCGGCGGGCCGCGGCCACCGCGGCGTCGACGTCGGCCGCCCCGCCGGCCGGCACGGTGGCGAGTACCCGCTCGGTCGCCGGGTTCAGCACCGTGATCGACCCGGCGTCGTCCCGGGAGGGCCGCCAGGCGCCGTCGATGTACTGGTCGCCGTACTCCGCGTGCTGGTGCACCGGGTGTCCTCTCATCCGATTGGCCGCTTAACTAACAGCGCTAGTCAAAGGCCAGTCAAGGCGGCCCGGGTGGCCGCACGCAAGAGCCAATCCGGCCCGGTGGACCAGCCGGTTACCTCGGGGCGAACCGCGCGGTGTACTCGTCGAACGGCTCGATCCCCACGCCCGCGCGCCGCTCGTCCAGCCGCTCCGGGTCCTCGCACGGCCACGGCACCGGGCGGCCGTCCGCGACCGTGCCGATCTGCGTGCCGTAGCGCTGCTCGCGGCCCTCGTTGACGGCCAGTCGGTCCTGCAGGAACGCGAGGTCCCGAGCGCTCGCGGCGCCCACCGCCACTGCTTCCGCCATCAGCGCCACCGCCCGCCGCTGGACGTCGAGTTGGCGGTCCGCGTGCTGTGCGACCAGCCAGGCCGACCGGGCGGCCTCCGGACCCACGGACTGCTCCGTCGGCCAGCCGTGGCCCGCCATGATCTCGGCGAGCCGGTCCCCGTGCCGGGCCGTCAGCCGCCGCCAGACGGCCTGTTCGACGAGGTCCGGGCTGTTCGCCAAGGGGGCGGCAGCGGCGTCCTCGGCCAGCATCGTGATCAACTCCTCTGCCAGGGGCCGCAACTGGCCGTCCTGCGGGTGCTGCTCCGCTGCCGTCGCCGCCGTCGTCCCTGTCGTCGTCTCTGTCGCCATCGCTCTGCTCCTCGCGTCCGGGCCCGCTCCTCGGGGGTCGCCCGAGATCACGGTAGGCGGGGAAGGAGCGACGAAGATCATCCCCGAGGGCGGTGACTTGGCGGCGCCGCTGCGCGAGAATGGACGAACCGTCCCGAAGGCGCCGTGTTAACCCTCCGGCAGCGAAACGGCGGTTCACGAAACTCATCGCGCGAAAGGCTCCTCACGCCTGTGCGCGCGGCTGTAGATTGCAGCGAACTCAGCGCTGGGCCACTACTGTTGCCAGTGGTATGTCGTGGTGCGCATGGTCCGGTACCGGTGTGTCCCACGGTCCGACGGGGGACTGCCACCGGGCTGAGGTCTGGCTCAAATCCGCAGGTCATCCCGTACCGCATAAGGAGCATCCCGTGACCGATGCCGCGTTGAAGGACGAGTCGCAGCGGCCTGCCGAGCCGGCGGGGCTGGAGGACGTTCCGGGTTGGTTCTGGGACCATGACCGGCACTCGTTCGACTGGTTCATGGGACGGCAGGAGAAGGCCGGGGTCACCGGCGACCTGCTGGAGATGGGTGCGTACCTGGGCCGCAGCGCGATTGTGGTCGGTGAGCACCTCCAGCCCGGCGAGACGTTCACCGTCTGTGACCTCTTCGACTCGGACGCGCCGGACGACGAGAACGCGGCCGAGATGGACATCTCCTACCGGAAGTCGCTGACCCGCTCCGCCTTCGAGACCAACTACCTCTCCTTCCACGACGAGCTGCCGGAGATAATCCAGGCCCCGACGTCCGTCCTGGCCGGCGGGCGGATCGCGGCGGGCGCGTTCCGGTTCATCCACATCGACGCCTCGCACCTGTACGAGCACGTCGTGGGCGACCTCCAGGTGGCCCGGGTCGCGTTGCAGGAGCAGGGCGTCGTGGTCCTGGACGACTACCGCTCCCAGCACACCCCGGGCGTGGCCGCCGCGACCTGGGGAGCGGTGTTCAACCACGGGCTCAAGCCGATCATGCTGACCGAGTGCAAGTTCTACGGCACCTGGGGTGACCCGGAGCCGTTCCAGCGCGACCTGCTCGACCGGGTGGACCTCGCCGCGGGCTGCTACCTCAGCACCGAGACGCTGAACGGGCAGCAGGTGCTCCGGATGACCGGCACCTCGGAGGGGATCGGCGCCTTCCGTCCCTCCCGCCACCACCGGCGGCTGGCCGCCGAGGTCGCCCGGCACGAGGCCGAGCAGGCGGCGGAGGAGTCCCGCCGGGCCCAGGAGGAGGCCGCCCGCAACCTCGCCGCCCGCCGCGCCCGCGCCGCCGAGCTGCGCCGCCCGGCCAACGTCGCCAAGCGCGCCGCCCGCGACCTGCTCCCCCCAGTCGTCACCTCGGTCATCCGCCGCGCCCGCCGCGGCTGACGGCGGGCAGCGGGCAGCGGACGGACTTCAACCGACAGATGTCAGCGAACAGATAACAGAATCTGAAATCTGTTATCTGTTCGCTGAAACTTGTCAGCTGTCATCTGTCATCCGTCGGCCGGCCACCCGCCACCCCGCGCCAACGCCGAAGGGCCGGTCGAGGAACTCGACCGGCCCTTCACCGCTACACGCCCCTCAGGTCCGCGAGTGCTCCCGGCCGGAGGTCTCGCCGGTCTCACCAGCCGCCCCAGCCTCCCCGGCAGCACCGGCCGCGCTCTCCTCGGCCATCTCGCGCCGAACGGCGGCCAGGGAGGGGTTGGCCCAGGCGCTGGCGACGCCCCAGCGGTAGAAGGCCAGCCCGAGGGCTGCGACGACCAGCATGTCCCAGCCCTCGGGCAGGTAGCCGCGGCCGCCGAAGTCGGTGCTGCCGGCCCACGAGACGCCGGCCATCACGAACAGGTACGCGACCATCCAGGCGCCCGCCCGCAGGTGCGGCCGAAGCTCGGCCCAGGGCTTGCGCAGCTCGTACCAGGCCCAGATCGGCAGGCCGGCCGCCATCAGCAGGATGACCTTGCCGGTGAGGGGCCAGCGGGCCCAGTACAGGACCAGCGAGCCGAACACCATCGCGACGGGCGCGATCACCGGCATCGCCCGCAGCTGGACCGGCCGGGGCAGGTCGGGCGCGAGGCGGCGCAGCGCCATCACGGCGACCGGGCCGGTGACGTACGAGATCACGGTGGCCACCGAGACGATCTCGGCCAGCGAGCCCCAGCCGCGGAAGACCGCGAGGAACAGGAAGGCGACCACCAGGTTGAGCACCAGGGCCGGGCGCGGGATGCCGGTGCGGGCGTCCACCTTGCCGAAGATCCGCGGCAGGTGGCCGTTCTCCTGCACGCCGTGGATCATGCGCGAGGTGGTGGCGGCGTAGATCATCCCGGTGCCGCTGGGCGAGACGAACGCGTCCGCGTACAGCAGCAGGGCGAGCCAGTTGAGGCCCCAGACCATCGCGAGGTCGGCGAGCGGCGAGGTGTAGGCCAGGCTGCTCCAGCCGTGCGACAGGTCGGCGGCCGGGATGGCACCGAGGAAGGCGATCTGCAGCGCGACGTAGATCACCAGGGCGATCAGGATCGAGCCGATGACGGCCTTCGGCAGCGACTTGCCGGGGTTGCGGGCCTCGCCGGCCAGGTTGAGCGGGGACTGGAAGCCGTTGAAGGCCCAGACGATGCCGGACACCGCGACGGCGGTGAACACGGCGCTCCAGCCGTTCGGCGCGAAGCCGCCGTGGTCGGTGAAGTGGGCGGTGTCGAAGTGCGCGAAGAGCAGGGCGCCGGCGGTCAGCGTCGGTACGACGACCTTGAAGACGGTGATCGCGGTGTTGGTCTTGGCGAACATCGTGATCGCGAACCAGTTGAGGACGAAGTAGCCGATCAGCAGCACGCTGGCCAGCGCCACCCCGCTGAGTGTGAGCTCCTTGCCGTTGTACAGCCCTTGCGCCCAGCCGAAGTGCCAGGAGCTCATGTACTGGACGGAGGCGGTGGCCTCGCCGGGGATGACCGAGACGATGGCGATCCAGTTGGCCCAGGCGGCGAGGTAGCCGGCCAGCGAGCCGTGCGAGTACTGGCCGTACCGGACCATGCCGCCGGCCTTCGGGAACATCGACCCCAGCTCGCTGTACGTGAGCGCGATGGTCAGCGCCACCGCCGCTCCGATCACCCAGGCCAGGATCGACGCGGGGCCGGCCAGCCGGGCGGCCCGCTCGGCGCCGAACAGCCATCCGGATCCGATGATCGACCCGAGCCCGACGGCAGTCAGGCTGATGGTGCCGAGCGATCGGCGGTAGTTCTGATGTGATGCCGTCGGCGACTCGGGCTCACTCAACGTATCGGTCCTCTCGCTCGGGGTTTCATCGGGTGGTGTCGTGGTTTTTGCGTTGGTTTCCGGACAAACGGAAAGCAGCTTATGGGCCAAAAACGGGCGAATACCTCAGGGGAAGCTCAAACCGTCCGATCGTTGCCATCTCGTGTCCGGTTCCCGGGCCGCAGAGCGCCCAAGAGTCGCGCGGATCACAAGGATTGGGCCGCCCGCACGAGGTCGCACGAGGTCGCACGAGGCCGCATGGGACCGGCACGGTCCACTCGGTCCACTCAGTTCGCACGGGCCCGCACACGGAACCCGCGAGCAGTGACGGCCGTGAGCATCGAGGGCCGAGGGCCGCGGGCCACAGGCCGGGAAAAAGGAAATTCCCCGCGGGTTCCTTTCGGATCCCACAGGGAATTCGATTGTGTCCGAGGGGGGACTTGAACCCCCACGCCCGATAAAGGGCACTAGCACCTCAAGCTAGCGCGTCTGCCATTCCGCCACCCGGACGGGGTGTGTGCTTCGGGGTTTTTCTCGCCCCCTCGGCGACAGAGAGAACATTACCAGGGTTCTGGAGTGCTTCTCACCTGCGTTTCCCCGGTGGGGGGAGGTCCGGGCCGGTCCGGATGGTCGGGCTGGCTGGGACGGGTCGCCAGGGCGCGCGAAACCCGGCCGAAGCGGTGGCGAGCGCGAAGGAAACAGTCGACCCTGGCGGCGGCCGTGGTCGGTTCCGGCCGGAAGCGGTCCGACACGGGCAAGTTGTCGACGGTGCCACGGTCCCGCCGGTGCCTCTTCTAGCCTCTGTGGACCGAGGGCGCCATGAGCGGAACGCCTGACTCCCGGGGCGCGGACAACTCCCGGGTCGCGGACGAAGGGCGGCTGGACGTGGAGCAGATCAGCGGGGCGGCGAAGGCCGAGCCAAGACGCGGCAGTCCGGAACGCGGGCCCGCCGAGCCGGACCGTACCCCCGCCGGGCTGGTGGAGGGCGTGTGGCGCTTCCCGGTGCCGGCCGCCGAGGCCTCGGTGCCGCTCACCCGGCACGCGGTACGCGACCGCCTGCTGGCCCAGGGGATGGTCGGGGTGCGCTACCAGGAGCTACTGGACGACGTGCTGTTGATCGTCTCCGAGCTGGTGAGCAACGCGGTGACGCACGCGGCGGAGCTGTCGCCCGAAGTGATCACCGAGCTGGCCGTGCGCCGGGGCTGGGTGCGGGTGTCGGTCGAGGACGGCGACCCGTACCGGCCGAAGGCGCTGGAGAGCGATGCCGGGCGAACCGGCGGCCGCGGCCTGCTGCTGGTGAAGAGCGTGACGCTCCAGGCCGGCGGGGTGTGCGACGTGGAGCGGACCGGGGAGGGCGGCAAGGTCATCTGGGCCTCGCTGCCCGTCCCCCCGGAGACCGGCGACTGAGCCGCACCCCGCCCGCCGCGAACCGCAACCGGCCACCGCGAACCGCAACCGGCCCCCACCCACCGCAACCGCCCCCCGCCCCCCGCCCGCCGCGAACCGCAGGAGACGGTCCCGCCTCCTACCAGTCCCGCCCGGCGATCTCCCGGATCCCCGGCAGCGCCGCCTCGAAGACCGTCTCGAACCAGACCGAGAACGGCCGCTCGGCACGCAGCTCCCGCAGCTCCTGCGCGGTCACGAAGGCGAAGTCGTCCACCTCGTCCGGGTCGGGCTCGACGCTCGCCGTCACCAGCCCGACGAACAGGTGGTTCCACTCCCGCTCGATCAGCCCGGAGGCCTCGTCCGGCAGGTCGTAGCGCACGGTCCCCGCCTCGCAGAGCAGCGCCGGCGCGATGCCCAGCTCCTCGGCGGTGCGGCGGGCGGCGGCGACGAACGGCGGCTCGTCCGGGTACGGGTGGCCGCAGCAGGTGTTCGACCAGACACCGGGGGAGTGGTACTTGCCCAGTGCCCGCCGCTGGAGCAGCAGCCGCCCCTGCCGGTCGAAGAGGAAGACCGAGAAGGCGCGGTGCAGCCGACCCGGCTGCTGGTGCGCCCAGAGCTTCTCGGCGGTGCCGATGGTGACGCCCTCGTCGTCGACCAGTTCGAGCAGGATCCCGGTGCCGGCGGCGTCGGTCCCGGCCGTGGTCCCCGGGTTGACCGTCACGTCTGTCTCGACGTCGAGACCGGTGTCGATCTCGGAGTCGAAGTGTGTCGGGTTGGTCGGCAGACTCTGGGGCATGAGGCCTCTTTCGGGGGCGGGAGCAACGGAAGCATCGGGTACGTCCGGTACACCGAGTGCAGCGGACGCAGCGAGGGCACCGGCGCCGGCGTCGGGCTCCAGTCTGCCGTATGGGTGGCGGTCGGTACCGGTCCCACGCACAACCGGGCGGATCATGACCGTCCTGCGACCGATTCCGGGCACGGATGGGCCCGAGACGTGCTCGGAAGGGTCATCGGAATAGCAGGACCGTTCGGTACTCGTTCGATTCACGTTCGAGCACCGCTTCGCCACCCTCCCGTCACCTCGCAGCCCCCCGGCCGCGTTCGGGCTGGTCGCCCGGGTCGCCTACCATCGCTTACGAGACGGTGCCCGCACTCGCGACGGCACCGGCGCGCCGATTCGCGGCCCGGCCGGACGGAAAGCCGGTGCCCCGGCACCCCCCGCGCACCGCACGACGGATCAGGAGACCCCGCATGATCGGCCTCGTTCTGGCAGCCGGCGCCGGCCGCCGGCTGCGCCCGTACACCGACACCCTGCCGAAGGCACTGGTGCCGGTCGACGGGGAGCGGACCGTGCTGGACCTCACCCTCGGCAACTTCGCCGAGGTCGGGATCCGCGAGGCGGCGATCGTCGTCGGCTACCGCAAGGAGGCGGTGTACGACCGCAAGGACGCCCTGGAGAGCAAGTACGGCGTCAAGCTCCACCTGGTCGAGAACGACAAGGCCGAGGAGTGGAACAACGCCTACTCGCTCTGGTGCGCCCGCGAGCTCTTCACCGAGGGCCTGCTGCTGGCCAACGGCGACACCGTGCACCCCGCCTCCGTCCAGCGCACCATGCTGGAGGGCAACGCCCGGCTGGTCGCCGAGGGCCGGGAAGCCGGCATCCTGCTCGCCCTCGACACCGTGAAGAAGCTCGCCGACGAGGAGATGAAGGTCGTCGTCGACCCGGCCGCCGGCATGCGCCGCATCACCAAGCTGATGGACCCGACCGACGCCACCGGCGAGTACATCGGCGTCACCGTGATCAACCCGTCCGCCGCCGTCGACCTGACGGACGCGCTGCGCGCCACCTACGAGCGGGACCCGCAGCTGTACTACGAGGACGGCTACCAGGAGATGGTCGACCGCGGCCTGCGGATCGACGTGCAGCCGATCGGCGAGGTGTCCTGGGTCGAGGTCGACAACCACGACGACCTGGCGAAGGCGCGGGAGATCGCGTGCCAGTACTGACCAGGCTGGTCCCGTCACCGCTGTTCGTCGAGATCCGTTCGGGCGCGCTGGACGCGCTCGGCGGCATCCTCGCCGACCAGCGGCTGTCCGCCTCGGGCCGGATCGCGGTGGCGATCAGCAACGGCTCGGGCGCGGCGATGCGCCGGCGCCTGGAGCCGGCCCTGCCCGGCGCCGACTGGTACAACGTGGACGACGGCAGCCTGGACAGCGCGGTCAGCCTGGCCGAGTCCATGCGCGGCGGGCACTACGACGCGGTCGTCGGCCTCGGCGGCGGCAAGATCATCGACGCCGCCAAGTACGCCGCCGCCCGGGTCGGCCTGCCGCTGGTCGCGGTCGCCACCAACCTGGCCCACGACGGCATCTGCTCGCCGGTCTCCACGCTCGACAACGACGCCGGCCGCGGCTCCTACGGGGTGCCCAGCCCGATCGGCATCATCGTCGACCTGGACGTGATCCGGCAGGCCCCGCCGCGCTTCGTGGCGGCCGGCATCGGCGACGTGGTCTCCAACATCTCGGCCTGCGCGGACTGGGAGTTGTCCCACGCGGTGACCGGTGAGCCGGTGGACGGACTGGCCGTGGCGATGGCCCGCTCGGCGGGCGAGAACCTGCTGCGGCACCCAGGAAACACTCAGGATCAGGACCTCCTGACGGCCCTCGCGGAGGCCCTGGTACTGTCCGGCATCGCGATGAACATCGCGGGCAGCACCCGGCCTTCCTCGGGCGCCTGCCACGAGATCTCGCATGCCCTGGACGTGCTGTATCCCAAGCGTTCCGCCCAGCACGGCGAACAGGTCGGCCTCGGCGCCGCGTTCGCCAGCTTCCTGCGGGGCGAGCGCGAGCTGACCGGTCTGATCGTGGAGCGCCTGGCGAGCCACGGACTGCCGGTGACCGCGGCTCAGATCGGCTTCACCGAGGCGGAGTTCACCGACGCGGTGCACTACGCTCCGAACACCCGCCCGGGGCGCTTCACCATCCTTGAGCACCTTGACCTCTCCCCCTCAGCCATCAGGGACGCGTACGCCGACTATGTCCAAGCCGTCAACAGCTGACCCCTCCACCACGGGCGCCGAGCGGCCCCCGGTGGACCTGACCCGCCGGCCCTCGGTCGAGGAACTGCGCGCGGTGATCCACCCGGAGGGCATGCTCCAGCGCCGCAGCGCCGAGCACTGGGCCGGGCGCCTGTACATGCGGCGGATCTCGCTGCGGATCACCCGCGTGCTCTCCACCGTGACGGCGATCACGCCGAACGGCCTGACGTACCTGATGATGTTCACCGGCGTCCTGGCCGGTGCCGCGCTGGTCGTGCCGGGCATCGTGGGCGCGGTGCTGGGGGCCCTGCTGATCCAGGTCTACCTGCTGCTGGACTGCGTGGACGGCGAGGTGGCCCGCTGGCGCCGGCAGACCTCGCTGACCGGCGTCTACCTGGACCGGGTCGGCCACTACATGTCCGAGGCGGCCCTGCTGACCGGCCTGGGCCTGCGCGCCACCGACCTGCTGCACCGCGAGGGCGGCGGCTCGCACTGGGAGTGGGCGTTCCTGGGCACGCTGGCCGCGCTCGGCGCGATCCTGATCAAGTCCGAGACGGACCTGGTGGACGTGGCCCGGGCCCGCAGCGGCCTGACGGCGGTCCAGGACAGCGCCTCGGTGCCGCGCTCGGCTTCGGTGGCCAAGGCCCGCCGGGCGGCCTCCTTCCTGAAGTTCCACCGCCTGGTCGGCGCGGTCGAGGCCTCGCTGCTGATCCTCGCGGCCGGGATCGCCGACGCCGTCCACGGCGGGCTGTTCTTCACCCGGCTCGCGGTCGTGCTGCTGGCTGCGATCGCCATGCTGCAGACCGTGCTGCACCTGCTCAGCATCGTCCTCTCCAGCAGGCTGCGATGAGCGGGCACAGCGAGCGGATCATGGACAGGCGCGCGTGGGCGACCGCCCCCGCCGAGCGAAGCGAGGTGGGCGGATGAGTGCCCCGACCAACACGGAGGCCTTCCGTCTCGGTGCCGTCATCATCACCATGGGCAACCGTCCCGAGGAACTGGCCGCCCTGATCGACTCGGTCCGCGCCCAGGAGGGCGCGACGATCGAGCTGGCCGTGGTGGGCCAGGGCGCCGCGCTGCCGCCGCTGCCGGAGGGCGTGCGCAGCGTGGAGCTGCCGGAGAACCTCGGCATCCCGGGCGGGCGCAACGTCGGCATCGAGCTGTTCGGCCGCGACGGCCGGGACGTGGACGCGGTCCTCTTCCTGGACGACGACGGGCACCTGCCGCGGACCGACTCGGCCCGCCTGCTGCGCGAGGCCTTCACGGCCGACCCGGAGCTGGGCATCGTGTCCTTCCGGATCGCCGACCCCGACACCGGCGTCACCCAGCGCCGGCACGTCCCCCGGCTGCGCGCCAGCGACCCGCTGCGCTCGTCCCGGGTGACCACCTTCCTGGGCGGCGCGAGCGCCGTGCGCTGCGCGGTGTTCGAGCAGGCCGGGCAGCTGCCCGCGGAGTTCTTCTACGCCCACGAGGAGACCGACCTCGCGTGGCGTGCGCTGGACGCCGGCTGGGCCATCGACTACCGGGCGGACGTGGTGCTGCACCACCCCACGACCTCGCCCGCCCGGCACGCTACCTACTTCCACAACGTGGCGCGCAACAGGGTTTGGCTCGCGAGGCGGAACCTTCCGGCCCTGTTGGTGCCTCTCTATCTGGGAACCTGGTTCCTGCTGACCCTGGCCCGCCGCCCCTCCCCGGAGGCGCTGAAGGCCTGGTGGGGCGGGTTCCGGGCGGGCTGGCGCGAACCCTGCGGTCCGCGGCGGCCCATGCGATGGCGTACCGTTTGGCGATTGACCAGGCTGGGCCGGCCACCGGTCATCTGATCGAATGATCGATCGCCGCGGCCGGTGGCCACACACCGGCCGGACTCTCCCCGTGATCCCAGTGGATCCCCCTCGGCGCAAGGCCGGCGGACCCCCGCCGACCGGCCGCCCCGACCGATCCCGCGTGAAGGACGAATGTGTCGACAGTGAGTGAACCCGTCAGCCTCTCAGCCCCCCGCGGGGCTGACGCGGGCCTGACCCCCAAGCAGCTTGCGGACAAGTACGGCCTGGCAGTCAGCGGCAGACGGCCCGGCCTGATCAGCTACACCAAGCAGCTGTGGGCCCGGCGCCACTTCATCTGGGCCTTCGCCACCGCCCGCCTGGTGGCGCAGTACACCGACGCCAAGCTCGGCCAACTGTGGCAGGTCGTGACGCCGCTGCTGAACTGCGCGGTGTTCTACCTGGTCTTCGGCGTGATCCTGAAGAGCAAGGACAACTTCCCGCCGGACACCTACATCGCCTGGCTCTGCATCGGCGTCTTCGTCTTCCAGTTCACCCAGAACGCGGTGCAGTCCGGCACCCGGGCGATCTCCGACAACCTCGGGCTGATCCGCGCGCTGCACTTCCCCCGCGCCTCGCTGCCGATCGCCTTCACGGTGATCCAGCTCCAGCAGCTGCTGATCTCGATGGTGGTGCTGGTCGGCACCGTGCTGATCAGCGGCATCACGCCGGGCCGCACCTGGCTGCTGATCATCCCGGCGCTCCTCCTGCAGATGATGTTCAACACCGGCATCGCCCTGGTCATGTCGCGGCTCGGCGCCAAGACCAGTGACATCTCGCAGCTGATCCCCTTCGTGATGCGGGCCTGGATGTTCCTGTCCGGCGTGATGTTCAGCATCCAGGACAAGATCAAGGAATGGCCGCACGCCATCCAGGTGCTGATGTCCGTCAACCCGGCGTCGGTCTACATGGACCTGCTCCGGCACGCGTTCGCGCCGATCATCTACAACAAGCACCAGCCCCAGCACCAGGATCTTCCGCACCACCAGTGGGCCTACGGCATCGGCTGGGCGGTCGTGATGTTCGTGATCGGATACGTCTTCTTCTGGAAGGCCGAGGAGGAGTACGGCCGTGGCTGACGTCGACCTGAGCAAGCTGGACACCATCCGGGACGCGGACATCGCCCGCGAGCCCACCGTCGTCGTCGACGACGTGCACATCGTCTACCGGGTGCACGGCGCCGGCTCCGGCAAGGGCAGTGCGACCTCGGCGATGAGCCGCATCATCAGCCGCAAGCGCTCCGCGGGCGTGCGCGAGGTGCACGCCGTGCGCGGCATCAGCTTCACCGCGTACAAGGGCGAGGCGGTCGGCCTGATCGGCTCGAACGGCTCCGGCAAGTCGACCATGCTGGCCGCCATCGCCGGCCTGCTGCCGACCGAGAAGGGCGGCATCTACACCAACGGCCAGCCCTCGCTGCTGGGCGTGAACGCGGCCCTGATGAACGAGCTCACCGGTGAGCGCAACGTCATCCTCGGCTGCCTGGCGATGGGCATGTCGCCGGCCGACGTGAAGAGCCGCTACCAGGACATCGTCGACTTCTCCGGTATCAACGAGAAGGGCGACTTCATCTCGCTGCCGATGCGCACGTACTCCTCCGGCATGGGCGCCCGCCTGCGCTTCGCCATCGCCGCCGCGAAGACCCACGACGTGCTGCTGATCGACGAGGCGCTGGCCACCGGCGACCAGGCGTTCCAGCAGCGCAGCAAGAAGCGGATCGAGGAGCTGCGCAAGTCCGCCGGTACGGTCTTCCTGGTCAGCCACGACAACAGCTCGATCCGCGAGGTCTGCGAGCGGACGATCTGGATCGAGCACGGCGAGCTGGTCATGGACGGCCCGACCGAGGAGGTCGTGAGCCGTTACGAGCGCGGCGAGCGCCCGTAACACCGTGGGGCGACCCATGGTGGTGGGTGCGTGAGCCACTCGTGCAGGGGGCCGGTTCCGGGGTTTTCCGGGGCCGGCCCCCTGCCGTGCGCCCCCGCCGGTACCCCGGGTGGCCCGCCGCCGCGGGGGTGAGCGCCCCGTGCGCCGGGCGGGGCGGTCTTCTCCGGCGCGGCCCGTGGTGTCAGGCTGTAGGCGCGGGGGCGGTGTGTCGGACGTGGCGCCCCTGCTCGGACGCGTGTCCGAGTCGGGCCGGTGATACCCAGCGGTGTAGAACGGGGGAGTGACAGCAGTGTCGGCTTCGGCCCAGCCCAGAGATACGTCGGTGAACCGCTCCGCGGGGGAGACCCTGGACAAGGCGGGCGCGGAGAACTTCCCGGTCGCCCCGTTCTTCCTGCCCGCCGCCTGGCGCGACGACCTGATGGCGGTCTACGGCTTCGCCCGCCTGGTCGACGACGCCGGCGACGGCGACCTGGCCGATCCGGCCGCCACCGCCGCCCTGCTCGGGGTCGACGCCAGGCCCCCCGCCACTCCTTCGGCCCAGCCCGGCCCGCCGACTCCGGCGGAGGTCGCCTTCCGCCTCGCGCTGCTGGACGGCCTGGAGCACGACCTCGACCGGGTGTTCGGGGCGGCGCTCCACCCGGGGGGCCCCGACGGCCCCCGGCACCCGCTGCTGCGCCGCCTCGTCCCGCTGGTCGACCGGCGCGGGCTCACCCCGGAGCCGTTCCGCCGCCTGATCGAGGCCAACCGGGTGGACCAGACCACCGCCCGCTACGCCGACTTCGACGACCTCATCGGCTACTGCACCCTCTCCGCCGACCCGGTCGGCCGCCTGGTGCTGGCCATCGCCGGCGTCTCCACCCCCGAGCGGATCGAGCTGTCCGACGCGATCTGCAGCGGCCTCCAGGTGGTCGAACACCTGCAGGACGTGGCCGAGGACCTGGCCCGCGGCCGGATCTATCTCCCGACCGAGGACCTCGTCCGGTTCGGCGTCACCGAGGCCGACCTCGCCGCCCCCACCGCCGACGGCCCGGTGCGCGAGCTGATCGCCTTCGAGGTGCGTCGGGCCCGCACCCTGCTCGACCGCGGCGCGCCATTGGTAGGTACGGTTCGGGGGAGGCTTCGACTGCTCCTGGCGGGATTCACCGCCGGCGGGTACGCGGCCCTGGCGGCCATCGAGGACGCCGGGTACGACGTACTCGCGCAGCAGGCGAAGCCGGACAAGCGCCGCCTCGCAGCGAAGGCGGCGGCCATCTTCGCGAAGGGAAGGTGAACGCCCGAGTGGCGGCATCACCACTGGCGTCGGCCCAGGTCATGGCGGCGTACCGGTACTGCGAGGCAGTCACCGGACTTCAGGCGCGCAACTTCAGCTATGGCATCCGGCTGCTTCCCGAACCCAAGCGGCTGGCCATGTCGGCCCTGTACGCCCTGGCCCGCCGGGTCGACGACATCGGCGACGGGGACCTCCCGTCCGACCGCAAGGCCGAGGCGCTGGTGCGCACCCGGGAACTGGTGGACGAGGTCCGCGCCGGGGCGGTCGCCGAGGACGACACCGACCCGATCAAGGTCGCGCTGGCCGACGCGGCCCGGCGCTTCCCGATCCCGCTCGGCGGCTTCGACGAACTGATCGACGGCGTCGAGATGGACCTCAAGGGTGCCGAGTACCAGACCTACGAGGAGCTGAAGGTCTACTGCCGCTGCGTGGCCGGCGCGATCGGCCGGCTCTCGCTCGGCGTGTACGGCTGCGAGGACCCCGAGCGCGGGGCAGAGTACGCGGACACCCTGGGCCTGGCCCTGCAGCTCACCAACATCCTGCGCGACCTGCGCGAGGACGCCCTGAACGGCCGCACCTACCTGCCCACCGAGGACCTGGCCCGATTCGGCTGCGAGCAGGGCTTCGCCCTGCCCAGGCCGCCGGTCGGCGCCGACTTCACCGGCCTGGTGGCCTTCGAGGCCGCCCGCGCCCAGGCCGCCTTCGAGGACGGCCTGCGGCTGCTGCCGATGCTCGACCGCCGCAGCCGGGCCTGCACCGCCGCGATGGCCGGGATCTACCACCGGCTGCTCGGCCGGATCGCCGCCGACCCCGAGTCGGTGCTGCGCGGCCGGGTCTCGCTGCCGGGCTGGGAGAAGGCGTACGTGGCGCTTTCCGGGCTCGCCGGGGGGCGTTCTTGATTCTCACCACAGTTCTGTCACGCTGTGTCAGCGGGGAATCACCTGCGGGTGGAGCAGTGTTGACCACGACTGTGCCGACCACGAGCGTGCCGACCACGAACGGGCCCGCCACAGGCGTGCCGGCCACAGCGACCGCCGCCGGGCGGTCCAGCAATCGCGAGGGGGAGGGTCGATGACCGGGCGAGCCGATGCCGCGCGCCCGGCCGCCGTCGTGGTCGGCGGTGGCCTGGCCGGGATCACCGCCGCGCTGCGGCTGGCCGAGGCCGGCCACCGGGTCACGCTGGCCGAGGGGCGGCCCCGGCTCGGCGGGCTGGCGTTCTCCTTCCAGCGCGGTGAGCTGACCGTCGACAACGGCCAGCACGTCTACCTGCGCTGCTGCACCGCCTACCGCGGCCTGCTGGAGCGGCTCGGCGCCACCCGGCTGGTCACCCTGCAGGACCGGCTGGACGTCCCGGTGCTCTCCGTCGCCGGGCCCGCGACGGCCCCGGTGCGCACCCTCGGCCGGCTGCGCCGGGCCGGCCTGCCCGTCCCGCTGCACCTGGCCGGCAGCCTCGCCCGCTACCCGCACCTCGGGCCGGCCGACCGCGCCCGGGTGGTCCGCGGCGCGCTCGCCCTGCAGGGTCTGGACCTCGCGGACCCGGCGCTGGACGAGATCTCCTTCGGCGAGTGGCTGCGCCGCAACGGGCAGAACGCGACCACCCTCGCCGCGCTCTGGGACCTGGTCGGCGTCGCGACCCTGAACGCCCGGGCCGACCAGGTGTCCCTGGCACTCGCCGCGATGGTGTTCAAGACCGGCCTGCTCTCCGACCCGGGCGCCTCCGACATCGGCATGGCCGCCGTCCCGCTCGGCACGATCCACCACGACCGGGCGCTCGCCGAGCTGGAACGCGCCGGCGTGAAGGTGCTGCTGCGCGCCCGCGTCGCGGAGCTCAAGCCCGCCGAGCCCCAGCACGCCGTCCGGCTGGAGGGCGCGGAGCCGATCGCCGCCGAGACCGTCGTCCTGGCCGGTGCCCAGGACAGCGCGGCCGCCCTGCTGCCCCCGAACGCGATCGCCGACCAGGAGCGGCTGGCCGACTTCGGCACCGCGCCGATCCTCAACGTGCACGTGGTCTACGACCGCAAGGTGCTGCGCCGACCGTTCTTCGCCGCCCTCGGCTCCCCGGTGCAGTGGGTCTTCGACCGCACCGCGCACTCCGGCCTGGCCGGCACCGAACTCGGCCGGGCCCACCCCGGCGCCCAGTACCTGGCGCTCTCGCAGTCCGCCGTCCAGGACGAGATCGACCTGCCGGTGGCCGAGCTGCGCCGCCGCTACCTGCCGGAGCTGGCCCGGCTGCTGCCGGCCGCGGCCGGCGCCGAGGTGCTGGACTTCTTCGTCACCCGCGAGCGCACCGCCACCTTCGACCCGGCGCCCGGCAGCGCGCAGCTGCGCCCGTCGGCCCGGACGAACGTCCCCGGCCTGGTGCTGGCCGGCGCGTGGACGGCCACCGGCTGGCCCGCGACCATGGAGGGGGCCGTGCGCAGCGGCCACGCCGCCGCCGACGAGGCACTCGCCGCGACCGGCACCCGGCTCCCGGTGGACCGGGGCGACGGGAGGTGGCCCCGGTGACGGCGGGCGCCGCCGTCGGGGACCCCGCCAGACCCGGCGGGCGCGCCGTCGGCCGAGCCGGTGTCACCGACTCCGGCCGCACCGACGCGGGCCCTACCGACGCCGGCCGCACCGACACCGGCGACACTGGCACCAGCCGCATCCACACCAGCCGCACCGACATCGCAAGCACCCGGCCGCCCCGGGCGGTCCGGCACCACGAGGGAGAGGGAACGCACGTGGAGTCACGCACCGGCATCGCCGTCGGAGGCACGGCACACGCCGAACCGGTCTCGGTGCCGGAGCTGCTCGCCCGCAGCCGCACGCTCTGCACCCCGCCGCTACGGGCCGCGGTCGCCCGTTTGGCCGCACCGATGGACACCGTCGCCGCCTACCACTTCGGCTGGATCGACCGGGACGGCACCCCGGTCAAGGGCGACGGCGGCAAGGCCGTGCGCCCTGCCCTGGCGCTGCTGTCCGCCCAGGCCGCCGGCGCCGCCGCAGAGGTCGGCGTGCCGGGCGGAGTCGCGGTTGAACTGGTGCACAACTTCTCCCTGCTCCATGATGATCTGATGGACGGTGACGAGACCCGGCGGCACCGGGCCACCGCCTGGACGGTCTTCGGGCCGGCCCAGGCGATCCTGGTCGGCGACGCCCTGGCGACGCTCGGCACGGAGGTGCTGCTCGACGCCGCGGTGACCGGCGGTACGAGCCCCACCGACGTCGTGCGTGCTGTCCGGCTGCTCACCACGGCAAGCCGCCGGCTGATCGACGGCCAGGCCATGGACGTCGCCTTCGAGCAGCGCGACAGCGTCACCGTCGCCGAGTGCCTGGAGATGGAGGGCGGCAAGACCGCGGCTCTGCTGGCCGCCGCCTCCGCGATCGGCGCCGTCCTGGCCGGGGCCGACGACAAGGTCTCCGAACCGCTCCAGCGCTACGGCCACCACCTGGGCCTGGCCTTCCAGGCGGTGGACGACCTGCTCGGCATCTGGGGCGCCACCGAGGTCACCGGCAAGCCGCACTGGGGGGACCTGCGCCAGCGCAAGAAGTCCCTGCCGGTCGCCGCCGCGCTGGCCGAGGGCGGGGCGGCCTCGCGCAGGCTCGCCGAGCAACTGGCCGACCCGAAGGGCCGCGGAGAGGAGGGCGAGCCCGAGCTCGCCGCCCGGGCCGCGCTGATCGAGGAGGCCGGCGGCCGCGCCTGGACCCAGGAGGAAGCCCGCCGCCAGCACACGACTGCCCTCGCCGCCCTGGACGAGGTGCCCATGTCCGACGAGGTGCGCGAGCACTTCGTCGCACTCGCCGAATTCGTGGTGGTACGAGAGAGGTGACGTTACGTTGACAGCAACCGCGGACGGCCGGCTCGACCCTGAGTACGATTCCGAGCCGGTCGCGGTGGGCGACCGCCCCCCGACCCTGCTGGGCGCCGGGCGGTGGCAGCCCGAGGACACCGACCGGCTCCGGCCGGCCGGTGAGGCGGATCTCGGACCGGCCGACGCGCGGGAGGCCCTGGCCCGCGCCACCACGCACCTGCTCTCGCTGCAGAGCTCCGAGGGCTGGTGGAAGGGCGACCTGGAGACCAACGTCACCATGGACGCCGAGGACTTACTGCTCCGGCAGTTCCTCGGGATCCGGACCGAGGAACAGACCAAGGCCACCGCCGAATGGATCCGGTCCCAGCAGCGGGAGGACGGAACCTGGGCCACCTTCCACGGCGGGCCGCCCGAACTGTCCACCACCGTCGAGGCGTACGTCGCCCTCAAGCTCGCCGGCGACGACCCCGACGCCCCGCACATGCTGGCCGCCGCGCGGTACGTCCGCTCCGCCGGGGGCATCGCGGCCGCCCGGGTCTTCACCCGGATCTGGCTCGCGCTCTTCGGCTGGTGGCCGTGGGGGCGGCTGCCCGAGATGCCGCCCGAGATCATCTTCCTGCCCAAGTGGCTGCCGCTGAACATCTACGCCTTCGGCTGCTGGGCCCGCCAGACCATCGTCCCGCTGACCGTCGTCTCGGCCCACCGCCCCGTCCGTCCGGCGCCCTTCCCGCTCACCGAGCTGCACACCGACCCGGACCACCCCTACCCCGACCGGCCGCTCGCCCCCGCCACCAGCTGGGACGGCCTCTTCGAGCGCCTCGACAAGGTCCTGCACGCCTACCACCGGCGCGCCGTGCGCCCGCTGCGCCGGCTCGCCGTCTCCCAGGCCTGCCGCTGGATCGTCGAACGGCAGGAGGCCGACGGCTGCTGGGGAGGCATCCAGCCGCCCGCCGTCTACTCGCTGATCGCCCTGCACCTGGAGGGCTACGAGCTGGAGCACCCGGTGATGCAGGCCGGGCTCTCCTCCTTCGACCGCTTCACCGTGCACACCGGGGACGGCCGGCGCTGGTTGGAGGCCTGCCAGTCCCCGGTCTGGGACACCTGCCTGGCCACCATCGCGCTGGTGGACGCCGGGCTGCCGGCCGACCACCCGGCGCTGGTCTCGGCCGTCGACTGGATGCTCGGCGAGGAGATCCGCAAGAGCGGCGACTGGTCCGTCCAGCGGCCCTCGCTGGCCCCCGGCGGCTGGGCCTTCGAGTTCGAGAACGACACCTACCCCGACATCGACGACACCGCCGAGGTGGTGCTCGCGCTGCGCCGGGTCGCCCACCCCGACCAGGCCAAGGTCGACGCGGCGATGGACCGCGGCGTGCTCTGGAACCTCGGCATGCAGTCCAAGAACGGCGCCTGGGGCGCCTTCGACGTCGACAACACCAGCACGCTGCCCAACAAGCTGCCGTTCTGCGACTTCGGCGAGGTGGTCGACCCGCCGTCCGCCGACGTCACCGCCCACGTGGTGGAGATGCTCGCCGAGACCGGCCGGGCCCGCGACCGGGGCACCCGGCGCGGCGTCGAGTGGCTGCTGCGCAACCAGGAGGCGGACGGCTCCTGGTTCGGCCGCTGGGGCACCAACTACATCTACGGCACCGGCTCGGTGCTGCCCGCCCTGGTCGCGGCGGGCGTGCCGGACGAGCACCCGGCGATCCGCCGCGCCGTCCGCTGGCTGGAGGACCGGCAGAACGCCGACGGCGGCTGGGGCGAGGACATGCGCTCCTACGACGACCCGGCACGCTGGGCCGGGCGCGGGGACTCCACCGCCTCGCAGACCGCCTGGGCGCTGATGGCGCTGCTCGCGGCCGGTGAGGGCCCGGACGGCCGGGCCAACCCGGCGGTGGAGCGCGGGGTGGACTGGCTGGTGCGCACCCAGCTGCCCGAGGGCACCTGGGACGAGCCGCAGTTCACCGGCACCGGGTTCCCGTGGGACTTCTCCATCAACTACCACCTGTACCGGCTGGTCTTCCCGGTCACCGCGCTCGGCCGCTACCTGCACGGCAGCCCCGCCGTCGGCCGGGAGAACGGCGAGACCCCGGCGATCGGGGCGGCGCGGTGACCACCGCCCCCCTCCTGGTGCTCTGCGCGCTGGGTCCCGAGGTCTGGGCGCTGCGCGGCGGCGACTGGCGCGGCTCGGCCGGCGGGCCGCCCGTGCTGGTGCGCACCGGCATGGGCCGACGGCGCGCCGCGCTGGCCGTCCGCCGGCTGCTCGGCTCCGCCCCGGGCGGCTACGGCGCGGTCGTGGTGGCCGGCTTCGGCGCCGCGGTCGGCCCGGGCGTGCTGCCGGGCGACGTCGTGGTCGCCGACGGCGTGCGCGACGCGGAGGGGCACCTGTACCCGGTCGACTCCGGCCCGGAGCTCGCCCGGGCCCTGAAGGAGCTCGGCCTGACCGCGCACGCCGGGGTGCACCACACCGCCGACCACGTGGTCCGCGGCCTCGAACGGCGGGCCCTGCACCTGCAGGGCGCGCTCGCCGTCGACATGGAGGCCGCCGCGGTGCTGGCCGCGCTGCGGGAGCGGCGGCCGACGCTGCCCGCCGCCGTCCTGCGGGTGGTGGTGGACACCCCCGAGCGCGAACTGCTGCGGCCCGGCACCCTCCCGGCCGGGGTGCGCGCCTGGCGGACCCTGCGGGCGACGGTACCCGCCCTGGTCGACTGGTACCGGCAGGAGTCCCGGCCCGGCTCCGCAGACCTGAACCACCCCACATCCTCGACGCTCCCTCAGGAGGCGAGCTAGCCATGGCCATGCCGTTGCGCCAGACCGTGCGGGTCGGCACCTACCTCATGCAGCAGAAGCTGCTCAAACGGCGGGACAAGTTCCCACTGATCGTCGAACTGGAGCCGCTGTTCGCCTGCAACCTCGCCTGCGAAGGCTGCGGCAAGATCCAGCACCCGGCGGGCGTCCTGAAGCAGCGGATGCCGGTGGCCCAGGCGGTCGGCGCGGTCCTGGAGTCGGGTGCCCCGATGGTCTCGATCGCCGGCGGCGAGCCGCTGATGCACCCGCAGATCGACGAGATCGTCCGCCAGCTCGTCGAGCGCCGCAAGTACGTCTTCCTCTGCACCAACGCGCTGCTGCTGCGCAAGAAGATCGACAAGTTCAAGCCCTCGCCGTACTTCACCTTCGCCGTGCACATCGACGGCATGCGCGAGCGGCACGACGAGTCGGTGGCCAAGGAGGGCACCTTCGACGAGGCGGTGGCGGCGATCAAGGAGGCCAAGCGGCGCGGCTTCCGGGTCACCACGAACAGCACCTTCTTCAACACCGACACCCCGCAGACCATCGTCGAGGTGCTGGACTTCCTCAACGACGAACTCAAGGTCGACGAGATGATGATCTCCCCGGCCTACGCCTACGAGAAGGCCCCCGACCAGGAGCACTTCCTCGGTGTCGACCAGACCCGGGAGCTCTTCCGCAAGGCCTTCGCCGGCGGCAACCGGAGCCGCTGGCGGCTCAACCACAGCCCGCTCTTCCTGGACTTCCTGGAGGGCAAGGCCGACTTCGAGTGCACCCCCTGGGGCATCCCCAACTACTCGCTGTTCGGCTGGCAGCGGCCCTGCTACCTGATGGCCGACGGCTACGTGCCCACCTACCGCGAACTCGTCGAGAAGACCGACTGGAGCAAGTACGGCCGCGGCAAGGACCCGCGCTGCGCCAACTGCATGGCGCACTGCGGCTACGAGCCGACCGCCGTACTCGCCACCATGGGCTCGCTCAAGGAGTCGCTGCGCGCGATCACCGAGACCGTCGGCGCCAACCGCGGCCGCTGAGCGAGTCGTTCGACCGCTCCCGAGGACACCCGGCCCGGCCCGGGCCCCGCGCCCGGGCCGGCCCCGCCCCCGCCGGGCGGCGGCACCACCGCACCACTTCGAGTCGTGAGGTGTACCCATGTCACTGCTCTCCAGCGTCACGTCCCCGGCCGAGCTGCGAAAGCTCCCGGCCGCCGAACTCCCGCTGCTCGCCGAGGAGATCCGCGAGTTCCTGATCGGCGCCGTCACCCGCACCGGCGGACACCTCGGGCCCAACCTTGGCGTGGTGGAGCTGACCATCGCCCGGCACCGGGTCTTCGACTCCCCGTACGACCGGATCGTCTTCGACACCGGCCACCAGAGCTACGTCCACAAGCTGCTCACCGGCCGCCAGGACTTCTCCCGGCTGCGGATGAAGGGCGGGCTCTCCGGCTACCCCTCGCGCGCGGAGTCCGAACACGACGTGGTCGAGAACTCGCACGCCTCCACCGCCCTGTCCTACGCCGACGGGCTCGCCAAGGCCGCCCAACTGCTCGGCCAGCACGACCGGCGGACCGTCGCGGTGATCGGCGACGGCGCGCTCACCGGCGGGCTCGCCTGGGAGGCGCTCAACAACATCGCCGAGGCCCGCGACCGGCCGCTGGTCATCGTCGTCAACGACAACGAGCGCTCCTACGCCAAGACCATCGGCGGCCTCGCCAACCACCTGGCCACCCTGCGCACCACCCAGGGCTACGAGCGCTTCCTCGCCCTCGGCAAGGGCGCGCTGCAGCGCACCCCGCTGGTCGGCCAGCCGATCTTCGACGCGCTGCACGGCGCCAAGAAGGGCTTCAAGGACGCCTTCGCGCCGCAGGGCATGTTCGAGGACCTCGGGCTGAAGTACCTCGGGCCGATCGACGGCCACGACATCGGCGCCGTCGAGCAGGCGCTGCGCCAGGCGCGCAACTTCGGCGGCCCCGTCATCGTGCACTGCCTCACCGTCAAGGGGCGCGGCTACCGGCCCGCCGAACAGGACGAGGCCGACCGCTTCCACGCCGTCAACCCGATCGACCCGTACACCTGCCTGCCGATCACACCCAGCGGCGGGGTCTCCTGGACCTCGGTGTTCGGCGACGAGCTGGTCGCGCTCGGCGACGAGCGGCCGGACCTGGTGGCGATCACCGCGGCGATGCTGCAACCGGTCGGACTGGCCCGCTTCGCCAAGGTTTTCCCGGACCGCATCTTCGACGTCGGCATCGCCGAGCAGCACGCCGTCACCTCCGCGGCCGGCCTGGCCACCGGCGGTCTGCACCCGGTCGTCGCGGTCTACGCGACCTTCCTGAACCGGGCCTTCGACCAGGTCCTGATGGATGTCGCCCTGCACCGGCTCGGCGTCACCTTCGTCCTCGACCGCTCCGGGGTCACCGGGCCGGACGGCGCCTCGCACAACGGCATGTGGGACATGTCGATCCTGCAGGTCGTCCCGGGCCTGCGGCTGGCCGCCCCGCGCGACGCCGACCAGCTGCGGGCCCAGCTGCGCGAGGCCGTCGAGGTCGACGACGCCCCCACCGTGATCCGCTTCCCCAAGGCGAACATCGGTCCGACGGTGCCGGCCGTCGAGCGGATCGGCGGGGTGGACGTCCTGCTGCGCACCGGGCGGGCGCCGGAGATCCTCCTGGTGGCGGTCGGCACCACCGCCGCCGCCTGCCTGGACGCCGCCCGGCTGCTGCTCGCCGAGGGCTTCACCGCGACCGTGGTCGACCCGCGCTGGGTCAAGCCGGTCGACCCGGCCCTGCCGGAACTGGCCGCCTCCCACCGGCTGGTCGTCACCGTCGAGGACAACGGCCGCACCGGCGGCGTCGGCGCCGCCATCGCCCAGGCGCTGCGTGACGCCGACGTGGACGTGCCGGTGCGGGTGCTCGGCCTGCCGCAGGAGTTCCTCGGCCACGCCGCGCGCGGGGAGATCCTGGAGGAGACCGGCCTGACCGGCACCGGGGTCGCCGCCCAGACCGCCGTCTTCGCCAAGAACCTGCTACCGACCCGAGGAGCGAACCAGCGCCATGCCGGCTGACCCCGACCGTACCGCCGCCCGTTTCGACCTCGCCGCGCTGATCGCCGAACGCGGCGCCGAGCGGTACGAGCTGCACGGCCGCCACCTCAACCCGCAGCTGCCGCGGATGCTGCACACCATCGGCTTCGACAAGTACTACGAGCGCGCCAAGGGCCAGTACTTCTACGACGCCGAGGGCAACGAGTACCTCGACATGCTGGCCGGCTTCGGCATCTTCGCGCTCGGCCGCCACCACCCGGTCGTGCGGTCGGCGATCCAGCAGGTGATGGACCTCGACCTGCCGGACCTGGTCCGCTTCGACTGCTCGCCGCTGCCCGGGCTGCTCGCCGAGCGGCTGCTCGCGTACGCGCCCGGGCTGGACCGGGTGTTCTTCGGCAACAGCGGCACCGAGGCGGTGGAGACCGCGCTCAAGTTCGCCCGGTACGCCACCGGCCGCCGGCGGATCCTCTACGCCGACCACGCCTTCCACGGGCTGACCACCGGCTCGCTCTCGGTCAACGGGGAGAGCGGCTTCCGCAAGGGCTTCGACCCGCTGCTGCCGGACACCGCCATCCCGCTCGGCGACCTCGGCGCGCTGGCCAAGGAGTTGAAGCGCGGCGACGTCGCGGCCCTGATCGTCGAGCCGATCCAGGGCAAGGGCGTCCAGGCGCCGCCGTCCGGCTGGCTGCGCGCGGCGCAGGTCCTGCTGCACGAGCACAAGGCGCTGCTGATCTGCGACGAGGTGCAGACCGGGATCGGGCGCACCGGCGAGTTCTTCGCCTACCAGCACGAGGACGGGGTGCTGCCCGACCTGGTCTGCGCGGCCAAGGCCCTCTCCGGCGGGTACGTGCCGGTCGGGGCGACGCTCGGCAAGGGCTGGATCTTCGAGAAGGTGTACTCCTCGATGGACCGGGTGCTGGTGCACTCGGCCAGCTTCGGCGCCAACGCCCAGGCGATGGCGGCCGGACTGGCGACCCTGGAGGTGATGCGCGACGAGAAGGTGGTGGAGAACGCGCGCCAGGTCGGCGACCACTTCCGTGAGCGGCTCGCCGCGCTGGTCGACCGGTACGAGTTGCTCGCCGAGGTGCGCGGCCGGGGGCTGATGATCGGCATCGAGTTCGGCCGGCCCAAGTCGCTCAAGCTGCGCACCGGGTGGACGGCCCTGCAGGCCGCGCGCAAGGGGCTGTTCGCCCAGATGGTGGTCGTCCCGCTGCTCCAGCGGCACCGGATCCTGACCCAGGTGTCCGGCGACCACCTGGAGGTGATCAAGCTGATCCCGCCGCTGATCATCACGGAGCGCGACGTGGACCGCTTCATCGAGGCCTTCACCGACATCATGGACGACGCGCACCGGGGGAGCGGGCTGATGTGGGACTTCGGGCGGACGCTGGTGAAGCAGGCGGTCGGCAGCCGCTGAGTGTCGGTGCCGAACCCCGGCTGACCGGGTGGTCGGGAGGGCCGGCGGCGCGGTGCGGGAGCGTCGGCGGCGTGCTGTCGGAGTACTGCCGGAGTGGGGAGTCGGTCCGGCCGACTTCCCACTCCGTGGGAGACACCGCGTCAGAGCTCGGTCCGGCGGCGCCGGATGACCACGACGAGGTCGACGGCGGCGAACAGGGTGAGCAGACCGCAGGCGACGGCGAAGCCGGTGAGGGTCCCCCGGCTGGGGGCGCCGTACGCGGGGGAGGCGGCCGCCCAGATCGCGAAGCCCGCCGTCGCGAGCGCGAACAGCGGTGTGAAGGTGAGCGAGAGCAGGAAGCGGAGCTTGAGATCGCTGCGGGCGGTGGACGGCTCGGTGCCGCTGCGCCACCGCCGCCGCGGGGTGGTGGCGCGCATGGCCGTTCACCTCCGTGCCGCGCGGGTGGGGGCTACGATTCCAGCGTACGTCCGAGGGAGCGGGTGGGGGAGAGGCGCGATGACGGGGTCGGACGCGGCGGCGGACGCAGAGGGCTATGCGGGGCTGCGGATCGAGCGGGCCCGGGAGCTGGCCCGGCGGCACGGTTGGGCGTTCGTCCGGGTGCTGGAGCCGGGGGCGATGATGACCATGGACCACCGGGAGGGCCGGCTCAACCTCGCGGTGCGCGACGGTGTGGTCGAGCGCAGCTGGGAGGGGTAGCGCCCGCCCGGTGGCCGCGGCGGGCGGGCTCAGTGGACCCGTCGTCGGACCAGCCGCTGTTCGGCGGCGACGACCAGCGGTTCCAGCAGGGGCAGCGAGAGCAGCACCAGCAGCCCGGCGGCCCAGCCGGCCAGCACGTCGGTCACCCAGTGGGTGCCCAGGTAGACGGTGGTCAGGCCGATCGAGCAGGCGGTGGCGGCGGCGATTACCGCGCCGGTGCGCCGCCAGCGGACCGCGAGGTAGGCGAGCAGGCCCCAGGTGACGACCGCGTTGGCGGTGTGGCCGGACGGGAAGATGGTGCCGCCGGAGAAGAGCTCGGGGGAGCCGACGTACTGGGCGTAGTGCGGGCCGAGCCGACCGGTGACGATCTTGACCGCGCCGACCGTGACGTTGAGCAGCAGCAGGGCGACGGCCATCACCAGCAGCGGGCGCAGCCGCCCCAGCCGGTGGGCGCGCCAGCCGAGCCAGACGAAGGCGGCGATGGCGGAGGGGCCGCGCTGCCCGGCGACCACCCAGGTGTCGAGCAGCGGCTCCAGGCGGGGCCAGCGTTCGTAGGGGCGGAGCAGGCGGACCGACCAGTCCAGGTCGACCAGGGCGGTGTTGAGCAGGACACCGGCCACGACCAGCAGGTAGGCGACGCAGGTCACGGTGAGCAGGGCGGCCTGCCGGCGGCTCATCGGCGGCCAGCCGGGCTCACGGCGGTGGTCCTGCGTGGGGCGGTGGTCCTGCGTGGGGCTCGGGCGCTCGCGGTGGGTGGTGGTGAGCGGCTCCGGCCCCTGGTTCGGAAAGGGCGCGGGGGTACTCGGGGCTTGCACGGGGGTGACCTTACCCACCCGACCGGGGCTATTTCGGAGGGAATTGTCATTTTCCCGGGAAATCGACAATTGGTGGGACGTGGTCCGGCCGGGGGAGTGATTTCCGGGATTCTCTGATCGAATGCCAGTGTGGTGTTCGAATGATTCTGCAAAAGTGCCGGTAAAGAAAACGGGGCGGGAGGCCGGCTCGGCCGGCTTCCCACCCCGTGGTAACCCTGTGTAGGTTCGGTGCTCAGTCGAGGGGGCCGCCCGCGACGTAGATCACCTGTCCGGAGACGAACCCGGCGCCCTCGCTCGCCAGGAACGAGATGGTGTGGGCGACATCCTCGGGCAGACCGACCCGCTGGACCGGGATCTGTGAGGCCGCAGCCCGCTTGAAGTCTTCGAAGTCCATGCCGACCCGGGCCGCGGTGGCCGCGGTCATGTCGGTGGCGATGAAGCCGGGGGCGACGGCGTTGGCGGTGATGCCGAACTTGCCCAGCTCGATGGCCAAAGTCTTGGTGAAGCCCTGCAGCCCGGCCTTGGCGGCCGAGTAGTTGGCCTGGCCGCGGTTGCCCTGGGCGGACGAGGAGGACAGGTTGACGATGCGGCCGAAACCGGCGTCCACCATGTGCTTCTGCACCGCGCGGGTCATCAGGAAGGCCCCGCGCAGGTGCACGTTCATGACCGTGTCCCAGTCGGACTCGGACATCTTGAAGAGCAGGTTGTCGCGCAGGACGCCCGCGTTGTTGACCAGGACGACCGGGGTGCCGAGCTCGGTGGCCACGCGGTCGACGGCGGCCTGGACCTGGTCGGCGTCCGAGACGTCGGCGCCCACGGCCAGGGCCCGGCCGCCGGCCGCGGTGATCCGGTCGACGGTGTCCTTCCCGGCGGCCTCGTCCAGGTCGAGGACGGCCACGGCGTAGCCGTCGGCGGCCAGTCGCACGGCGGTGGCGGCGCCCAGACCGCGCGCGGCGCCGGTGACGACGGCGACCCGGGTGGCGGTGCTCTGCTCGGTCATGCTCGCTCTCGTCTCTCTCGGGGTTGTCTCCGCGGGGAGCGCCCCGGGGAGGGTGGCCACACCCTACCCGCGAGTAGGTGGGCCGACCAGGGTCGGAGCGCGGCGGGTGACGGTCGGTAAGGACCGACCGGTCGGCTTTCTGCTGAGAACGGGTTACCGTGAAGGCGTGGCGGGCGCGTAAATATGCCAATGTTGCCGAACCTGCGTCTACTATCCGCCCCTGCCTGCCAGCAAGGGCCCGCCGTTTGTATAGTGTCCGCCAGCAGCCACCGGCTGCACGGCTGGAGCGCCCTCCCTCATAGCTGGACGCCCACTCGCCGTTACTGCCCCACCCGGGTGTCCCACACACACCGGGTGTGACATCGGGACGGATACATGGTGCTGGGGGAGATCCCGACGACCCGCGTGTCCGCGCGACTGCAGCAGTCGCCCGGACACCTGATTCGCGTTGCACAGCAGGTTCACACCAGGCTGTGGTCGGAACATGTCGGAGCCGATCTCACGGCTCCGCAGTTCGCCGTACTGCTGGTCCTGGCCCTGGAGCCGGGTGCCGACCAGCGGACGGTCGGCGAGCGGGCCTCGCTGGACAAGGCGACGATGGCGGAGATGGTCGCGCGGCTGGTCCGCCGCGGCCTGGTGCTGCGAAGGCGTGACCCGGCCGACGGCCGGCGCAAACTGCTCGCCCTCTCGCAGAGCGGTGCCCAGGCGGTGCGTGAGGCCACCGGCGGTGTGGTCCGCGTGCAGCGCACCCTGTTCGAGCCGCTCACCGCGGAGGAGCAGGTGGAGATCGTGCGGGTGATGGCCAAGATAGCCAGGCTGGAGCCCGCCGCGGTCGCCGTCTTCACCGACGCGCGGCCGATACTGGACGCGCAGCGGGCGATCGGATACCTGATCAGAGTGAGCCAACAGGTGCACACGAAACTCTGGTCCGAGCACGTCGGCGCGGAGCTGACGGCGCCGCAGTACGCGGTGCTGGACGCGCTGGAGCTGGAGCCGGGCGCCGACCAGCGCACGGTCGGTGAGCTGGCGTCGCTGGACAAGGCGACGATGGCCGAGATGGTGAGCAGGCTGGTGCGCCGCGGTCTGGTGCAGCGCCGGCGCGACCCCTCGGACGGCCGCCGCAACCTGCTGTCGCTGTCGCCGGCGGGGCAGGACCTGCTGCACCGCTCGGCGGCCGGAGTGGCGGAGGTACAGCGGCTGCTGCTGGCCCCGCTGGACGAGGGTGAGCACGGGCCCGCGCTGGCGCTCATCGGTAAGGCGGCGCGGTTCTAGCCGGATCCCTTTGAGCTCCAGCCAAAACGATTCGCCAACGTACGGAAGACCCGGCGTTGACGGCCTGATGCGCTGACGGCCCGATGTGCCGAGGGCCTGGCGTGCTGGGTGCTCGGCATGCCGAGGGCTCGGCGCGTCGAGGGTCTGATGTGCTGAACACGTACGGCAGTTGGCGTTGGTGAATCGCGGTACGCCGAAGACCGCCCACCCCTGGTCGGGGTGGGCGGTCTTTCGATATGACCGCTCGTCAGAGAAGTCGGACGGCAGGTGCCGTCAGTTCCAGTCGAACTCCTGCGGGTCCGGACCGATCCGCGTGCCGGTGGCGACATCGGCGATCGCGGCGAGGTCCTCGGCGTCCAGCTCGAAGCCGGCGACGTCCAGGTTCTCCCGGATGCGGGCGGGGGTGACCGACTTCGGGATCGCGATCACGCCGCTCTGCAGGTGCCAGCGGAGCACGACCTGGGCGACCGTGCGGCCGTGCTTCTCGGCGATCTTCGCCAGCGCCGGCTCGGAGAGCAGCTCCTTGCCCTGGCCCAGCGGGCTCCAGGCCTCGGTGGCGATGCCGTGCTGGGCGTGGAAGGCGCGCAGCTCGGTCTGCGGGAAGTACGGGTGCAGCTCGACCTGGTTCAGCACCGGGACGACCGAGGTCTCGTCGAGCAGTCGGGTGAGCTGCTCGGGCCCGAAGTTGGAGACGCCGACCGACTTGACCCGGCCGTCCGCGCGCAGCTGCTCGAACGCCTTCCAGACGTTCAGGTAGCTGCCGTGCATCGGGCGCGGCCAGTGGATCAGGTAGAGGTCGATGTAGTCGAGGCCGAGCTTGGCCAGCGACGCGTCGAACTCGCGCAGGACGGCGTCGCGGCCCTGCTCGCCGGTCCAGTCGCGGGTGCCCGAGTTCCACAGCTTGGTGGTGATGTAGAGGTCCTCGCGGGCCACACCGCCGGCCAGTGCCTCGGCGATCGCCTGGCCGGTGCCGGCCTCGTTCTCGTAGATGGCGGCGGTGTCGATGGAGCGGTAGCCCGCCTCGATCGCGTTGCGGACGGCGGCCGTGGCCTCGTCGTCCGGGACCTGCCACACGCCGAAGCCGAGCTGCGGGATCTGCGCGCCGTCGTTCAGGGTGACGCTGGGGATGTTGCTCACGGGAAGGGGTGCCCTCCTGGTTGTCCGTGTGATTCCAGAAGGGGGCAACTGGCGCCCGGGCGGGATTGTTCCCGCCGTTCGGGGGAATCTTGCGGGGGGTCGGCGGCCCTCCCGGGCGGGGATCGGTGGCCGGGTGTCGAAAAAACCTGTTGCGCGGATCACATCGGGGTTGGCAGGCTCGCGGCCATGACCTCCTGAGATACCGGCCGTTCGTGCCCTCCCCGTCCCGTCCGGCAGTCCGTCAGCCTGGCCGTCCCGTCGGGCCGTCCGGCCCGACGCCCCGGACGCGTCGGCGGCGCCGGATCGAGCCGCCGCGCGCGGTACCCGCCGCCTTTCGAGTGAGCCGGGTCCGCCGCGCCGCCCGGGCCTGCGCCTCATGGCCGTCTCCCCTTCGCATCATCCGCACCCTCCCGCACCCTCCCGCACCCTCCCGCACCCTCCCGCATCGGAGTGTCATGCCGCTCACCCCCCTGCCGCTGGCCGACCCCGGCAGTCCTGATCTCTCCTCACCCCTGGCCTTCCTGCGCTGGCTGCAGCGCGGCCAACGGCGCGGGCAGGTGGTCGCCACCTGCTGGGCGCTGCTGGAGATGGGCGGCCAGGCGGCGCTGCCGATACCGCTCGGGTGGGGCGTGCAGGCCGCCGTCGACGGCGAGGCCGCCGGGATCTGGCGGGCCGGCGCCCTCGCGGTGGCGCTCGCCGCGCTGGCCGCGCTCGGTGCCGTGATGCTGCACCGCCAGGCCGTCTGGAACTGGATCCACGCCGCTTGCCACGTGCGGCAGTTGGTGGCCCAACAGGCCTCGCGGCTGGGTGCCGGGCTGTCCCGCCGGATCGCCACCGGGGAAGTCGTCGCGGTCGGCAGCGGGGACGTCGAACGGATCGGCTGGTACGTCGAACTCGTCGCCCGGGTCCGGGCCGCGGTGATCGTCTGGCTGGCCGTGAGCGTGGCCGTGCTGGTGGTCGAACCGGTGCTCGGGATCGGGGTGCTGCTCGGCGTCCCGGTGCTGGCGGCCGCCGTCTGGCCGCTGATCGGGCCGTTCGAGCGCCGGTACGAGCAGCAGCGCACGCTCGGCGGCAAGGCCACCGAGCTGGCCGCCGACACGGTGGCCGGGCTGCGGGTGCTGCGCGGCATCGGCGGCGAGGAGCTCTTCCTGGAGCGGTACCGGGTGGCCTCCCAGAAGGTCCGGGCCGCGGCCGTCCGTTCGGCCCGGCTGTGGTCGCTGATGCAGGCCCAACAGGTGCTGCTGCCGGGCCTGTTCGTGGTCGGGGTCACCTGGTACGGCGCCCGGCAGGCGGCCGCCGGCGAGCTCGCCGTCGGCACCCTGATCGCCGTGTACGGCGCCACCGCGTTCCTCGCGGCGCCGCTGCGGATCCTGGGCGAGGCCGCGCACGCCTGGAGCGTCGCCCGGGTCTCCGCCGGGCGCGCCGTCCGGGTGCTCTCACTCGAACGGACCAATGGCGTGGCCGAGGCCTCGCTGACCCGGCCCGGGCACGCCGACCTGTTCGACCCGGCGACCGGGCTGACCGCGCGGGCCGGCGAGCTGACCGCGGTCGTCTGCGGGGACCCGGACTTCGCCGGGGCGCTCGCCGAGCGGCTCGGTGGGCACGTCCCGGTGGCCGAGGGCGAGCAGGAACAGCCCTCCGTCCGGCTCGGCGGGACCGAACTGGACACGGTGCCGCTGGCCGAGGCCAGGGCGGCGGTGCTGGTGCACGACAAGGAGCCGGTGCTGCTCTCCGGCACCCTGGCCGGGCTGTTCGACATCCCGTCCTCGGGGCGGGTCTCGGTGGCCGAGGCGCTGGCCGCCGCCCGGTCCGACGACGTGCTGGAGGCCCTGGTGGACGGCTCACCGAGCTGCGGAGGCGACGCGATGCGCGCCCGGATCACCGAGCGCGGGCGCTCGCTGTCCGGCGGGCAGCGCCAGCGGCTCGCGCTGGCCCGTGCGCTGGTGGCCGACCCGCCCGTCCTCGTGCTGGACGAGCCGACCAGCGCGGTGGACGCCCACACCGAGTCGAGGATCGCGACCGGGTTGCGGGACACCCGGGCCGGGCGCACCACCGTGGTGTTCGCGACCAGCCCGCTGCTGCTCGACCAGGCGGACCGGGTGGTGCTGCTGCGCGAGGGCCGGGCGGCCGTCGCGGGGCGGCACCGCGACCTGATGCGGACCGAGCCCGCCTACCGGGCCGTGGTCACCCGCGACGAGGAGCCGGCGCCGGTGGGGGAGGCCGTATGAGCGGCCGAAGGGGCGCGCGCGGTGTCCGCCCTGCCCGTCCCGCCCGTCCTGCCTGTCCTGCCTGTCTTTCCACGCAGCTGAGGAGCACGTCATGAAGCCCCCCGTCCATCAGGAGCAGGGGCCGACCACCACCCTGCCGGTCGGCTCCCCGGCCGCCGTGCGCGCGTACCTGCGCCTGCTCGCCCGGCGCCACCGCGCAGGGTTCTCCTCGGTGGTGGCACTGCACTCGGTGGCCACCGTGGCCGGGCTGGTCGGGCCCTGGGTGCTCGGCAGCCTGGTCGAGTCGCTGGCGACCGGCACCGCCGAGGGCGCCATCGCGGTCGCGGTCGGCTGGTACCTGCTGGCGCTGGTGGTGCAGTCCGCCTTCACCGGCTGGTCCCGGATGCGCGGAGCGGTCCTCGGCGAACGGGTGCTGGCCGACCTGCGTGAGGACTTCCTGGTCCGCTCGGTCGCGCTGCCCACCGGAGTGCTGGAGCGGGCCGGCACCGGGGACCTGGTCTCCCGGGGCACCACCGACGTCGACCGGCTGGACAAGTCGGTGCGCGAGGCGGTGCCCGAACTCGCCGTCGCCGTCGTGTCGTTGCTGCTGGTGATCGGCGCCCTGCTGGTCACCTCGCCGCTGCTCGCGCTCACCTCGCTGATCGGGCTGCCGCTGCTGCTGGTCAGCTCCCGCTGGTACTTCCGGCGCGCGCCGGAGTCCTACCGCAACGAGTCGTCCGGGTACGCCGCGGTGAACACCGTGCTGGCCGAGACGGTGGACGCCGGGCGGACGGTCGAGACGCTGCGCCTGGGCGACCAGCGGATCGGGCTGACGGACCGCAAGCTGCGCGAATGGCTCGCCTGGGAGCGCTACACCCTGTGGCTGCGCTCGGTCTGGTTCCCGACCATCGACGCGGTCTACTCCTCGGCGGTGCTGGCCACCCTGGTGCTCGGCGGGCTGTTCACCCTCCAGGGCTGGATCACCGTCGGCCAGTTGACCACCGGGGTGCTCTACGCGCAGATGCTGACCGGCCCGGTCGACCTGATCCTGCGCTGGTACGACGAGCTGCAGATCGGCCAGGCCTCGCTGGCCCGGCTGGTCGGCGTCCGTGAGGTGCCCGAGCACGAGGGCGACGAGAGCGCCAGCCCGGACGGCCGCCGGGTCGAGGCCCGGGAGGTCCGGTTCGGCTACCGCGAGGGCGCGGACGTCCTGCACGGCATCAGCCTGGACGTCGCGCCGGGCAGCCGGGTCGCGCTGGTCGGGCCGTCCGGCGCGGGCAAGTCCACGCTGGGGCGGCTGCTGGCCGGGATCTACGCCCCCGGGCGCGGCAGCGTGACGCTCGGCGGCGCGGCGTTGGCGCGGATGCCGGCCGAGCGGGTGCGGGCCGAGGTCGCCCTGGTGAACCAGGAGCACCACGTGTTCGTCGGCACCCTGCGGGACAACCTGCGGCTGGCGGCGCCGATGGCGGAGGACACCGAACTGCGGTCCGCGCTGGACGCGGTGGACGCCGGCGGCTGGGTGGACGCGCTGCCGCACGGCCTCGACACCGAGGTCGGCTCCGGCGGCACCGTGCTCACCCCGCCGCAGGCCCAGCAACTGGCCCTGGCCCGCCTGGTGCTGGCCGACCCGCACACCCTGGTGCTGGACGAGGCCACCTCGTTGCTGGATCCGCGCGCCGCCCGGCACCTGGAGCGCTCGCTCGCCCGGGTGCTGGAGGGCCGCACGGTGATCGCCATCGCCCACCGGCTGCACACCGCGCACGACGCGGACGTGATCGCGGTGGTCGAGGGCGGGCGGATCAGCGAGTACGGCAGCCACCCGGAGCTGGTGGCGGCCGGCGGCCCGTACGCGGCGCTCTGGCGCTCCTGGCGGGACGAGCGGTAGCGGGCCGGTGCCGTCCGGGCCTGCCCAGGTCTATCGGGCAGGGATCGGCCGGGCGGACCTCAGAGGGGCGGGCTCCAAACCCGCACGGGGTCGGATTGCCCCGTGCGGGTTACTCCCTGACCCGTAAGGGCGCGTAACCGGGCAAATCGGCGCCCCGGCCCGCAGACTGCTCCGGTGACCAAGATTTCGGACGGCTCGGCCGGCTCCAAACGCAGCGAGATCGGTGGGATCCCCACCCGGTACATCGGGATCGGCGTCCTCGGCGTCCTCGCCGTGTGGTTCCTGTTCGCGAACCTCGACGAGGTGAAGATCCAGTTCTGGGTCTTCACCGTCACCGCGCCGCTCTGGATCGCACTGCTGGCCACGCTGCTCGCCGGCGGTGCGCTGGGCTGGCTGCTGAAGGGGCGACGCGGCCGGTGACCAGCGCTCCCGGGCCGGCCCAGGCAGGGCCCGCGGCCTTCACACCGCTGATCGAGGTGCGCGGTGTCAACAAGCACTTCGGCGACCTGCACGTCCTGCAGGACATCGAACTGACCGTCGGCCGCGGCGAGGTCGTCGTGGTCATCGGGCCCTCCGGCTCCGGCAAGTCCACGCTGTGCCGGGCGATCAACCGACTGGAGCCGATCGAGGACGGCACCATCCTGATCGACGGCGAGCCGCTGCCCGAGGAGGGCAAGGGGCTGGCCCGGCTGCGCGCCGAGGTCGGCATGGTGTTCCAGTCCTTCAACCTGTTCGCGCACAAGACCGTGCTGCAGAACGTCTCGCTCGCGCAGATCAAGGTCCGCGGCCGGCCGCGGGCGGAGGCGGACACCAAGTCCCGCGCACTGCTGGAGCGGGTCGGGCTGGCGGCGCAGGCCGACAAGTACCCGGCCCAGCTCTCCGGCGGCCAGCAGCAGCGGGTGGCGATCGCCCGGGCGCTGGCGATGGACCCGAAGGCGCTGCTGTTCGACGAGCCCACCTCGGCGCTCGACCCCGAGATGATCAACGAGGTGCTGGACGTCATGCGCCAGCTCGCGCGCGAGGGCATGACGATGGTCGTGGTCACCCACGAGATGGGCTTCGCCCGGGCCTCCGCCAACCGGGTGGTCTTCATGGCCGACGGCCGGATCGTCGAGGACCGCGCCCCGGAGGACTTCTTCAGCGCCCCGGAGAGCGAGCGCGCCCGGGACTTCCTGTCCAAGATCCTGAAGCACTGAGGCGGCGCCGTGACGAGGAAGACCACGCCCGCCGCCCCGGGCCGGACGCTGCTCGCCGCCGTCCTGCTGCTCGCCGCGCTGGCCGCCGGCTGCGGCAAGGCCGGCACCCCGCCGCCCAAGGGCCCGCAAGCGAGCGCGCTGCCCAGCTACCAGGTACGGGACGCCGCCTCGATCACCGGCTCGCCGACCCTGGACGCCGCCCGGAGCCGGGGCTACCTGGTGGTCGGCGCCAAGGAGGACCAGCCGTACCTGGGCGAGAAGAACCCGGCCACCGGCGAGTACTCCGGCTTCGACATCGAGATCGCCAAGATGGTCGGCGCCGACCTCGGCTTCGGGCCGGACCGGATCCAGTTCAAGACCATCGCCTCGGCCAACCGCGAGACCGCGCTGCAGAACGGTCAGGTGGACTTCTACGTCGGCACCTACACCATCAACGACAACCGGAAGAAGCTGGTCGGCTTCGCCGGGCCCTACTTCATCGCCGGGCAGTCGCTGCTGGTGCGCAAGAACAACACCAGCATCCACGGCCCGCAGGACCTGGACGGCAAGAAGGTCTGCTCGGCGGCCGGCTCGACGCCGTACCAGCGCATCCGGTCGCAGTACCCGAAGGCGCGCCTGATCGGCTACGACACCTACTCGGCCTGCGTGGACAACCTGATCACCGGCCAGGTCGACGCCGTCACCACGGACAACGCGATCCTGCTGGGCTACGCGGCCAAGGCGCCGGACGAGCTCAAGGTGGTCGGCCCGCTGTTCTCCCAGGAGCCGTACGGGATCGGGACGCCGAAGAACGACACCGTGCTGCGGTACGCGATCGACGACGCGCTGGCGCGGAACGAGCAGAACGGCGACTGGAAGAAGGCCTACGAGGCGACCCTCGGCCTCTCGGGGGAGCCCGCACCGACGCCGCCGCCGATCGACCGGTACTGAGAGGGCCGCGCCGTGAAAACGCTGACCGACAACTGGTCGACCTACTGGGACGGCTTCCTCGGCACGCTCGCGCTCTTCGCGGTGAGCGCCGTGCTGTCGCTGGTGCTGGGGGTGCTGATCGCGGGCTTCAGGGTCTCGCCCGTCCGGCCGCTACGGGCGTTCGGGACGGCGTGGGTGACGCTGCTGCGCAACACGCCGCTGACCCTGCTGTTCTTCATCGTGGTGCTGGGCCTGCCGCGCTTCGACATCACGCTGCCGTTCTTCACCTTCGCGGTGGCCGCGCTTGGCTGCTACACCTCGGCCTTCGTCTGCGAGTCGATGCGCTCCGGCATCAACACCGTGCCGGCGGGGCAGGGCGAGGCGGCGCGCAGCCTGGGCATGAGCTTCGGGCAGACGATGAGCGTGGTGGTGCTGCCGCAGGCGTACCGGTCGGTGGTCGCGCCGATCGGCAGTGTGATGATCGCGCTGGCGAAGAACACGGCGATCGCCGGCTCGTTCAGCGTCACCGAACTGCTCGGCACCTACCGGACCATCAACGAGCTCGGCTACAGCATCATCTGGACCTTCGTCTGGATCGCCGTCGGCTACCTGATCATCACCCTGGCCATCAGCGCCGTCTTCAACCTGCTGGAACGACGAGTGGCGGTGTCGCGATGACCGTTCAAGCCTCGGCGCTGTACGACGTCCCCGGTCCGAAGGCGCTCGCCCGGCACCGGCTGTACGGGGGGATCGCGCTGCTGCTGATCGCGGCGCTGATCGGCTGGATCGTCTACATGCTGTTCCACACCCACCAGTTCACGTACCAGAAGTGGATGCCCTTCGAGTACCGGGGCGTCCAGGACCTGCTGCTGCGCGGGCTCGGCAACACCCTGAAGGCCTTCGGCTGGACGGTGCTGTTCGCGCTGCCGTTCGGCGCGCTGTTCGCGGCCGGCCGGCTGTCCGACCACCGGGTGGTGCGCTGGCTCTCCACGCTGGTGGTGGAGTTCTTCCGGGCCATGCCGCTGCTGGTGATGATCTTCTTCGTCTTCGTGGCGCTCAAGGTGCAGCCGCTGTGGGCGCTGGTGACCGGGCTGGTGCTGTACAACGGCTCGGTGCTGGCCGAGGTCTTCCGGGCCGGCGTGCTCGCGGTGCCCAAGGGACAGCGCGAGGCGGCCTACGCGCTCGGCATGCGCAAGACCCAGGTGATGACGTACGTGCTGGTGCCGCAGGCCAACCGGGCGATGCTGCCGGCCATCATCAGCCAGCTGGTGGTCGCGCTCAAGGACACCTCGCTCGGCTTCCTGATCACGTACGAGGAGTTCCTGCACGCGGGCAAGCTGATCGCCACCAACCTCGACTACGACCTGCCCTTCATCCCGGTGGTGATCGTGATCGCGCCGATCTACATCGGCATGTGCCTGCTGCTCTCCTGGCTCGCCCGCTGGGTGGAGCGCCGCAGCCGGCGCAGCCCGAGCGTGCGGGGCGGGGCGCCGGTGGTCGAGGCCGGGGTGGCGATGGGGCTGCCGCCGTCCGCGCAGCAGTGAGAAGGCTGGTTCGATCCTGAACCATAGGTGCGGATGGGGATGGGGCCGGTACCTCAAATTTCCTCTTATGATTGCGGAGGCTGGACGACGACGACCGGGTGGAGGGGCAATGGAGCCGGTGTTCGACTCGCGGCACATCAGGACGTTCCACGAGGTCGTGAGGGCCGGCTCCTACTCGGCCGCCGCCCGCGAACTCGGCTACACCCAGCCCGCCATCACCCAGCAGATGAAGGCGCTCGAACGCACCGTCGGCGTCGCGCTGTTCACCCGGGCCGGGCGCGGACTGCGGCTCACCGAGGCCGGCGAGGCGCTGTCCCGGCACGCCGAAGTGATCCTCGGCAGCCTCTCCGCCGCCCAGCAGCAGCTCGCCGCGCTCGCCCGGCTGCGCGCCGGGCGGGTCCGGGTCTGCGCCTTCCCCAGCGCCAACGCCACCCTGATACCCGAGGCGATGGCCCGGCTGCTCGCCGAACACCCCGGTGTGCGGGTCGAACTGCTGGAGGCCGAGCCGCCGGACTCCGTCCAGCGACTGCTGCGCGGGGAGTGCGACATCGCGCTGGCCTTCCGCTACCCGGGCGCCGCGACCGAGGTGCCGGACGGGCTGGACGAGATCCCGCTGATGGAGGACCTGCTCACCGTGCTGCTGCCCGTCGGGCACCCGCTCGGCCGCCGGCACGCCGTGCGGCTCTCCGACCTCGACGGCGAGCGCTGGATCGCCGGGTGTCCGCGCTGCCGGGCCAATCTGCTGCACGTCTGTGCGGAGGAGGGCTTCGCGCCGGACATCGTGTTCTCGACGGACGACAACCTCGCGGTACAGAGCCTGGTCGCCGCCGGGGTCGGGATCGCGCTGATGCCCGCGCTGGTGCTCTCCTTCATGTGCCACCGCAAGGTCACCGGGCGGGCCGTCGAGCCGCACCTGCGCCGGCAGGTGAGCGCGTACGTGCTGAGCGAGCACCGGCGGATCCCGGCCACCGGGCTGGTGCTGGACCACCTGCGGCAGGCGGCGGCGAGCCGGGTCGGGTGCTGAGGGGCCGGTGCGGCGGATGGCCGGGGGCTCCGGTGGGTGGCTGCGGGTGCTGCGGCTGAGTGCGGTCGATTCATAAGCTGGATTTGGGGGAGGTCTTAAGAACCATCGTTGGACGTGATAGGTGTATGCGTCCGAACCTGCTGGCATGACACCCTCAGCCACGGTCGGCAGCGACCGACTCACCGAGCGGATGGCCGCCCTGATCGGCGAGATCCGTGCCGTCGTGGACCGCGGACTGCCCCCGGAACTCACCGCCTACCTGGTCGGCGAACGCCTCGCGCCGCACCTGCACGCCGACCCCGACGGGCCTGACGCGCTGCTCACCCCCGCCCAGTGCGAGGGCGACCCGCAGCGCTACCGCCAGCACGTCCTGCACGCCGAGGAGGACGGCAGCTTCTCCGTCGTCGCCCTGGTCTGGCTGCCCGGCCAGCAGACCCCGATCCACGACCACGTCTCCTGGTGCGTGGCCGGTGTCCACCGCGGCCAGGAGAGCGAGACCCGCTACCGGCTGGTCTCCGACGGCCGCACCGCCCGGCTGGTCGAGACCGAGCACGTGGCCGGCCCGGCCGGCACCGTCGCCGCCTTCGCCCCGCCCGGCGACATCCACCTGGTGCGCAACGCCTGTAGCAGCACCGCCATCTCCATCCACGTGTACGGCGCGGACGTCTCGCGGCTCGGCACCAGCATCCGGCGGGTCTACCGGCTGCCCGCCGACCAGCAGCAGTGAGGGCGGCGTGGCACTGACCCTCCGGGAGCGCGCCACGCGCACCCGCTCACTGCCCCCGCTCGGCGGGGACGCCCCCGGCCTGCTGCTCGCCGCCGCCGGGGTGGCCGCCGCGATCGGCGTCCACGCGGCCGTGCCCGCCGTGCCCAAGCTCACCGCCGCCGTCGTGCTCGGCATGGCGGCCGCGCACCTGCCCGGGCTGCGCCCGGTGGTACGCGGGGTGGCACGGCCCGGGCTGTCCACGGCCGGCAAGCGGCTGATGCGGCTCGGGATCGTCCTGCTCGGGCTCAAACTCAGCCTGGACGACGTGCTCGGCCTCGGCTGGGCCACCGTCGCCATGGTGCTCGCGGTGGTCGCGGCCACCTTCGCCGGCACGCTCTGGCTGGGCCGTCGGCTCGGCCTGCCCGGGGACCAGCCGCTGCTGGTCGCCACCGGGTACTCGATCTGCGGGGCCTCGGCGATCGGTGCGGTCAGCCAGGCGGCCGGCAGCGAGGAGGAGGACGTCGCCTCCTCGGTCGCGCTGGTCACCCTGTGCGGGACGCTCGCGATCGCCGTACTGCCGCTGCTCCAGCACCCGCTCGGGCTCGGCGAGGTGGAGTTCGGGCGGTGGGTCGGCGCGAGCGTGCACGACGTCGGGCAGGTGGTCGCCACCGCGCAGACCGGCGGGACGGGCGCGCTGCGCGAGGCCGTCCTGGTCAAGCTGATGCGGGTGGTGCTGCTGGCGCCGCTGGTCGCCGGGGTGGCGGTCGGGGTGCGGCGCAGGGCGCGGTGGGACGGGGGGAACGCCGCCGGGCCGGACACGGCGGACACCGGTGGCTCCCAGAGCACGGTCAAGATCGGCCGTCGCCCGCCGATCGTCCCGCTGTTCGTGGCGGGGTTCCTCGCGATGATCGTCCTGCGGACCACCGGGGTGCTGCCGGAGCGGGCGCTCACGCTCGCCGGGGACGCCCAGGAACTGCTGCTGGCCGCCGCGCTGTTCGGCCTCGGCAGCGCCGTGCACCTGCCCACCATGGTCCGCACCGGCGGGCGGCTCGCCCTGCTCGGGCTCGGCTCCTGGGTCGTCGTCGCGGGCGTCTCGTACGCGGGGGTGCTGGTCACGATGTGACGGGCGCGGGGGCGGACTCGGCTATTGTCGGGCGGGTACTCGTCCGCCGGGACGGCTCCTGCCCCCGAGTCCGCTGAGGAACACGCATGTCCACCGCACTGCCCGAACGGGACGCTCACGAGGCCGTCGTCACGCTCGACCGGCGGGACGGCCCGTTCGGCGAGGTGGTCCTGCGCCAGCGTGGTCGGCACTTCGAGATCATCGCCAACGGGTGTTTTCTGATGGACACCGCCGACGGCCGCTCCGAACGCCTGCTGATCCAGGCGGCGTTGGACGAGCTGGACCGTACCGGCAGCCCCGTCGGGCGACCCTCGGTGCTGATCGGGGGCCTCGGCGTCGGCTTCTCGCTGGCGTACGCGGTGGCCGAGCCGCGCTGGGGGCGGATCGCCATCGTCGAGCGCGAGGGCGCCATCATCGACTGGCACCGGAACGGGCCGCTCGGCGCCTTCTCCGACGGCGCGCTGGAGGACGAGCGGGTCCGGATCCTCCACACCGACCTGCTGGAGTACCTGGCGGCGGCCGACGGCGAGCGCTACCACGCGCTGTGCCTGGACATCGACAACGGCCCGGACTGGACCGTGACCGACTCCAACGCCGGGTTGTACGGCGCCGACGGGCTCGCCGTGCTCTGGCAGCGGCTTCAGCCGCGCGGGGTGCTGGCGGTGTGGAGCGCGCAGCCCTCCGCGGAGTTCGAGGAGGCGCTGCGTGCGGCGGGCTTCTCGGGCGTCGTCACGCACGAGATCCCGGTCAGCCGGGGTGTGCCGGACGTGGTCCACCTGGCGCGGCGCGCGGGCTGATTGCGCGAGGGGCGCGCCAACTGGCCTGCCGCGCCTGGCCGTTGTCTGTGGCTCTTTGGCACGCGGCTCCTGTTGTCGCCAACTCGTGATGGCTCTGCGCCAGTTGGCCGGGTGGGCCGGGCGGCTGTTGGTCTCGGCGTGGGTGGTGTACTGGTGCGGTGCTGTGGCGCCTGGGGTGCGGGCGAGGATGGAGCACCTGGACGGTGACGACCGCGATCGGCTGATGGCGGACCCGGAGCGGTTCCCGATGTTCAACGTGATGAACCGGGCGCCGGAGATCGACCTGGGCCTGGACGCGCTGTTCGAGTTCGGGATGGCGCGGATGCTGGACGGGGCCGGCGCGGTGATCGAGCGGCGGGGCGCGGGTGGGGCGGGGCGTGCGGGGTGACGGCGGGGGCGGACCGACGGCTGACAACTGACAGATAACAGAATCTGAAATCTGTTATCTGTCAGCTGTTATCTGTTCGCCGTCGGTTGTTCGCCGCCGTCTGCCCGCCAGGGCGCGGCTCAGCCGAAGGGGCTGGTCTCCGGGCCCGAATCCGTCGCCGCTTCTTCCTCCGGGTCGGCACCCGGGGCGGACGGGAGGCTTTCCGGGGCGAAGGGGTTGAAGTCAGGCGGGGGCACCATGACCGGCGTGCCCTTCCGCGGGGCGTCCTCCGTGGAGGCGGCCGGCGCGGGCACGACCGGCGGGGTGGAGGGCGGCGGCGGGACGGCCGGGCCCTGCGCCGCGAGCGTGGTGCCGAACGGGTCCGGCTTGTCCGCCGTCACCGTGCCGAACGGGTCGGCGGCCGGGGTGGCCGGGTCGGTGCCCGGGGCGGACGGGAGGCTTTCCGGGGCGAAGGGGTTGAAGTCAGGCGGGGGCACCATGACCGGCGTGCCCTTCCGCGGGGCCCCGGCCTCCGGCTCGGCGTCGACCGCCGCCTCCGCGACCGACGCGGACGGACGGAAGTCCGCGGGCGGGACGTCCTCCGGCGCGCCGTGCAGGTTCACCGGCACCTCCTCCGGCTGCTCCGGCGTCTTCTCGACGGGAGCGGCAGCGGTGGTCACCGGCACGGCCACCGGCACGGCGCCGGCAGCCTCCCCGTCCCAGCCGAACTGGACGCTCTTCAGCAGCTCCGCGAACGCCTGCGTGTACAGCTCCCAGTCCTCCGGCTGCGCCGTGGACAGCTGGACGCAGAGCACGGTGGCGCCGTCCGGCAGCGGGACGAAGGCCTCGACCGCCGAGGTGACCACCCAGCGCCGCTGCCCGTCGGCGGACAGCGGTCCGGGCACCGGGACGGTCCGCCCCTCGACCAGGACGGCGGCCGGCCCGGCCGGCAGCAGGACCGTCCACACCTCGGCGTGCCGCCGGACGGTGGCCAGTTCGGTGGCGAGCGCGGTGATCGGCAGCGGGTGCCGGGCGAGCGAGACGACGAGGGCGGCGTCGGAGGCCCGGCCGTCCACGTCCAGGGCGCAGACGCCCGCGTAGACCGCGCCGGCGTCGTGGACCAGGTCGGCGAGGGTGGCGGAGATGACCGCGAAGTCGCGGCGCGGTTCCGGCCCGGTGCCGCTGAACAGTTCCTCGGCGACCTCGGCCAGATGTCCCGTCAGTTCCTCGGCGGCCGCGGCGGTGGCCGGGCCGACGCCGTCCGCCCCGCGCGCCGGAGCGGGCACCGTGCGGGCGCAGACCCCGGCCGGACCGCCCGGGGAGGTCAGCGGGTGGAAGCCGGGCGGGACCACCAGCCGGACCTCGGCGCCCGCGCCGGTGGCCAGTTCGACCGGATGGCGGGTGTGCTGCCCGGCGGCCAGCGCGGCCAGTGCCGGGGCGAACGGCGGGCGCAGCTTGGGGTCGGCGAACTCGCCGGTGACCGGCAGTTGGAACAGCGCGGCCGAGGTGGTGCCCCGGTCGGCGATCGCGCCGCGCACCGCCCCGCCGCCGTAGCGGGCCTGCAGGGCGGCGGTCACCCGGTCGGCGACCCGGGCGCCGGTGCCGGGGCGGGCCGTGCCGGCGGTGATCACCGTGCCGAGCCGGTCCACGGCCGAGTGCACCGGGCCGTTGGGCGCCAGCGGAAGGCCGAACAGCGCCTCGGCGGCGGGGTGTTCGGCCGGTCGCAGGGCGCTGAGCGAAGCTGCCGGGTGGCGGGAGGTGCGCTCGTCGAAGAGGGCGTCGGTGAGCGTGCCGAGGGTCGCACAGACCTGCTCCGCCGCTGCGAAGGGGTTGGCCTCCGCGCTGAACTGGACGTCCTGGGTCAACTGATGAGCCCCCCGCTCTGCTGCGTCTGCGGTCGCTGGTTCGGGTGGGTCCGCGCGCGCCCGTGGTGGCGGGCCGTCGGATCCCTGCTCATTCCTATCAGAGCCCGGTGTCGGGGCCGAACCGGCGGATCACTCGGCGCCGGCCTCGGCCGGTTCCTCCGTGGCCTGCGGGGACGATTCGCCGACCGCCGCGACGGCGAGCGCGGTGACCGCCTCGGTGATCCCGGGGACGGCGAACAGCCCGGCGAGGTCCCGCACCAGGCGCCCGGTTGGGCCGTCCGGTCGCTCGTCCGCGAAGAAGGAACCGAGTTCGGCGGCGAGCGCGGGCTCCCGGGCGGCGGTGAGGGTGAGGGCGGCGACGAACTCCTGCACCAGGTGCAACTGCAGTTCCTCCAGCGGCACCGAGCGCTCGGCCAGCCACTCCAGCGAGGTGATCTCGGCGTTGGCGATCCAGGCCCGGACGGTCAGCCGCAGCCCGGGGCTCGGCGAGGGGAACGCGAGGTGGGAGAGGATCTGGTCGTGGGCGGCCCGGCGCACCTCGTCGATCACCGCCGAGGTGCCCGCGCTGGCCGCCACCGAGCCGCCGCGCAGCAGCGCCGCGAAGCCGGGCCCGTGGCTCTGCACGAAGTCCAGGTAGCGGCCCATCACCCGGTACAGCCGCTCGGACAGCGGCCCGTCGGCGGGCTCCTCGAACCGCGCCGAGAGCTCCCGCCCGGCCCGTCGCAGCGACTCCTCGTACAGCGCCTGCTTGCCGGGGAAGTAGTGGTACACCAGCGGCCGGGAGGCGCCCGCGGCGGCGGCGATGTCGTCGATCGACACCTCCTCCGGTGGGCGCCGGCTGAACAGCTCCAGCGCGACGGCGATCAGCTGCTCGCGCCGCTCGTCCACACTGAGCCGCCGGCGCGGCCGCTCACCCGCCGCGGCCCGGTCCGGGGCCTGGCCCGCCGCCCGGTCCGGTGCGGGGTTCCGGGCAGCGCGGGCGGTCGTCGGCGACGGCGTACGGGAGGCCATGCGCGCCACCCTATCCGGCGCCTGCCACGGGGCCTATGAGGCGTGGAGGTCCAGGTAGCGGCGGTAGGCCTCGCGGCCGTCGGGGACGAAGTCGTCGCGGGTGAGGCGGTCGGCGAGTTCGGCGGGGGTGAGCCAGGCGTGCCAGGCGACCTCGGACTCCTGCGGCGAGACCGGGCCGTCCCACCGGGCCTCGTACATGTCGCACCACCAGGAGAGCCGGTCCTGCTGGAAGAGGAACTTGAACAGCGGGCGCGGCGCGATCCCGTGCACGCCGAGTTCCTCCTCGGCCTCGCGGACGGCGGCCGCGGCGTACGTCTCGCCGGAGCCGACCACGCCGCCGACGAACATGTCGTACGCGCCGGGGGCGAACAGCTTGGTGTCGGTGCGGCGGTGGACGAAGATCCGCCCGGCCGGGTCGCGGACCAGGATGAAGACGCACCGGTGGGTGAGCCCCCGTCGGTACACCTCCCCGCGCACCGCGGTCCCGATCACCCGGTCGTGCTCGTCGACGACGTCCAGCAGCTCTTCGGCAGGGTTGGTCATGACCGACAGGTTAGGGTTTCCGGGCCCGCTTCGAACGCGGGCGCGAACGGACGAGCGGAACCGACAGGCTGAGGGCGGCACGCGGTGGTGGAGATCTGGGGCGAGACGGCCGAGGGGTTCGAGCCCGTACGGGAGGCCTTCGCGCGGAACTTCCACGAGTACGGCGAACTGGGCGCGGCCTTCGCGCTGTACGTGCGCGGCCGCAAGGTGGTCGACCTGTGGGGCGGCGACGCCCGGCCCGAGGTCGGCGGACGACCCGCGCCGGCGGTGCCGTGGACGGCGGACACCGCCCAGGTGCTGCGCTCGGTCACCAAGGGCCTGACCGCGACCACCGCGCTGCTGCTGGCCGAGCGCGGCCTGCTCGACCTGGACGCGCCGGTGGCCTCGTACTGGCCCGAGTTCGCGGCGGCGGGCAAGGGCGGGGTGCCGGTGCGCTGGCTGCTGTCGCACCAGGCCGGGGTGCCCGCGCTGGACGTGCCGCTGCGCCTGGAGGACGTGCTGACCTGGGAGCGCGCGGCGGCGGCGGTGGCCGCGCAGGCGCCCGCCTGGGAGCCCGGCACGGCGCACGGCTACCACCCGTACACCTTCGGCTGGTTGGTCGGTGAGGTGGTGCGGCGGGTGAGCGGGCGCACGGTCGGCCAGTTCTTCGCCGAGGAGGTCGCCCGGCCGCTCGGACTGGACCTGTGGATAGGGCTGCCGGCCGGTGCCGCGCCGCGGGTCGGCCGGCTGGTCGACCTGCCCGCCCCGGAGGCGGCCCGGACCGGGCCGAGCGGGCTGCGGCTGCGGCCCAAGCAGTCCGTCCGGGAGGCCTACCAGGACCCGACCTCGCTGACGGCGCGCTCCTTCGCCTCGGTCCGCCCCGGGGTGGACCTCAACGACCCGGCGGTGCAGGCTGCCGAGATCCCCGGCGCGGGCGGCATCGGTACGGCCCGCTCGCTGGCCCGGTTCTACGCGGCGCTGATCGGCGCCGCCGACCGTCCGGACGGCTCCGGAGCCCTGCTGCCGCCGCTGCTCGGGCCCGAGGTGCTGACCCGCGCGGTCGGGCCGGCGGTGCACGGGCCGGACCGGGTGCTGATCGTCAATTCCACCTTCGGCCTGGGTTTCTGGCGGCACGGCCCGACCGCGCCGATGGCCTCCCCGGCGAGCTTCGGCCACCCGGGCCGGGGCGGCTCGCTGGGCTTCGCCGACCCGGAGCTCGGGCTGGGCTTCGGCTACGTCACCAACGGCATGCAGCCGGGCGTCACCGGCGATATCCGCTCGCGCAACCTGATCCGCGCGGTGCGGGGGTGCCTGGGGCTCTCCGCCTGAGGGCAGGCCCCTGTTCCGGACGCGCGCCGGCGGTCAGGCCCCTGTCCCGTGCTGACGCGCGCCTGAGGTCAGGCCTGGCCGGTCTCGAAGCGGGCGATCTTCCCGTGCTCGACGGTGAAGCGCCAGGCGGTGCGCATCTCGCCCCAGGTGTCGTTGGTGAAGTTGGCGACCAGGGAGTGGCCGCCGTTCGCCTCCGTCTGGACGTCCATCCGGCCGCGGACCCCGAAGATCTCCTTGTCGATCCACTGGACGAGGTCGCGGTCGGAGCCGTCGTCGGACATGGTCGCGCTCGGGGTGAGCGTGTCGAGGAAGGCCGCGCGGTCGCCGGCGTTGATCGCGGTGACGAAGGTGCGCACGACGGGGTCGGAGAGCTTGGCGGGGGCGATGGTCATCGGGACTCCGGAGGTGAGGAGGCGGGGAGTCCTGTTTAAGGCGTTCGTCGGGTGTGCCCGGGCATGTCGGCGGCGCGTCGAGAAAATCGCGGATTCATGTGCTTAGATCCCGAAACAGGCGATTTGCCCGATCGGGGGTTGTACGGCGAAGGGCGTCCGGACGGGCGCTCGACGCGGGCCACGGGGAGTGGCGGCGGAGCGGGAGGCCGGAACCGGTCTCCCGCTCCGCGTTTCCCCGCAGGGCCCCGACGGCGCGAGACGGCGGTGAACCGGAGCGCGGCCGGCCGGCGGGGGCGTGGCCGGGACGGGAGCGGCTAGAAGAAGCCGACCGCGTCGGGGGAGTAGCTGACCAGCAGGTTCTTGGTCTGCTGGTAGTGCTCCAGCAGCGCCTTGTGGTTCTCCCGGCCGATGCCGGAGTTCTTGTAGCCGCCGAAGGCCGCGTGGGCCGGGTAGGCGTGGTAGCAGTTGGTCCACACCCGGCCGGCCTGGATGGCGCGTCCGGCGCGGTGGGCGGTGTTGAGGTCCCGGGTCCACACGCCCGCGCCGAGCCCGTACTGGGTGTCGTTGGCGAGGGCGACCGCCTCGGCGAAGTCCTCGAAGCGGGTGACCGAGACGACCGGGCCGAAGATCTCCTCCTGGAAGACCCGCATGCTGTTGACGCCCTCGAAGACCGTCGGCGTCACGTAGTAGCCGCCGGCCAGGGCGCCGCCGAGGTCGGCCCGCTCTCCGCCGGCCAGCAACTTGGCGCCCTCGGCCTGGCCGATCTCGAAGTAGGAGAGGATCTTCTTCAGCTGCTCCGCACTGGCCTGGGCGCCGACCTGGGTCTCGGTGTCCAGCGGGTCGCCCTGGCGCATCGCGCGCACCCGCGCCAGGCCGTCGGCGAGCAGCCGCTCGTAGACCGTGGACTGGATCAGCGCCCGGCTGGGACAGGTGCAGACCTCGCCCTGGTTGAGGGCGAACATCGCGAAGCCCTCGACGGCCTTGTCGTAGAAGGCGTCCGGTGCGGCGGCGACGTCCGCGAAGAACAGGTTGGGGCTCTTCCCGCCCAGCTCCAGTGAGACCGGGATCAGGTTGTCGCTGGCGGCGCGGGCGATCAGCCGGCCGGTGGTGGTCTCGCCGGTGAAGGCGATCTTGCGGACGCGGTTGCTGGCGGCCAGCGGGGCGCCGGCCTCCTCGCCGAAGCCGGTGACGATGTTGAGCACGCCGGGCGGCAGCAGGTCGGCGGTCAGCTCGGCCCACAGCAGCACCGAGGCCGGGGTCTGCTCGGCGGGCTTGAGCACCACCGCGTTGCCGGCCGCGAGCGCCGGGGCGAGCTTCCAGACCGCCATCAGGATCGGGAAGTTCCACGGGATGATCTGGCCGACCACGCCCAGCGGCTCGTGGAAGTGGTAGGCCACGGTGTCCTCGTCCAGCTGGGAGAGGCCGCCCTCCTGGGCGCGCAGCGCGCCGGCGAAGTAGCGCAGGTGGTCGATGGCGAGCGGGAGGTCGGCGGCCAGCGTCTCGCGCACCGGCTTGCCGTTCTCCCAGCTCTCCGCGACGGCCAGCGGCTCCAGGTTCGCCTCCATCCGGTCGGCGATCCGCAGCAGTGCCTGGGCCCGCTCGGCGGGCGGGGTGCGGCCCCAGGCGGGGGCGGCGGCGTGGGCCGCGTCCAGCGCGGCCTCGATGTCCTCGGCGGTGCCGCGGGCGACCTCGGTGAACACCTCACCGGTGACCGGGGTCGGGTCGCCGAAGTACTCGCCGCGCACCGGCGGCGTCCAGCCGCCGCCGATCCAGTGCTCGTACCGGGAGCGGTAGGCGACGATGCTGCCGGGGGTGCCGGGGGGCTGGTAGACCGTCATGCTCTGGTGTCTCCTCGCGACGTCGGGCGCCGCCCGGGCCGCGCGGCGGGGGCGGCGCGCCGGACCGCCCGGCTCGGGGCGGCCCGGCGGGAGGGTGCGGACACGCAATTCGGGGCGGGCGCCCGCCGGGGCGCCTGCCGTCGAGCACGATAGCCGCCGAACGCGGGTGCGGCTACGGCCCGTACGTCCGCCCCGCACGGAGGGTGCGCGTTCCGGACGACGTGTGGGGGGGTGCGCGCCCGCCGGGCCCGGCGAGCCGTCAGACCGCGTGGTACCGGCCGGTGCGGGACTCCCAGCACAGGTAGCCGGCGAGCCAGGTGACCAGTCCGTCCGCGTACCGCTGGGCGATCGTCCGCTCGATCCGGGACAGGCCCAACTCCCGGTAGACGTCCGGCAGTCTGCCGTGCAGCTCCCCGCAGCGCCCGATCATCAGCTGCGCCTCCTCCAGCACCACCGCGCAGGCCTCCTCGGCCGAGCAGCGGCGCTCGCGCTGGACGATCATCACCAGGTTGTTGACGTCGCCGCGCGGGGCCTCCAGCGGGAACGACCGGACGTCGTTGCTGAGCGACGGTATGTCGGCTGCCAGCTGCCGCAGTTGACGCAGGACCGGGTGGTGCAGGACGGCGGCGGGCACTTCGAACTGGCCGAGGCGTTCGACCATGTCGAAGATGGTCTCCATCGCCGCGGTGCCCCGTCTGAGCACCAGGTAGGCCTCCCGGTCGGGTGGTCGGGCGGAGATCCGGCCGGCCGCCTCGGCGGGATGACTGGCCAGGTACCACTCCCAGTTGTACGCGGCGCGGGCCTGCCAGCGGGCGGGCATGCCGTGCATGCTGCGGTCCCAGAGGTCGGCGAAGGCGGTCTCGACCGGTGAGTCCTGGTCGGGTCGGGCGCCGTGCAGGACGGCGATCAGCCGTTCGCAGATGGGGGCGACCTCGGTGGGCCGGCGGCCGAGCGGGCCGTCGAACTGGTCGTCGAAGAGGAAGTAGAAGCCCATCAGGTCCGCGGCGAGGGCGAGTTCGTCCGGGCCGGCGTCCGGGTAGCCGAGGGCGGCGAGGTCGGCCACCTCCCAGTGGGCGTAGCCCGGGTGGTCGGCATCGGGGAGCAGCGGGTGGCGCACCAGCCAGTCGCGGTGCAGTGCGCCGGCGCGCGGGCCGTGCGGACTGCGGCGGTGCGGGAACGGGATCTGAAGTGAGGTGTCGTCAGACATCGGACTCCCGGTGCAGCGGAGGGTGGGGGTGCCAGTGGTTCGGGTGCTGGGTATGGGGGGAGTTGACGCAGCGAGGCTTCCGGGGTGAGGGTGGTGACGCAAGATCATCTCCGCCTCGCGGGCCGTAGGTTATCTGATGCAATGATCGGACGTTAGGTGTATAGGGCAATTGCCCTTGGTAAACCGTCCGAACCCTCACCGTCCGCCCCAGCCTGCGCGAATGCCCCACAACGAGTGCCACGCAGCGCTAACCTCAGGTCCACGAGCAGTGATGCGAGCAGTGACGTGAGCAATGACGCGAGCGGCGAGGCGGAGGCGCGACGGTGACCGAGCAGGGAAACGAACTTCGGACGGGATCCGGTTCCAGCCGGGACGGCGACAGCACCTCGCCAAGGGTCCGGCTGCGCGACCGCGACGCCGAACTGCGCTCCGTCGAGGCGGCCGTCGACAAGCTCTGCCGCGCATTCGCGGCCGGCGGCACCGAGATCGGCGAACTGCTGGCCTTCTCCGGCCGCCCCGGCATCGGCAAGACCAGCCTGCTGCACGAGGTCCGACGGATCGCCAAACTCCGCGACGGCGCCACCGTGCTGTTCGCCCGCGGCAGCGAACGACAGTTCAACGAGCCGTACCACGTGCTGCGCCAACTCCTCCAGCCCGCCCTCACCAGCCTGCGGCCCGACGAGTTCCGCCAGGTCATGGGCACCTGGGAGGAGGTCGTCGGACCGGCCATGGGCCTCAAGCAGCCCAAGGCCGGCGCCCGCCGCCTCGACCCCCAGGGCGTGCGGGACGGCCTCGACTACGTCCTCACCCAACTCGCGCCGCGCCGGGCGCCGCTGGTGATGATCGTCGACGACCTGCACTGGGCCGACCACGAGTCGCTCTCCTGGCTCACCCAGTTCGCCGTCCGCTCCCGCGAACTGCCCGTCCTGCTCGTCTTCGCGTTCCGGGAGGACGAGAACGACTGGCCGGTCGAGATCCAGCAACACCGCAAGGACGTCCTCGGCCGCGCCACCGGCAAGCACGAGCTCAACCGGCTCTCGCTGGTCTCCATCACCGACATGATCCGCGCCGAACTCGGAGACAAGGCCGAGGACGCCTTCTGCTACGAGTTCTGGAACGTCGTCAACGGCAACCCCTTCGAAGCCGTCGCCCTGCTCGACCAGGTCTGCGACCAGGACCTCGAACCGGTCGAGGAGAACTCCCAGCAACTGCGCGAACTCGCCGTCGACGCCACCGGAATGACCCTCAAGAGCTGGGTGGACCGGCTCGGCGCGTCCACCCTGCGCTTCGCCTGGGCCTGCGCGATGCTCGGCACCGACATCCGGGTCGACCTCGCCACCCGGATCTCCACCCAGAGTGTCGAGGGCGCCCGCGAGTCCATCAAGCAACTGCGCAAGCAGCGCGTGCTCACCCAGACCCCCAACGGAAACCTCGAATTCGTCCACCCGCTGATCGGCAGCTCGATCTACAACACCATGCCGGAGGCCACCCGCACCGGCATGCACGGCGTCGCCGCCGCCGAGATCGAGAACGCCGGACTCGGCCTGCTCGCCGCCTCCCGCCACCTCGTCGAGACCTTCTCCGGCGAGGGCGACGACCGCACCGTCCGCAAACTGCGCCGCGCCGCCGCCGAACACCTGCTGATCGGCGCCCCCGAAGCCGCCCAGCGCTGTCTGCACCGCGCCCTCAACGAGCCGCCCGCCGACGACATCCGCGCCGAGGTGCTGTACGAACTGGGCTGCTCCGCCCTGCTGACCGACCCCGGCGCCACCGTCAACCAGCTCAAACTCGCCCTCGACCCCGACGAGGGGCCGCTGCGCCCCGGGCTGCGCGTGGACGCCACCTTCCGGCTCTCCGAGGTGCTCGCCCACAGCGGCGAACTGCGCGAGGCCGCGCTGGTCTGCCAGGACGAGGCCGAGCAGACCGCCGACCCGGCCGGCAGGCTCCGGCTCCAGGCCGCCTCGTTCATGTGGCACGCCTTCCGCAAGTCCGAGGAGGACGGTCCCGGCCGCTCCACGCGGCTCGGCGCCATGTGCGACACCCTCAGCGGCCGTGACGCCGCCGACCGGGCCGTCCTCGCGATGCGCGCCTGGGACCTCACCCTGCGCGGCGCCCCCTCCGCCGAGGCGCTGACCTATGCCGACAGCGTCCTCGACTCCGGCCGGTTGCCCCAGGGACTCGGCTGGACCAACAGCACCTGGGGCTTCGAACTGCCCTCGATGCTCGGCCTCACCTATACCTACAACGACCGCATCGCCCAGGCCGAGCGGCTGTTCGCGGACGCCATCATCCAGTTCGAGGTGGCCGGGTGGAGCGGTGCCCACCGGGGCTTCGCCTACTTCCTGATGGGTCTGGCGCGTTTCCGCCGCGGCCTGCTCGCCGAGGCCGAGGACTTCCTGCGCCGCGCGCTTCGACTGTCCGAGCGGATCGGCCCCAAGCTGCCGCTCGCGTGGGACGCCGTCGGCGTCCTGGTGGACACCCTGCTCGCCCGCGGCCGGGTCGACGAGGCCTGGGACCTCGCGGCCGAGTTCGGCTTCCACCCGCCGTACCACGCGACCGCCATGGTGCTGCCCGACGCGCCCTCGCTGTACGGCAAGCTGCTGATCGCCAAGAAGCGCCACGCCGGAGCGGCCGCCGCGCTCACCGAGGCCGGCGCCCAACTGGAGGCCCGCGGCTGGCACAACACCGTCTGGGCGCCCTGGGCCGGCCACCTGGCCATCGCGCTCGCCGCGGACGAGCCCGACCGCGCCCGCGAGTACGCCCAGAAGGCCGTCCAGGACGCGCGCACCTTCGGCACCGCCTCGGCGATCGGCACCGCGCTGCGGCTGAACGCCCAGATCGAGGACGGGCAGCAGGCGGTCGAGCTGCTGGAGCAGGCCGTGATGTACCTCGGGCAGTCGCCGGCCGGGTACGAGCACGCCGTCGCGCTGGTCGACCTCGGCGCCGCGCTGCGCCGGGTCGGGCGGCTGGAGGACGCGCAGGAGCACCTGTACCAGGGCATCGAGCTGGCCCAGCACTGCTCGGCCGAGGGACTCGTCGAGCAGGCGCGGCGGGAGCTGGCCAACTACGGCCTGCGGCCCAACCGGCTGGGGCTGCGCGACTTCCGGGAGACGCTGGAGACGCTCAGCCAGCCCGAGTGGGAGGTCGCCAACCTGGCCGTGCAGGGCGTGCCGCCGCAGCGGATCGCGGACGAGCTCGGCGTCCACCTCAGTCTGGTCAACCGTCGGTTGGCCGCCGTCTACCGCAAAGCGGGCAGCGGGCCGGACGGCCTGGCCTCCGCCCTCGGACTGCCGGCACAGCCGCGCGAGGCCACCCGGCCGGGCGACGAGTGCGAGGAGGAGTAGGGCGGGGGCGCGCGGAGGCCTAAGGCGAGGGCGTGTGGAGGCGTAGGGCGGGGGCGCGCGGACGGCGCGCGTCTCCTGCGACGGTGTCCGTCGCCAGGGCCTGTCCGGCCCTAGGCTGAGGGACACGGGGGACGCCGCGGCGTCCCCGGGACGGACCCGGAACCGGGCGGTCGGGGCACACCGCGACCGCCAGTGAGGAGCAGGCCATGGCGAGCGAGGCCACCAGCGTGCGGCACGAACCCCTCGACCCCTCGGGCGCGGGCGCCGCGATCGAGCGCTGGACGCTCTCCGCCGGCCTCTACGAGGCGAGCGTGCTCAACCTCGGCGCGACCCTGCACACCCTCACTGCGCCGGACCGTGCCGGCCGCCCCGCCCAACTGCTGCTCTCCACCGACCGGCTGGCCCAGATCCTCGGCCCGGCCCGGCACTACGGCACCGTGGTCGGCCGGTACGCCAACCGGATCGACGGCTCCGAGGTCACCATCGACGGGGAGGAGCACCCGCTCGCCCCGACCGGCGGCGGTATCACCATCCACGGCGGGCCGGACGGCTTCGCGAACCGGATGTGGGAGGCCGAGCAGATCGAGGGCGGGGTGCGGCTGCGGCTGCACAGCCCGGACGGCGACCAGGGCTTTCCCGGCGCCCTGGACGTCACCGTCTCCTACACCCTGGACCAGGCCGGCGAGCTGGTGATCGCCTACCACGCCGTCACCAGCAAGCCGACCGTGGTCAACCTGACCAACCACGCGTACTTCAACCTTGCGGGTGAGGGCGCCGGCGACGTCCTCGGGCACCTGCTCACCCTCGACGCCGACGAGTACACCCCGGCCGACGCGCGGCAGATCCCGTACGGGCGGACCGAACCGGTGGCCGGCACGCCGTTCGACTTCACCGTGGCCACGCCGATCGGCAAGTCGGTGCACGACGACCACCCGCAGTTGGCCGGGCCCGGCGGCTACGACCACAACTGGGTGCTCCGGGCCCGGCCGGCCGACGGCACGGCGGCCAGGGCGGCGCTGCTGGAGGACCCGGTCAGCGGGCGCACCCTGGAGGTGCTGACCACCGAGCCGGGCGTCCAGGTCTACACGGCCAACAAGTTCCAGGGCGCGGTCACCGGCGCGAGTGGCGTCCCCTACGGGCCGTTCGCCGGGATCGCGCTGGAGACCCAGCACTTCCCGGACTCCCCGCACCACCCGGCGTTCCCGAGCACCGTGCTGCGGCCGGGGGAGGAGTTCCGCTCGACCACGGTGCTGCGGCTCGGCGTCAGCTGAGTGCTTCGGGAACGTCGCGGGCCTGGCGGGATTGTCAGGCCCGCCCCAGGTCTAGCCCCAGGTCACGGCGCAGGTCCTGTTACAGGTCGCGGCGCATGCAGAGGCGGGGCCAGCGGTCCAGGCCGTGTTCGGCCTCCTTGCGGCGGATCTCCCGCAGGCCCGGGGTGACCTCGTGGTCGGCGAGCGGGCGGAAGCCGCAGCGGGCGTAGTAGGGGGCGTTCCAGGGGACGTCGGTGAAGGTGGTGAGGGTGAGCGCGGGGGCGTCGGTGCCCGCCGCGAGGTGCTCGATCAGCGCCCGGCCGATGCCCCGGCGGGCGTGGTCGGGGTGGACCGACACCTGCTCGATGTGCAGGGCGCCGTCCACCGGCTCGGCGAGCAGGTAGCCGGCGATCGGACCGGGGTCGGCGGGCAGGGCGGCGTCGCCGGGCAGGCCGGGGCGGTCGGGCAGGGCGGCGTCGCCGGGCAGGCCGGGGCGGTCGGGCAGGGCGGCGTCGCCGGGCAGGCCGGGGCGGTCGGCGAGGGCGACCAGGGCGACGCCCTCGTCCAGGTAGCGGGCCAGCTCGTGCGGGGCCGGCGGTTCGTCGTGGGCGATCTCCGGCATGCCGATCGCGGCGAAGGGCGCTCCGGCGGCCCGTTCCAGTTCGCACAGCAGCGGCAGTTCGTCCCGTGTGGCGGCTCTGATACGCATGCGTCCAGTCTGCTGCAAGCGTCTTTCAGCCACGCATGGTGGTGGTGTCGGCCATCCGGTATCGACTCGAAGCGGTCGAACCGGGACATTTGGTCGCGCTGTCAACTACCGTGCGGCTACGTCCAGGACACGCGGGCGTAACGATCGCTGTTTCTTGCAGAAACTTGCTGCAAGGACTTTCCGTCGCTATTGCGCCGCTGTTAACTTCCTTCCCGAGCCCGACGGCAGCAACGGTGCGGTCGGCACGAGGCAGCCATTATGCGCCTGCCTCGGAACATCTCGGGCACCCCCACCCTCCCAAGGAGTTCTCATGCGGCGTGGCATCGCGGCCTCTGCCCTCGTTGTGGCCCTCGCGGTCTCGATGGCTGCCTGTGGCAGCAGCGGCTCCAGCTCGAACGGCAAGGCCGACGGGCCGGTCACCCTCACGTACTGGGACACCTCGAACGCCACCAACGAGGCGCCGAACTACCAGGAACTGGTCAAGAAGTTCGAGGCGGCCAACCCGAACGTCAAGGTCGACTTCGTCAACGTCCCGTTCGACCAGGCGCAGAACAAGCTCCAGACCGCGATGGGGGCCAAGGGTGCTCCGGACGTGTTCCGCTCCGAGGTCGGGTGGACCGCCGCCTTCGCCAAGGCCGGCTACCTGGAGCCGCTCGACGGCACCCCGGCCGCCGCCGACACCTCCGCCTTCCAGCCCAGTCTGATCCAGCAGGCCAAGTACGACGGCAAGCTGTACGGCGTGCCGCTGGTCACCGACACCCTGGGCCTGCTCTACAACAAGGACCTGTTCGCCAAGGCCGGCATCACCGACGCCCCCAAGACCTGGGACGAGCTGAAGACCGACGCCGCCGCGCTCAAGGACAAGGCCGGCGTCGACGGCTTCTGGCTGAAGGCCGCGGACGGCTACTACGCGATGCCGTTCCTGTTCGGCGAGGGCACCGACACCGTCGACGCCGCCGGCAAGAAGATCACCGTCTCCTCGCCGGAGGCCGTCAAGGCCGTCGAGACCTACAAGTCGATGTTCACCGCGCCCGGCACGGTCAAGGCCGACGTCACCACCGACGCCTACGCGCACATGATGGACGCCTTCAACAGCGGCAAGGTCGCGGCCATCATCCAGGGGCCCTGGGAGATCACCAACATCTACAAGGGCGCCGCGTTCGCCGACAAGAAGAACCTCGGCATCGCCCCCGTCCCGGCGGGCTCCAGCGGTAAGGCCGGCGCGCCCACCGGCGGTCACAACATCTCCGTCTACGCCGGTGCCGATCAGGCCCACAAGGCCGCCGCTGAGAAGTTCGCCGCCTTCATGACCTCGGCGGAGAGCCAGGCCTTCATCGCGCAGAAGAACTCCACCCTGCCGACCCGCTCGGACGCCTTCACCGCCGACGTCAAGGCCGACCCCGGTATCGCGGGCTTCCAGGCCATTCTCGGCAGCGCCAAGCCGCGCCCCGAGCTGCCCGAGTACAGCTCGCTGTTCGCCTCGCTCGGCACCAACCTCGGCAAGACCGTCCAGGGCACCGGCACCCAGGACGCGCTGAACACCGTCGCCACCGACTACGCCAAGCTCCTGCCGGGCTTCGCCAAGTAGTCGCCGCCGGCCGTCCGGCCCGTCGCGATCGCGACGGCGGGGGCGGGGCGGGCGGGGTGGCGGCGCGTGCCGGGTGACAGATCACAGCGAACAGATAACAGATGACAACTTTCATCATCTGTTATCTGTTAGCTGTCGTCCGTCATCCGTCACCTGCGACCCGGTCACCTACTCCGCCCCCGCCGCCCCCGGCGGGCCGGACGGCAGGACCCGTAGGACCAGCAGTCGCCGACCTGAGGCGGCGGGCTCCCCCGAGAATCCCCGAGAAGGTGTCATTCGATGTCAGTCGCCGTGCAGGGCGCCACCGGCAAGGGCAGCCGGGAGCGCGAGCAGCGTCCGGGCCTGCTGGAACGCGTCAAGCGCTCCTACGCCAAGCACTGGTACGCCTACGCGATGATCGCCCCGGTGGTCCTGGTCCTCGGCGTTCTGGTGATCTACCCGCTCGTCGAGGGCGTCTGGCTCACCCTCACCGACGCCAACAGCCTCAACTCCGCCCGGACTATCGGCGTCAACCACATCCCGGCGACCTACAAGTTCGTCGGCTTCCACAACTACGCCGACATCCTGTGGGGCCCGGGCTCCTACGACCGGTTCTGGTCCCACTTCGTGTGGACCATCACCTGGACGGTCCTGTGCGTCGTCCTGCACTACACCATCGGTCTCGGCCTGGCCCTGCTGCTCAACCAGAAGCTGCGCGGTCGCGCCGTCTACCGGATGCTGCTTATCCTGCCCTGGGCCGTGCCGACCTTCGTCACGGTCTTCTCCTGGCGCCTGATGCTCGCCGACGGCGGCGCCGTCAACGGCCTGCTCTCCGCCCTGCACCTGCCCGAACCCGGCTGGTTGGACGACCCGTTGGCGCAGAAGGCGGCCGCGATCCTGGTCAACACCTGGGTCGGCGTCCCGTTCATGATGATCTCGCTGCTCGGCGGCCTGCAGTCGATCCCGGCCGAGCTGTACGAGGCCGCCGAGATGGACGGCGCCACCGCCTGGCAGCGGTTCCGCCACGTGACCCTGCCCGGGCTGCGCACCGTCTCCTCGACCGTCGTGCTGCTCGGCGTGATCTGGACGTTCAACCAATTCGCCGTCATCTTCCTGCTGTTCGGTACCAGCGGCGGCTCCGACGCCCAGCTTCTGGTCACCTGGGCCTACCGCCTCGGCTTCGGCCAACAGCCCCGGGACTACGCGCAGTCCGCCGCGTACGGCGTGATCCTGCTGTCCATCCTCATCGTCTTCACCGCCTTCTACCGGCGCTGGCTCGCCCGCAACGAGCAGGCCAACGGCTAGTAGGCCAACGGCCCCGCAAGGCCAATGGCCCCAGTAGGCCAACGGCCGCGGCCCCGGACCCAGTTGACCCACGAAGGCAGGTAACCCCGATGAGTACCACCACCGAACGTCCCGCGCCGCCGGCGAGCCCGGTACCGGCCGCCCGGCCCGCCAAGACCCGCCGCCGCGGCGAGAGCAGCCCGATGGGCAAGGCACTGGCCCACGGCGCCCTGATCCTCGCCAGCCTGGTCGCCCTGTTCCCGGTCCTGTGGATCCTCTACATCTCGCTCGGACCGGACAAGACGGACTACCTCCACCCCGGCGAGATCTTCGGCAAGTTGACCCTGTCGAACTACCACCACGTGCTGTTTGACACCGACTTCTTCACCTGGTTCGGCAACTCCTTCCTGGTCTCCGGCGTCACCACGGTGTTCGGCGTCATGGTCGCCGCCACCACCGGCTACGCCGTCTCCCGGATGCGCTTCCCCGGGCACAAGCCGCTGATGTGGTCGCTGCTGGTCACCCAGATGTTCCCGATCGCGGTGCTGATCGTGCCGATGTACACGATCCTGTCCGACCTCGGCCTGCTGGACGGCTACCTCGGCCTGATCCTGGTCTACTCGACCACCACCGTGCCGTACTGCGCCTGGCTCCTGAAGGGCTACTTCGACACCATCCCGGTGGAGATCGACGAGGCCGGCCGGGTCGACGGGCTCACCCCGATCGGCACCTTCTGGCGGCTGGTCCTGCCGCTCGCCCGGCCGGGCCTGGCGGTGGCCGCGTTCTACTCCTTCCTCACCGCCTGGGCGGAGGTGGCCTTCGCCTCCACGTTCATGCTCAGCTCCGGCAAGTACACGCTGGCCGTCGGCCTGCAGACCTTCGTCAGCGAGCACGACGCGCAGTGGAACTTCATGGCGGCGACCGCCGTGCTGATCGCGATCCCGTCCTCGGTCTTCTTCTACCTGGTGCAGCGCCACCTGGTCACCGGTCTGACCGCCGGTGCCTCCAAGTCGTAACGCTCCTCGCTCCTCTAGTCCCCAAGGGATACCGTCCATGACCCAGAACCTGGCCGACACCTCCCGGCCTGCCGCCGACGCCACCGCTCACGAGGCGGTCACCCCGGCTCCTGCGACGGGCGGGGCGTCCAGAGACTGGTGGCGGGACGCGGTCATCTACCAGGTGTACCCGCGCAGCTTCGCCGACTCCAACGGCGACGGCATGGGCGACCTGCCCGGCATCCGCAGCCGCCTGCCGTACCTGCGCGACCTCGGTGTGGACGCGGTCTGGCTCTCGCCGTTCTACGCCTCGCCGCAGGCGGACGCCGGCTACGACGTCGCCGACTACCGCGCCGTGGACCCGATGTTCGGCACCCTGCTGGACGCCGACGCGCTCATCCGGGACGCCCACCAGCTGGGGCTGCGGATCATCGTCGACCTCGTCCCCAACCACTCCTCGGACCAGCACGAGTGGTTCCAGCGCGCCCTGCGCGAGGGCCCCGCGTCCCCGCTGCGCGAGCGCTACCACTTCCGCCCGGGCAAGGGCGAGAACGGCGAACTGCCGCCCAACGACTGGGAGTCCATCTTCGGCGGCCCGGCCTGGACCCGCACGGAGAACCCGGACGGCACCCCCGGCGACTGGTACCTGCACCTGTTCGCCCCCGAGCAGCCCGACTTCAACTGGGAGAACCAGGCCGTCGCCGACGAGTTCCGCTCGATCCTGCGGTTCTGGCTCGACATGGGCGTCGACGGCTTCCGCATCGACGTCGCCCACGGCCTGGTCAAGGCCCCCGGCCTGCCCGACCTCGGCGGTTCGGACCAGCTCAAGCTACTCGGCAACGATGTCATGCCGTTCTTCGACCAGGACGGCGTACACGAGATCTACCGCAGCTGGCGCCGGATCCTCGACGAGTACCCGGGCCAGCGGATCGGCGTCGCCGAGGCGTGGACTCCGACCGTCCAGCGCACCGCCAACTACGTGCGCCCCGACGAACTGCACCAGGCCTTCAACTTCCAGTACCTGGGCACCGGTTGGGACGCCGCCGCGCTGCGCGAGGTGATCGACGTCTCGCTCGACTCGATGCGTCCGGTCGACGCCCCCACCACCTGGGTGCTGTCCAACCACGACGTCACCCGGCACGCCACCCGCTTCGCCAACCCGCCCGGCCTCGGCACCCAGATCCGCACCCCCGGCGACCGCGAGCTCGGCCTGCGCCGTGCCCGCGCCGCCACCCTGCTGATGCTCGCGCTGCCCGGCTCGGCGTACATCTACCAGGGCGAGGAACTCGGCCTGCCGGACGTCACCGACCTGCCGGACGAGGTCCGTCAGGACCCGTCGTTCTTCCGCAAGGCCGGGCAGGACGGCTACCGCGACGGCTGCCGCGTCCCGATCCCGTGGTCCGGCACCGAGGCCCCGTACGGCTTCGGCCCGGTCGCCGGCGGGCCGTCCTGGCTGCCGCAGCCGACCGAGTGGGCCGCGCTGAGCGTCGAGGCGCAGACCGGCGACCCGGAGTCCACCCTGGAGCTGTACCGCAGCGCGCTCGCCGTCCGCCGCTCCCAGGCCGATCTCGGCGCCGGGACGGACGTCGAGTGGCTGGACGGCCCCGAGGGCACCCTGGCGTTCCGCCGCGGCTCCTTCGTCTGCACGGTGAACGCCACGGGCGAGCCGGTCCGGATAGCGGCGCCCGGAAAGCTGCTGCTCTCCTCGGTGGAGCTGGTGGCGGACGGCGACGAGACGGTGCTCGCACCGGACAGCACCGGCTGGTGGGCGGTCTGACGTGGTTGCAATAGGCTCTGGGACCGTGACTACGGCGCGACTCTCAGACATCGCGGCGCAGGCGGGGGTCAGCGAAGCCACCGTCTCCCGCGTACTCAACGGCAAGGCGAACGTCTCCGCCGCCACCCGGCAGATCGTGCTGGCGGCGCTCGACGTGCTCGGCTACGAGCGGCCGACCCGACTGCGCCAGCGCAGCGCCGGCCTGATCGGGCTGATCACGCCGGAGTTGAGCAACCCGATCTTCCCCGCACTGGCCCAGGTGATCGAGCAGGTGCTCAGCCGGCACGGGTACACCCCGGTGCTGTGCACCCAGACCCCGGGCGGGTCGACCGAGGACGAACTGGTCGAGATGCTGGTCGACCGGGGCGTGGCGGGCATCGTCTTCGTCTCCGGGCTGCACGCCGACTCCACCGCCGACCACGACCGCTACGCCCGGCTGACCGGGCGCGGGGTGCCGTTCGTGCTGATCAACGGCTACAGCGAGCGGATCGACGCGCCGTTCATCTCGCCGGACGACCGGGCCGCGATGTGGATGGCCGTCCAGCACCTGGCAGAACTCGGGCACGAGCGGATCGGGTTGGCCGTCGGGCAGCGGCGGTATGTCCCGGTGCTGCGCAAGATCGAGGGCTTCACGGCCGCGATGCGCGAGGTGCTCGGGCTGGGCGGGGAGGAGGCCGAGAACCTCGTCCACCACACGCTGTTCAGTGTGGAGGGCGGGCACGCGGCGGCCGGCGCACTGCTCGACAAGGGGTGCACGGCCATCGTGTGCGGCAGCGACATGATGGCGCTCGGAGCGATCCGCGCGGTGCGCCAGCGTGGGCTGTCGGTGCCGCAGGACGTGTCGGTGGTCGGCTTCGACGACTCGCCGCTGATCGCCTTCACCGAGCCGCCGCTGACCACGATCCGCCAGCCGGTCGAGGCGATGGCCACGGCGGCGGTGGACGCGCTGCTGGAGGAGGTCGGTGGAAACGCGGCCCAGCGCGGGGAGTTCATGTTCCAGCCGGAGCTGGTCATGCGCGGGTCCACGGGGGCTTGCGCGCGCTGAGCGTAGACGGAGGACGGGCGAACGGGCCCCGGGAGAGCGGTTGCTCTCCGGGGCCCGTTTCGCGTGTCGCGGGTGCGTCGGGTCAGCCCTCGTGGTCCGTGGAGGGGCGCTGGGGGAGCCGCCGGCCGTCGAGCGCGTCGCCGGTCCGGGTCTCGGTGCGGCGGCCGCGGGCCAGGTAGTCGCGCAGGACCAGTTCGACGGCGTCCTGGGGGCTCTTGGTGCCGGAGAGCATCATCGCGTCGATTGCGAGGTTCGCGTCGAGTGTGACGGTGACCTGGGCCATGGTGACTCCTCCTCTGCTGCGGAGCAGCAGCATGCCCGCTGGCGCGGGCTTTGACCATGGCCCCTGGTCGTCGGGGGCGGGATGCGCCGGAACCCCCGGAGGAGCGACCAGACTCTCCCCGGGGGCGGGCGACGGCTGACAGGTGACAGATGATGAAATCTGTTATCTGTTATCTGTCAGCCGTCATCTGTTACCTGTTCCTTGTCGCTCGCCCGTCGTCCTCAGACCCGGCCGGCGAAGTCCGGGGCCCAGTTGGCGACGGTCTGCAGGCGCACGCCCGAGCTCGGGTTGGCGGCCTCGACGTACTGGCCGCCGCCGATGTAGATCGCGACGTGGTAGACGCCGGAGTCCTTGCCGTTGTTGGACCAGAACAGCAGGTCGCCCGCCTGGAGGCTGTCCAGCGAGACGTGGGTGCTGGCGGCGGCCTGGTCGGCGGCGACGCGCGGGACGGAGACGCCCGCGGCACGCAGCGCGGCCTGGGTCAGACCGGAGCAGTCCCAGCCGCCGTTGCCGGTGCCGCCGTAGACGTAGGCCTGGCCGACCTTCGACTTGGCGAAGGAGACCGCGGCGGCCATGCTGCCGGTGGCGGTCTGGGCGGGGGCCTGAGTCTGCGCCTGGGCGGCCGGCTTCGAGGCCGGGGCCTGGCTCTGCGCGGCCGGCTTGGCGTTCACGGCACCGCCGTTGGAGGTCTGGCCGGACTTCTGCGAGCGGTCGAACCAGGTGAAGCCCGAGCCGGACTGGTCGGCCTGCGCCGACTGCTGGGCCGCCTGGCCGCCGTCCTTGAACGACAGGCGCTGGCCCGGGTAGATGGTGTCCGGACCCTCGGTCAGGGTGCCGCGGTTGAGCTCGTACAGCCGCTGCCAGCCGCCCTGGACGTTGTTCTTGTCGGCGATCGAGGACAGCCAGTCGCCGGCGGCGACGGTGTAGTCCCCGCCCTGGGCCTGGGCGTTGCCCTGGGCCTGTGCCTGGTCCTGGGCCGGCGCGGCCGGCTTCGAAGCGGGCTTCGTGGCGGGGGCCTGGTCCTGCGTCGGCTTGGCGGCCGGGGCAGCGGGCTTGGCGGCAGGCTTGGCGGCGGTCGAGCCGGTGGTCGAACCGGCCGCGGTGTCGACGGACGCCGCGGCGCCGCCCTTGGTCAGGCCGGCCTGGACGGAGCACACCGGCCAGGCGCCCGGGCCCTGCGAGGCGAGCACCTTCTCGGCGACGGCGATCTGCTGGTCCTTGGTGGCCCGGTTGGCCTGCGGGGCGTAGGCGGTGCCACCGAAGGCGGCCCAGGTGCTGGAGGTGAACTGCAGGCCGCCGTAGAAGCCGTTGCCGGTGTTGATGCTCCAGTTGCCGGTGCTCTCGCACTGGGCGACCTTGTCCCAGGTGGCGACGGAGGCGGCGGAGGCGGTGCCGGAGGTGAGGCACGGGATGCTGAGGCCGACGCCCGCGACGCCGATGGCGGCGATCACGCGTCGGGTGCGGCTGGACAGACGGGTGCCGTTGGTGGGCAGCATGAAGACGCGGTCCTCTCCCACGCCTGCGAGGTGAGCTGTCGGATTCGGGCTGGAGTTGCCCGGCCGCGCTGTGGGCGCGGCTTCACCCCTAGCCCTGAACCGTTCCGAAGAGCGGTCCGGGGCGACTTACCTGTGGGTCCCCCGCTCCTGCCGTGATGCGTTTTCGCGCTGCCAGGACATCCGACGGCAGGACTCGGCGTCGCGGATGAACTGGGTCCGTGTGGCCACGAACGGGGAGCACGTTAAGCAGACTTAAGTTCAAACTGCAAACACCTGTGATGCACATCACGGTTTGGTGAGAAGCGCCATTTCCCTAACCCATCATGATCGGAAATGACCGTTTTTCGGCAACGTCGCTATAGGCGTACGTAACTGTCTGAGCTTCAGGGAGTGAGTGACGGCGCGTCGGGTCGCATGAGGGCATAGGCGCGGGAAGGGGGTGTGGGTGCGCCTCGACAGCCGGGGGGTACGCCAGGCGGCGGCGAACAAATGCGAACAGAACGGACATTACTCTCATTCGCCCCTTAACTCCCGTACGGGACAAGCCGAAAGGGCCCGGAACGCTACCGTCCCGGGCCCTCTCGGTGCGCGTGGTGTCCGTTACCGGTCGGCAGGCCCCTCGGCGGCGGCGTGAGCCGCGTGGGCGGCGCGACCGGCGTGGGTGCCCTCGGCGGCCTCCGCCTCCGCCTCTGCGGCGGCCTCGGCCTCCGGGGAGGGTGCGGGCAGCGCGGCCAGGTAGGTGGAGGCGATCAGCTGGCCGACCGTCGGGTAGGCGCCCAGCGGCGCGGCGGACGGGCAGCCGGTCTCCTCGGCGGCCGCGGCGAGCAGCTCCGAGTCGGCCTCCGGCCCGATCACCAGCGGGGCCAGCGCCGGGCGCTGGGAGCCGGTCTCCTTGAGGTGGTTGACGGCCGCGGCGACCGAGCCGGGCACGTCGAGCGCGGCGGGGACGACCGGGACGGCCAGTCGGGCCGCCAGCAGGACGCCGGTGATGCCGGCCGCCGCGGCGGCGTCCTCGCCGCCGACGGTGGTGAGCACCACGCCGTCCGCGGCGGTCGCGATGGCGAACAGCCGGGCGCGGTCGGCCCGGGCCAGGCCGGCCTCGGACAGTCGCACGTGCACGGCCTCGGCGAGCAGCGGGTGCGGGCCGAGCACGTCGGTGACGGGCGCTCCGTACTCCGCGGCGAGGGCGTGAAGTTCGGTCAGGAATCCGTGCGGGCCGGGTACCAGCGGTACCAGGACCGGTGCGGGCAGGCCGGCCTCGGCGGCCATGGCCAGCAGTTCGGCGACGGTGTGCTCGTCACCGCCGGTGCTCTCGGCGGCGTTGCCGGGGAGGTAGCCGACGGCGGTCTGGACGCCGCCCTGCTCGCTGCGGACGATCGACAGCAGCTCCTCGACGACCGAGCGGGACTCGGGCCCGGCGGTCGCGGGCACGGCGAGCACCAGGGCCGGGGAGCCGGCCGGGATCTCGGGGCGCTCGGGGCGGCGGTGGCGCCCCCGCGCACGGGAGCCTGGACTACGGACGGGCAGTGGCGCGCCCGGGATGGCTGCGGTGCTCATGCCGGAGATCGTAGGACATCGGCCCGTCAGGCCTGCAGTCGGCTGCCGTTCGGGTTTCGCGTGGTCATGGTGCGTGCGCCGCGCATCCGGTGTGCCGTCCGGGTGGTTTGCCCGCAATTCGGACATATCTCCCCCTGGCCTCGGATGGTCACCGCCAGTTGCCATGACGTGTCCGACGGGGCGTCGAGTTGCGACTGTGGCGCGTGAGATGTCTCACAGCTTGAGGTTCGCTTGACGGAGGGTCACGGCGGTGCGACTCCCGGCGCCGGAAGATCAACATTCAGCGGGGAAACGCTCACGGCCGGTTATCGGAGATCTGGCGATTCACTCGACTATGTCCGTTTACGTACCGTCAGGAGAAGGGTCCGTGAAGAGTTCGGGGCGGCGGTGAAAGGCCTCGTGCACCTGCAATGTCCCGTGCTGATGCACGTGCACAGCAGCTATCATCACGTCAAGTGAGGCGTTGTGCCGGGCCGGTACGGGGCCGGTCCGTTCGTTCGGCGGGTGCCGGGGGCGCCGCGCTGGACGACCACTCCGGAGCTCTTCGGGAGATTTCTATGCACGACTCGCAGGACACGCACGGCTCGTACGACACCTACAACGGGATGGCGGCCGCCGACCTCAAGGGGGTGGTCTGGCAGAAGAGCCTGCACAGCAACTCCCAGGGGAACTGCGTCGAGTTCGCGGCCCTGCCGGGGGGCGATGTGGCGATGCGCAACTCGCGCTTCCCGGAAGGTCCGGCGCTCATCTATACGCGGGCCGAGATCGCCGCCCTGCTGCTGGGGGCCAAGGACGGGGAGTTCGACCACCTGGCGGTCTGACCGGCCGCCGTCTTCCATCGGGGGGCCGTCGTGGGTGCTGACACCGCGACGGCCTTTGTCTTTTCCGGTTCCGGTTCCGACCCCGGCTCTTCCGCGGCCGCTCCACGACCTCGCGGTCAACCCTGCGAGGGCGCCGCGAGTGGACCCGCGCGCCGTCCGGCGACCCGTCCGGACCCTGTACCGCGGCCGGCCCGGCGGCCCGTCCGGCGGCCCGTCCGGTGGTTCGTCCTGCGGCTCGGCCGACAGGTGGCCCGGAGGCGTGTCCGGGGGCTGCCCCGGGAGTCGTCCGGGGAATCGTTCTGAGAGTCGCGCCGGGGCCTGTCGCGCACGTGCGCCCGGCCCGCCGGTCCGTCCTGAGGAGCCCGGGGCGTGGTCCTCCCGGGGCCTTCCTCGGCCGGCCGCGCGCCGCCTGGCGCTAGGCCGAGCGCCGGTGCCGTCCACCGAGTTCGGAACCGGTGGCCGGCTCCGCCTCGAACAGGGCCCAGACCACCTTGCCGCTGCCCAGCGGGTGCCAGCCCCAGGAGCGGCTGAAGGACTCCACCAGGTGCAGTCCGCGGCCGGATTCGGCGACGAAGTCCGCCTCCCGGGCGACCGGACCGATGCTGCTCGGATCGCTCACCGCGCAGACCACCTGGGGAGAGCGGTGGACCAGGCTTATTCGGATCGGCAGTCGGCCTTCAGCGGTCGGCTGTATGGGAAAGTCGTACCCGCCTTGGGCGCCGCCCGCGGGGTCGGGCCGTGCGCCGATCGCATGCCGTAGTGCGTTGGTCACCAGTTCCGAGGCCACCAGCGCGACGTCGTCGAACAACTCCATCAGGCCCCAGCGCTGAAGAGAGGTCCGGGCGAAGTCGCGCGCGGTTCTGACGGCTTCGAAGCGAGGAGCGAGCGTGCAGGTGACCACATGGGGGTCAATCGCCAAAGCCGTACCGGTGCTCATGAAGAGCTCCTCCCATAAGGGGGCGGACACGGCTGGACCCGCCGGGGTCATGCCGGTCACCTCCGACTCGCTCGGCCGCTCGGCCGCCCCTTCGACCAGCGCGCGCGCACTCGAACGCCCGGTGGCGCGGGGGGACGCCGCCGGGTCGGTGCACGGAGTCGCGCGTGGGGTCGACGCGGAGCCCGCGGGAATGCCAGGGATGTGCAGGTGCACGTGCACCATGGTGGTGTGCGCTCACTGCAGATGCAAGAGTCGATTCACGTGCAGTCGCACTATTGGCATATGCAAGCGCCGAATGCACGTGCATCCTGGTGCTCGGAGTGCGGAACTGATAGGAACATCCGTCAGTATCGGCACCGTGAGCGCTCAACTGATGGCAGACTGTGCGCTGTTTGCCCTAGGTGGAGGTTTCGACCGCATGACCACAGTTCAGCCGGGCGGCGGCTCGATGGTCCGCCGGATCCTCCTCGGCTCGCAGCTGCGTCGCCTGCGTGAGACGCGCGGCATCACGCGCGAGGACGCCGGCTACGCGATCCGCGCCTCCGAGTCCAAGATCAGCCGCATGGAACTCGGCCGCGTCAGCTTCAAGGAGCGCGACGTCGCCGACCTGCTCAGCCTCTACGGCGTGGACGACGGCCTGGAGCGGGAGGCCCTGCTCGGCCTCGTCCGCGAGGCCAACAAGTCCGGCTGGTGGCACAGCTTCAACGACGTGCTGCCGGGTTGGTTCCAGACCTACGTCGGTCTGGAGGAGGCGGCTCAACTGATCCGCACCTACGAGGTGCAGTTCATCCCCGGACTGCTGCAGTCCGAGGAGTACGCGCGGGCGGTTTTCGGCCAGAGTCGGCCGGTCATCAGCGAGGAGGAGGTCGAGCGGCGGGTCAGCCTCCGCCTGCGCCGCCAGAAGCTGCTGGCCGAGGGCGCCAGCCCGCGCCTGTGGGCCGTGATCGACGAGGCCGCGCTACGGCGTCCGGTCGGCGGGCCCAAGGTGATGCGCGGTCAGGTGCAGTACCTGATCGACGTCGCTGAGCAGACCAACGTCGTGATCCAGGTCATGCCGTTCCGCTTCGGCGCGCACGCGGGGGAGTCCGGGGCGTTCACGATCCTGCGCTTCCCGGAGCAGGACCTCGCGGACGTCGTGTACCTGGAGCAGCTCACCAGCGCGCTCTACCTCGACAAGCGGGACGACGTCGACGCGTACATCCAGGTCATGGAGCGGCTCTGCGTGGACAGCCTCACGCCCGAGCGCACCATAGACCTGCTGGCCTCGATCCTGAAGGAGCGCTGAGGCTCCGCCCGGCCACGGCTCAGCCGGGATGGCCCCGGTGATCCGCCGGCAGCCGTCCGACACCGAGCAGCCGCCCGCCCGCCGTCAACCGCGGGCCGGCGGCCGTTCGCGTTCCGGCGGCAGCGGCTGCGGCGGGAGGCCCAGCTCCCAGGGCAGGTTGTAGCGGCGGAACAGGTCCGCCCGGATCGGCGCCAGCGGGAGCTCGGCGCCCGGCAGCAGCACCCCGATGCAGCCGCCCATCAGCGCGCTGCGCAGCACCGCGTGCTCGGCGGCCGGGTCCGGCGCGCCCCAGTCGAGCAGCAGGCCCTGGAGGATGGCGCCGAGTTGCTGCTGCTCCGGGTCCTGGACGAAGGCACCGGAGTCCGGGTCCAGGATCAGCGCGAGGTGCGAGCGCATCACGCGGGGGTGGTCCAGGGCCAGGGTGAGGACCGCGTCGATCGCACGGGCCAGCCGGGCCTCCGGAGAGGCGTCCGGCGTCAGTTCGGCGAGTGCGGAGGAAAGCGACTGGTGCATCATCCGGTGCGTCGCGGACTGCATCAGCAGTCGTTTGCCGTCGAAGTAGTACGAGAGCAGTCCGCGCGCGAGCCCCGCCCGCTCGGCGATGTCGGTCAGCGTGGTGCCCGCGTAGCCGCGCTGGTCGACCAGTTCGACGGTGGCTCGCATGATGCGCCGACGGGAGCGTTGCCGCATCTCCTCATTGACCGAATCCCCGCGAGGTGCCATCGTGTCTGCTCCGAACGTTCATTGGCTCCGAGCCAATATACTGGCGGAGCCGCAGCCGCACCGTGGATCCGCGCGCCGGTGGGCGCCGCTCGGGCGGCCGGTACGAAGACGGCCGGCTCCACCAAGACGGGGGTTTGGTGGAGCCGGCGCCATTGCCCGGTGGCCGGGGGGTCGGCCCCCGATGGCGGTGACGGTCAGCGATTGGTCAGGACTTCGGTCCGGGCCGCATTCGACCCGGCCGCAGGGTAATCATAGTCCGGCACCGTCACGGGAGTTGACTTGCTCCGGCGGTCGACCAGGGCACCCACCGCAGCGATCAGCAGACCGAGCAGCGCGACCGCCGTGACGAACATCAGGGCCGGACGGTAGCCGTCCAGCTGCGCCTGCGGGCTGTCGCCACCGGCACTGCCGGCGGTGATCATCGCGGTCGCCCCGGCCAGGACCACGGCGGTGCCGACCTGGATCGCGGTGTTCACCAGACCGGAGGCCAGGCCCTGCTCCTCGTCGCTCACGCCGTCGGTGGCGGCGATGTTCACCGAGGGGAAGGCCAGCGCGAAGCCCACGCCGAGCAGCAGCATCGAGGGCAGGACCAGGACCGGGTACGAGCTGTGCTCGTCCAGCCGCAGGAACAGCGCGAACGCGCCGACCAGGGCCAGCAGGCCGATCGGCAGCAGCCGACCGGTGCCGAAGCGGTCCACGATCGGACCCATGAACGGCGCCGAGAGCGCGATGAAGGCGCCGGCCGGCAGCAGCCCGAGGGCCATCTGCAGCGCGGACCAGCCGAGCAGGTGCTGCAGGTAGAGCGTGACGACGAACTGGAACCCGCCGTACGCGCCGGTCATCGTGAAGGCGATCACGTTGGCCCGGGCGACCGAGCCGTTGCGGAAGATGCCGAGCCGGACCAGCGGGTGTGCGGTGCGGCTCTCGACCACGAGGAAGGCGGCGGCGAGCGCGACCACCACGGCCAGCGATCCGACGGTGCGCAGGCTCAGCCAGCCGGCGCCCTGTGCCTCGGTGACGGTGAACACCAGCAGCAGCACGGTCGTGGTGCCGGTGATCGCGCCCAGCACGTCGTAGCCGCCCTTGGCGCGCTCCTCGGTCGGGCGGGGAAGCAGCCGGATCGCGAAGACCAGGGCGAGCAGCGCGACCGGGACGGGCATCAGGAAGGTCCAGCGCCAGCCGACCGAGGTGAGCAGGCCGCTGAGCACCAGACCGAGCGAGAAGCCGCTGGCGCCGCAGGTGGTGTAGATCGACAGCGCCCGGTTGCGGGCGGGGCCCTCGGCGAAGGTCGTGGTGATGATCGACAGGCCGGCCGGCGCGGTGAAGGCGGCGCTGACGCCCTTGAGGAAGCGGGCCGCGATCAGCAGGCCGCCGTCGTCGACCAGGCCGCCGACCAGTGAGGCGGCGGCGAAGGCGCCCAGGGCGATCAGAAAGACCCGGCGGCGGCCGAGCAGGTCGGCGGCGCGGCCGCCGAGCAGCAGCAGGCCGCCGTAGCCGAGCACGTAGCCGGAGACCACCCACTGCAGGGCGGAGGTGGAGAGGTGGAGCTCGGAGCCGATGGACGGGAGGGCGACGCCGACCATGGATACGTCCAGGGCGTCCAGGAACATGGCGGCGCAGAGCACGATCAGGGTGCCCCAGAGGCGGGGTGTCCAGCTCATCCCGCTGGTTGACGAGGCGTCGGGTGACGTGACGGTCGCGGTGGTCATGGGGAGGACAGTACATGCACGTGCATTCAATGCAAATGAATAAGATGTGAACGCATAATTTTACGGCGCATATGCTAAGGTGGTGGTGTGGCTGATCTCGACTCCCCGGCGGAGGCCGGTCTTGTGGCGCAGTGGCGCGACCTGCTGGCCCGGCACGCCGCCACGTCCTGCATGCTCGATCGCGAGCTGGGTGACAAGTGCGGGTTGGGCATGAGCGAGTTCGAGGTGCTGGAGCGCCTGGTGGAGGGATGCAAGGGCGGCGGTCAGGCGCTGCGGGCGCAGGATCTGGCCCACACCGTCCACCTGAGCCAGAGCGCGCTGTCCCGGGTGATCGCCCGCCTGGAGAAGGGCGGACTGGTCACCCGGGCGATGTGTGAGAGCGACCGGCGGGGCATCGTGATCACCCTGACCGAGGCCGGGCGGGAGCGGTACGAGCAGGCCAGGCCGCTCCATCGCGAGGTGCTCGAACTGACCCTCGGTGCCCCAATCGGGCCGCTGGACGACTCCTCGTCGAACTGACTCGACGTCACTTGACCGGGCCGGCGGCCGGGTTGGGGCGGAATCAGAACATCGAGGCCAGTCCTGGGGCGGCGGCCAGCAGGACGGCGGCGGCCGGCGCGGCGAGGGCCGCGACGGTGAGTCGCAGCCGGTGCGGGACGGACAGTCGCGGGCGGCCCGCGAGCAGCCGGTCCACCCGGCGCGGGGACTGTGCGAGACCGGGCGGGCAGGAGCCAAACACCCCGCGGTCCAGGTTGAGTTCGGCCAGTGCGAGGGCGGTGGTGTGCCGACCGTGCCGACGTGCCGCCCGGTCGTCGGCTGCCAGCTCGACCAGGTCGTCCACCTGGCGCTGGAAGGCGCTGAACACGCCGACCCCGGGGAAGCCCGACGCGAGCGCCTGCGCGCACTGCTTCAGCCAGTGGTGCCGGGCCCGGACGTGCCCGCGCTCGTGGCTCAGGACGGCGGCCAACTCCCGGTCGGTCAGCTGCTGGAGGGCTCCGGTGGTGACCACCAGGCGGGAGTCCGGGCCGGGCAGCGACCACGCCTCCGGGCGGACGTTCTCCAGCACCACCAGCCGCTCCCGTCGGCTCCGGGCGGCCGCGATGGCCTCGGGCAACTCCGGGGCCCGGCTCGTCAGTTGGGCGTGACGACGGTTGCGCAGAGCTTTGGCGGTACGGACCTCGCGGGTGATCGCCAGCACCGTCTGCACGCCGCCCGCCGCCAGCACCGCGGCGCACAACCGGCCCCAGCCCTCGGCGTTCTGCAGGCCGTACGCGGCCTCGACACCGTGCGGCGCGCCCGCGAACAGCAGGGCGCGCAGCTCGGGCAGGGCGGCGGAGGCGGCCAGCAGCAGGCCCAGGACGCAGCACAGCAGCACGGCCACCACGAGGCACTGCCACACCAGCAGCGCCAGCACCGGTTCGCGCTCCACCCAGCGGGCCCGGGCCAGCAGCCGGGGCGCGACGGTCGAGAGCAGCAGTCCGAGCAGTAGCAGGCCGATCAGGGCAGTCATCGCATGGGCTCCCCGAGTACGCACGGAACGCGACAACGCGCTCCCTGCCAACCTATGCGCTGTCGACGTCCGGAGGAACGGCTTTCGACCGGCCAGTGACCAACGCCACGCGGGGGGTGGGGTCTTGGCCCGCGTGGCGGGCCTCACATGGTCAGGAGCATGGCGAACATGCCGATGCCCATGGTGAGTCGGCAGGCCTGCGGCAACCCGGTGGTGCCGACCGCCAGGGCCCCGGAGGAGGTGTGCAGGAGCCGGGCGCCGACCCAGAGGGAGTACCCGCCGAAGTAGAGAAGGAGGGTGCCGGTCAGCAGCGGCGCGCCGGCGTCGGCGGCGTGGTGGTGATGGCCGCCGGAGGTGGCGGTCATCGCGAGTGCCATGTACGTCATGGCGCTCGCGCCGACCGCGTGGTGCAGCCGGTGCGCCCGGCGGGCCGGGCCGTGCGCGGCGGCGAGCAGGAAGGCGGCGGCCGGGACGCCGAACACCAAGGCCCAGACGGTGGCCGGGACGGCGTGCCCGGTCACGGCCATCGCGGCCATGCCGAGCCCCATCAGGGCCTCGGCGGCGTCGGACTCCCGGGCGAGCAGGCGGTGCGAGCCGAAGTGGGGCGTGGCGCCGGCGGCGCAGGGGGAGTGGCGCAGCCGGGCGAGGCAGTAGGCCCCGGCGGCGGTGGTGAGGAGGGCGAGCAGCCAGTTGATCAGCGCGGATCCGTGCAACGGCGGCCTCCCGGGGCGGCGGGTGGCGGGCGGCCGGCGTCGATGTGGTGGGCGGTGGCGGACAGGGCGCGGAGGACGGCTGACGGATGACGGCGAACAGATAACAGATGACAGATAACGTCATCTGTTATCTGTTCGCCGTCATCCGTTCCCGCCCCTCTGCCTGTCGCCCGCTGCCCGCTGCCCGCCACACCGACACCCGCCGCCCGCGGTCTGGACGGTCGTCCCGTCCACGATCACCGCTGCGGCCCGGGCGCAGCCAGGCGCGCACCGGGGCGCACGGTGGTGCCCACCGGTGTGCGGACACCGATCGCGCACCCCGTCGTAAGGTCCCCGCTTCCGACCCGGCTCAGCCCTGCAGCCGCCCCGAGGCGACGACCCGGCTCAGGAACCGCCGCGTCCGCTCCTCCCGCGGATCGCCGAACACCTGCTCCGGCGGCCCCTGTTCGAGTACCACCCCGCCGTCCAGGAAGCAGACCTGGTCGGCGACCTCACGCGCGAACCCCATCTCGTGGGTGGAGAGGACCATCGTCATCCCCTGCTCCTTGAGGTCGCGCACCACCGAGAGCACCTCCCCGACCAGGACCGGGTCGAGCGCCGCGGTGATCTCGTCGAGCAGCAGTAGCCGCGGCCCGGTGGCCAGCGCCCGCACGATGGCGACGCGCTGCTGCTGTCCGCCGGAGAGCCGGTCCGGGTACTCCTTCGCCTTGGCCGCCAGCCCGAGCCGGTCGAGCAGCTCCAGCGCCCTCGTCTCGGCCTCGGCCCGCCCGCGGCCGTGCACCCGGCGCGGGGCGAGCGTGATGTTCTCCAGCACGGTCATGTGCGGGAACAGGTTGTACGACTGGAACACCACGCCGATCCGGCGTCGGACGGCGTCCTGGTCCGCGCGGGGGTCGGTGATCTCCGCCCCGTCCAGGAAGATCGCCCCGTCGTCGATCCCCTCCAGCAGGTTGACGCACCGCATCAGCGTGGACTTGCCGGAGCCGGAGGCTCCGATCAGCGCCGTCACCGAGTGCTCGGGCACCGTGAACCCCACGTCGCGCAGCACCACCTGCCCGCCGAAGGTCTTGCGCACCGACTCCAGCCGGAGCACGTCGGCCCCGCTCATACGACCACCTCCCCTCGTGCGACCACCTTGCCGCGCCCGCTCACACCGCACCTCCCTGGAACTGCCGACGGTTCGTCCGGGCGGTCAGCCAGTCGGCGAACCGGGTCAGCGGGATGGTCAACACGATGAACACCAGCCCCGCCACCAGGTAGGGCGTGAAGTTGAACGACCGGGCCGCGATGATCTTCGCCGCGTACACCGCGTCGATCGCCCCGCCGATCGAGACCAGCCCGGTGTCCTTCTGCAGGCTGACCAGGTTGTTCAGCAGCGGCGGCACCACCCGCCGGACGGCCTGCGGCAGGACCACGTACCGCATCGCCTGCGCGTTGGTGAGCCCGAGCGAGCGGGCCGCAGCCCGCTGGCTCGGGTGCACCGACTCGATCCCGGAACGGAACACCTCCGACACGTACGCGGAGTAGGTCAGCACCAGCGCGGCCCCGCCGAGCAGCAGCGGATCGGTGGTCACCCCGCTGAGCCGCAGCGCCGGCACTCCGGTGATCATCACCAGCAGGCAGATGATCATCGGCAGCCCGAGGAAGAAGTCCACGTACACGGTGGCCAGCAGCCGAACCGGCAGGAACACCGGCCCGCGCAGCGTCCGCAGCACCGCGAGCAGCAGGCCGAACACCAGGATCAGCGCGCCGCACCCGAGCATCAGCTCCAGGTTGAGCCGCAGCCCCTTCAGTACCTCGGGCAGCGCCTGGCGGGCGTAGTCGGCATTGAAGAAGGTCTTCCGAGTCACCTCCCAGCCGGGGGAGTTGACGACCAGCAGGTAGAGCGCGACGGCGGTCGCCAGGGTCGACCCGGCAGCGATCAGCGCCGACCGGCGGGCCCGGCCACGCCGGTACGCCTCGTGCGCCAGCCGCCGTTCGGACGGGCGATAAGCGTCGTCGTCGCCCTTGACGACCACCGCCCCGGTGGCCGCCGTGTCGCCGCTCACTTGAGCACCGGCGCCGAGACGGCGTCGGAGAGCCACTGCTTCTCCAGCTTCGCGAGCGTGCCGTCGGAGCGCAGCGCGTCCACCGCCTGCGACACGCAGCCGGTCAGCTTCGAGCCCTTGTCCAGCACCAGGCCGAACTGCTCGCCCTGCGAGGCCCCCTCGAACTGGCCCACCACCTGCGCCTCCGGCACCTCGGCGCCGGTGATGTAGAACGCCGTCGGCAGGTCGACCACGAGCGCCTCGACCTGGCCGTTCTTCAGGGCGGCCTTCGCGAGGTCGTTGGAGTCGAACACGGCCGGCTGGACGCTCGGCTTGATGGTGTTGGTGACGGTGTCGAGGCTGGTGGTGCCGACCTGGGCGCCCAGCTTGGTGCCCTTCAGGTCGGCGATGCTCTTCGCACCCGCCGCCTTGGAGTTCTTCAGCGCGATGACGGCCTGGCGCACGTCGTAGTAGCCGGAGGAGAAGTCGACCGCCTGCCTGCGCTCGTCGCTGATGGACACCTGGTTGATGTCGAAGTCGAAGTCCTTGACTCCCGGCGAGGTGGCCTTGCCGAACGGCGCGACCACCCAGCCGACCTTCTCCTTGGGGTAGCCCAGCTTCTCCGCCACCGCGTAGGCCACGGCGGACTCGAACCCCTTGCCGTTCTCCGGCTTGTCCTCGGAGAACCACGGGTCGTACGCGGGCTTGTCGGTGCCGACGGTCAGCGTCCCCGCCGTCCGGGTCGCCAGCGCCCCCGGCGCGCAACCCGCGGCCGCACCGGCCGTGCCCGACGCGCCGGAGGCGGCGGCCCCGTCGGACTTGGCGTCCTGCGGCGCGCACGCGGTCAGTGCGGCGGCCGCGGCCAGCAGCGCGGCGAGGGGCAGTACGGCGGACGGCTTGCGGAAGGTCATGGCAGGGCTCCAGGGAGGAAGGACCGGGCGGGACAGTGGGGGCGACGGCGCGGGCCGGGGCCAGCCGCGGGCCCGGCGGGTCACTTCCCCCCGGTGGCGGCGCCGGAACACACACGGCATGGTCGGCGTACGGGCCCGCGTCCGCGGCGCCCTCCGAGCCGGATCAGCGACAGCGGCGGCAGAGGCCGCGCACGCGACAGCAGGCGTGACAACGAGAGGGCACCCGGAACAGGCCGATGTGGCGCTCGGCCACCGTGATCACCGCCGGGAGCATGGCGGGAGGTTCGCATCCCGACGGCGCATCTGTCCAGAACATCCAGATCCCTGTCCACATGCCGGACACCCGGCCGTCGGAGCCGCGCCTCTGGCCTCGGCGAGGCCTCGACGGGAGCTTCGTCGGTCGCAGCCCCCTTGAACAGGAGAACCTTTCGTACTTATGGTGTCTCCGTTGAAATAACTCCTGTCGAAGTGAGTCCCCGATGCAGAATCTTTCGCCAAGGCTCGCTGCGGCGGCCGACGCCCCGGTCTCGACCCTCGCCGGCCACCCGGCCTGGCTGCGCCTGAAGGAGGCCGTCGAGACGCTGCGCCCGCTGCAGTCCAAGGACGGTTCGATCGACCTGTCCGCCGTCCAGCGGCACACCGTCGACCCGCTGGTGGCCACCGTCCGCGCCGCGGTCGAGGAGCTCGCCCCGCTCTTCCCGCACGACGCCGCCTACCTGGCCGCGGTCGACGCGGACCTGGCGAAGTGGGCCGACACCGGCTACCGGGAGCCCGACTTCCTGGACTCGCTGCTTGCCTTCCAGCCCGCGGACCAGCGCGAGGACGGCCTGGAGCACCTGGTCGTGTTCGCGATGTACACCCAGAACGGCAACCCGAACCGCAACCTGGAAGCCGTCCTGCTGCGCGTCGTGTGGCCCGACTGGCTGGCCGAGCTGGAGCGCACCCGCTTCGACAACCCGATGTTCGTGCCGATCACCTTCACCGACTTCACGGCCGGCTACGACACCAACTCCGCCGTCCTCTTCCCCGAGACGGTCGCCGTGCGCAAGGCGCCGGAACGTTTCACCTGGGGCGGTATCTTCTGCGACCGCGAGGCCGCCCGCTTCCGCGCCGTCACCACCAGCGCCGTCCAGCAGCTCGGCCTGGAGATTCCGGCCGACGCCGAGGGCCTGCTCCAGGACCAGGAACGCGCGCAGGAGACCTTCGTCCTGTGGGACCTCGTCCACGACCGCACCCACAGCCACGGCGACCTGCCGTTCGACCCCTTCATGATCAAGCAGCGCAGCCCGTTCTGGATGTACGGCCTGGAGGAGCTCCGCTGCGACCTCACCACCTTCAAGGAGGCGGTGAAGCTGGAGGCCGAGGGCAACGCCCACGCCCGCGACGTCCAGTACGCGATCCTCTTCGACCGCCTGTTCCGCTTCCCGGTCAGCGGCGACCGGGTCCGCAACTACGACGGCCTCGGCGGCCAGCTGCTCTTCGCCTACCTGCACAAGCACGACGCGCTGCGCTGGCGCGACAACCGCCTCAGCATCGACTGGGACCGGGCCCCGCAGGTCACCAACGCGCTGTGCGCCGAGATCGAGACCCTCTACCGAGACGGCATCGACCGGCCCAAGCCGGCCCACTGGATCGCCGCCTACCAGCTGGTCTCCCGCTACCTCACCCCGCACCCCGCCTCCACCTGGGCGAAGGGCCCCGACGCGCTCCCGCTCGATCTCATCGACGGCAAGGCCCTCAACAAGGCCCTGTGTGACGCCGTGCTCCCGGACGAGTTCCCGCTGAGCATGTTCTACGAAGCCCTGTCCAAGAAGCTCAACGGCGTCATCGCCGCCACTGCCGGCATCACCGGCGCCGGTATCCAGGGAGCCGCCGCGTGACCACGACCTCCAACTCCCCGCTGGCCGGCAAGGTCATCGCCGTCGCCGGAGCCAGCGGCCCGGCCGGCCAGGCGGTGCTGCGCCGCCTCGCCGCTGACGGCGCGACCGTGATCGGCGCCGACATCGACGCCCGGCGCCTCGAGTCCGCGCTGGACTCCACCCGCGTCGCCGTGCGCGGAGCCAAGGTCAGCGGCCAGGTGATCGACCTGCTCGACCCGCAGGAGGTCCACGACTGGGCCGACCACCTGGAGGCCGAGCACGGCCACGTCGACGGCCTGTTCCACCTGGTCGGCGGCTGGCGCGGCAGCAAGACCTTCTTCGACACCCGCCTGGACGACTGGGACTTCCTGCACGACACCGTCGTGCGCACCCTCCAGCACACCTCGCTGGCCTTCCAGCCCGCCCTGGTCCGCAGCCCCGCCGGCCGCTACGCGATGATCTCCGCCGCCGCCGCCCACAAGCCCACCGCGGGCGGCGCCGCCTACTCGGCCGCCAAGGCCGCCACCGAGGCCTGGACCCTCGCCATGGCCGACTCCTTCAAGAAGGAGACCACCGCCTCCGACGGCGAGCCCACCGCCGCGGCTGCGATCCTGGTCATCAAGGCGCTGGTCAGCCCCGAAATGCGGGCCGAGAAGCCGGAGGCGAAGTTCGCCGGCTTCACCGACACCGCCGACCTCGCCGGACACCTGGCGGGCCTCTGGGACCGCCCCGCAGCAGAACTGAACGGACAGCACCTGTGGCTGACAGCACGATGACCGACCCCACCCGCACGGACGCGGCACGGCGGCACGACCCCGCCGTCCGGGGCTTCGCCAGCGACAACTACGCCGGCGTGCACCCGGAGATCCTCGCCGCGATCGCCCTCGCCAACGGCGGCCACCAGGTCGCGTACGGCGAGGACGACTACACGGCCCACCTGCAGGACGTCTTCCGCCGCCACTTCGGGGACAAGGCCGAGGCCTACCCGGTGTTCAACGGCACCGGCGCCAACGTGGTCGCCCTCCAGGCGCTGCTCCCGCGCTGGGGCGCCGTGGTCTGCGCCGAGACCGCTCACGTCCACGTGGACGAGGGCGGCGCTCCGGAGAAGATGGGCGGCATCAAGCTGCTCACCGTCCCCACTCCGGACGGCAAGCTCACCCCCGAGCTGCTCGACCAGCAGGCCTGGGGCTTCGGCGACGAGCACCGCGCGCAGCCGCTCGCGGTCACCATCGCCCAGAGCACCGAGCTCGGCACCGTCTACACCCCCGACGAGATCCGCGCGATCACCGAGCACGCCCACCAGCTCGGCATGCTCGTCCACGTCGACGGCTCCCGCCTGGCCAACGCCGCCGCCTCGCTCGGCCTGCCGCTGCGCGCCTTCACCACGGACGTGGGCGTCGACGTGCTCTCCTACGGCGGGACGAAGAACGGCCTGCTGTTCGGCGAGGTCGTGGTGGTGCTCAACCCCGAGCGGGTGCGCAACATCAAGTTCCTGCGCAAGACCTCGATGCAGCTCGCCTCGAAGATGCGCTTCCTCTCCGTCCAGTTCGAGGCGCTGCTCTCCGGCGACCTCTATCTGCGCAACGCCGGCCACGCCAACGCGATGGCCAGCCGGCTGGAGGCGGCGGTCCGGAAGATCGACGGCGTCGAGATCGTCCGCCCGGTCCAGTCGAACGCGGTGTACGCGATCCTCCCTCGCGAGGTGAGCGAGCGGCTGCAGAAGCGCTACCGCTTCTACTTCTGGAACGAGCACACCGGTGAGGTGCGCTGGATGTGCTCCTTCGACACCACGGAGGCCGACATCGACGCCTTCGCGGCGGCCATCGTCGAGGAGATGGGCCGCGCCTGACGGTGCCTGAACAACGGATCGTCCCGTCCTGCGACAGCAGGGCGGGACGATTTGCATGTGGCGGGTCCGTCCCCGTACAGTTCCGGAGTCGCCGCGAGAGAGCGGGGACAAGCGGAAAGCGAAATCCGATGAATGAAACTCCGGAAAATGGAGCGGAAAACATCTGATAAGCTGGAAACACGAAAGAACGAAGCACCCGGAGGGCCTGCTGGAAGGCGGTCCGAAGGAAGTGTCCGTTCCTTGAGAACTCAACAGCGTGCCAAAAGTCAACGCCAGATATGTTGACATCCCCGGCCTCGATCGTCTGATCGGGGTTGGAGATTCCTTTTGAAGTAAAACACTAGCGAGGACGCAGTGCGCGGGATCACCCTATTCCGGTGGTTGCCGTGCCGCTCGACGCGGGTGTTACTCGATTACGAGTAAGCATTCACGGAGAGTTTGATCCTGGCTCAGGACGAACGCTGGCGGCGTGCTTAACACATGCAAGTCGAACGGTGAAGCCCTTCGGGGTGGA